>NZ_CBCPLW010000014.1:0-126646 GCF_965119515.1 Aeromonas sp. Marseille-Q7275
CCCCTATCCATGAACGACAAAGGCAGCCCGGGCTGCCTTTGTCGTTTCGTGCTGCCCGGATCAGGGCTTGAAGGCGCCGATGAAGATGGCGGGGTCGACGCGGGCATCGTTGAGGCTGACGTTCCAGTGCATGTGGGGACCCGTGGCGCGACCGGTGGCACCGACCCGGCCGACGATGCCGCCGCGGGGCAGGCTCTGGCCCAGCTTCACGTCCACCTTGGACATGTGGCAGAACATGCTGATGAGCCCCTGGCCGTGATCGACGAACACCGTATTGCCATTGAAGAAGTAGTTGCCGATGAGGATCACCTTGCCGGCGGCCGGTGCCTTGATGGGGGTACCGGCGCCGACCGCGAAGTCGAGGCCGGAGTGGGGGTTGCGCTCCTCGCCGTTGAAGAAACGGCGCAGCCCGAACGGGCTGGAGAGGGGGCCGTTGACCGGTTTGTCGAACAGCAGGTTGCTCGGCTGGGCCGGGCTGAAGGTCTGGTAAGCCTTGTTCTGCTCGGCCAGCTCACGGTTGATGCGGGCCATGTCCTCGGCCAGCGGATTGACCTGGCGGGTGTTCTTCAGCTTGATGTGCTGCTCCCGATAGTGCTTGTTGCCGACCGTGAAGCCCAGGGTGCGGCCATCGCTCACCTGCAGCTGATGGGGGCCCGCCTGACTCTTGAGCGGAATGCCGACGATGGCAATCCAGTGCCGCCCCTCTTCTCGCACCACCAGGACCGGTTTGTCCTGATAGCGCGCGGCAGGCGCCTTGGGCCCATCCCCCAGCGGCACCACGGCCACGCCCCCCGGCACCGGGTGGTTGAGCAATCGGCTGATGAAGCCGGGTTCGGCATGAAGGGAGGCGCTGCCGAGCAGCAGAACGAGGAAAAACAGGCGGCGCATGGTGGCTCCATCGAACAAGGCGGTGAGATAAAAAGGGGGAAAATGATGCCACATTCTTGCCCGGCTGTCCGTCACCTCGGGCCATGGGGTGCGTCAGGGTTTGCCTGGAATAGGGCAGGAGTGAGAACTCTGTGCTATTTACTAATGTGTCACTAAAGGTGTCTTTGAATGGCACCTATGGCGGCAGGCAGCAAGGCACTGGCAGGAGAAAAGCAGTCGCCAGCGACATCCAGGGACAGGTGGAGGTTGTGATGAAGACGAAGGCTCTCTTGATACTCGGACTCACCATGGGGATGTCGGCACCCGTTGCCGCCTTCAACGGGGTCATTACCATCAATGGCGAGGTGACCGCCGGGACCTGTGCCATCGCGGTCAATGGCGGTACGGCGTCGGCGACCGTGACCCTGCCGACCGTCAGCACCAATGCGCTCGGCAGCATAGGCCAGACCGCGGGGGCGACAGGCTTTAACCTCGCCCTCACCAGCTGCCCGACCACGGGGTCGGTGCGGGCCTACTTCGAAAACATCGGGGTGGAGCAGACCACGGGCAACCTCAGCAACAAGGCCGTCGCCTCGGGCGGCAAGAACCCGGCCCAGAATGTCGAGGTGCAGATCCTCTCGGCCAACAGCACCCCCATCGATCTGAGGACCAACACAGGCAACAACGTGCTGGTCAACTTCAGTGCCACCGGGGGGGCAACCCTCTACTACAGCGCCCAGTACATAGCCACAGGTGCCGTCGGTGCCGGCCTGGTCTCGGCGGATCTCATCTACTCCCTGGACTACCACTGAGCGCTCTGCCATGAAAGCGCTTCTCATCCATCGGCCCCGCAGGGCGGGGCTGATGCTCATGCTCTGGTGCGTGCTGCTCCTGCCCTGGCTGGCCTGGGGCCATGTCCAGATCTCGGGCACCCGGGTCATCTACCCGGCCAATGCCCGTGAAGTCACCCTGGAGCTGACCAACAAGGGGAGCACCCCCTCGCTGGTACAGGTGTGGATAGATGCAGGCGATCGCCGCATCCGGCCCGGCGCCGAGGCACTCCCCTTCCTGGTAACCCCTCCCATCACCCGCATCGAGGCCCAGCGTGGCCAGTCCCTGCGCCTGGCCTACGTGGGGCAGGGGCTGCCCCAGGATCGGGAGTCGGTGTTCTGGCTGAACGTGCTGGAGGTGCCGCCGAGCGTGAAGTCGACCCAGGCGGGTCAGAATCTGGTGCAGCTCGCCTTCCGCTCACGGATCAAGATGTTCTACCGGCCTTCCGGGCTGCCTGGCAATGTCGAGCGCTCCGCCAAGCAGTTGAGCTGGCGCCTGATCCGGCAGGGGGACGGTTACGCACTGCGTGCCAGCAACCCCAGCCTCTATCACGTCAGCATCAGCAATCTGGAGCTGCAGGCGACGGCGTCGTCGCAGCGCTACAGCAATTTGAGTGGCGGCATGGTGGCGCCGGGGGGCAGCTTCGATTTCCCCCTTGAGCCGCTGTCCGGGGTCGTCCATGCCAAGGCCGTGACCTTCTATTGGCTCAACGACTATGGTGCCCGCGAGGTGGGCCAATTCGTCTTCAATTGACCCTGGAAAATGCCGGAGCGGGACCCTGGGGTCGGCGCTCCCGGTGCACAGGCCGGCGCTGAGGGGGAGGTTTGCCGTGACAGCCAGAATGCCCCTCTCTTGCTGCCTTCATGCCACCGTCCTCTGGCACGCCGCCTGCGGTCTCTCCCTGTTGCTCTGGGGCGCCCTTGCCATGGGGGACGAGCTGGCCGGACAAGCGGTCAGCCCACCCGCTGACATCGAGTTTGACAGCCGCCTGCTCGACAGCCTGGGGGTCAACATCGACCTGGCCCGCTTCTCCCGTGCCGACTTCATCCCCCCTGGGCGCTACCAGCTCGACATCACCATCAATGGCAAGGAGAGGATAAGCCAGCAGGTGGAGGTGAGAGCGGGAGAGGATCCCGGGACGCCCCTGTTCTGCTTTCATCCGGATCAGCTGACCCAGTGGGGGCTCTTGGTCGACAAGCTGCCCGACCAGGGGGCGGTGCAGCAGCAACTTCGGAGCGACTGCATCGAGGTGGGGGCCCTGGTGCCCGGCGCCAGCTTCACCTTCGATCTGGCCAGTCTGAGCGGGGCACTCAGCTTGCCCCAGGCTTATCTCGGTCAGGTCAGGCGGGACTATGTGGGGCCTGAGCAGTGGGTGCAGGGGATCAATGCGGCCTTCGTCGGCTATAACGCCAACCTCTATTACAGCGAGCAGGGGAACACAGGGGAGCCATTGAGCAGCAGCGTCAACCTCAACACCGGCATCAACCTCGGCGCCTGGCGCCTGCGCCACAACGGCTCCTGGCAGGGCAATCAGGGGGGCGGCTATCAGCCCCTCAACAGCTATGCGCAGCGGGATGTCACCTCCCGCAAAGCCCAGCTGACCCTGGGGGAGTACTTCACCCCGGGCGACAGCTTCGACAGCGTGCCCTTCACCGGCGTGCAGCTCGCCAGCGACGACGCCATGCTGCCGGATTTCGAGCGGGGTTTTGCCCCCGTGGTGCGCGGGGTGGCCCAGAGCAATGCCAGGGTCACCATACGGCAGGGCAGCGCCCTCATCTATGAGGCCCAGGTCACCCCCGGCGCCTTTGCCATCGACGATCTCTACGCCACCAGCTTTGCCGGTGATCTGGACGTGACCATCACGGAGGCGGATGGCAGCGAGCGCAGCTTCACCCTGCCGTTCTCCTCCGTGGTGCAGATGTTGCGAGACGACACCTCCCGCTTCAGCCTGACCCTGGGACGCTATCGCAATGATGCGGGCCCCGATGGTCCGGATTTTCTGCAAGGCACCTACAGGCGCGGCTTCTCGGATGCCCTGACCCTGTATGGCGGAACCATAGCCGCCGAGGATTACGGTGCCCTGCTGGGGGGCGCGGCCATGGGCTCGGACTACGGCGCCCTGGCCCTGGATGTGACCGGCTCCTGGGCGCGGGCGTTGCCCGCCAGCGCGAACGTGCCCGATTCCCTCGCCGGTCAGAGCTATCGCCTCACCTACAGCAAGCAGATGGAGAGGACCCAGACCTACTTCACCCTGGCCGCCTATCGTTTCTCCAGCGAAGGTTATCTCGACCTCAACGACGTGGCGGCGATACAGGTCCAGGCGCTGGACCGGTTGCAGCGGGAGCGCAATCGCTTCCAGCTCAACATCAACCAGCCGGTGGGGGAGTGGGGGGATCTCTACTTCAACGGCATTCGCCGCGACTACTGGGGGGGCCAGGGGGAGAGCAGCAGCTTCCAGCTCGGCTACAACCGGGGGTTTGACTGGGGCAGCCTGACCCTGTCGGCCAGCCACTCCCTGGAGGAGGGGGTGGGGGATCAATACGTGCTGAGCCTCAGCATCCCCATCGGGGACAAGCTGGGATCGCCGCGTCTTGGCAGCACCCTCTCCTATCAGGAGGGACAGGGCGCCAGCGCCAGACTGGATCTCAACGGAGGGACCCGGGACGGGCGCTTCTATTACGGTGTCTATGGCAATCAGAGTCGGGTGAGTGGCAGCTCGGCCCTGAGCTATGGCGCCAACCTGCAGTATCAGACGGCGGCCACCCAGCTGGGGTTGAGTACCAGCCAGGGGGAGGGTTACGCCCAGTACGTGGCCTCGGCCAAGGGAACCCTGCTGGTCCATGAGGAGGGTTGGGTGTTGGGACAGACGCAAGGAGAGACGATGGCGCTGGTGGAAGCCAAGGGCGCCCAGGGTGCCAGGGTCAGCCACGGGATCGGCAGCGAGGTGGACGGGGATGGCTATGCCGTGCTGGCCGGGCTCAACCCCTATCGTACCAACATCATAGGCCTGGATCCCAGCGCCTTGCCGCTGGATGTGGAGATAGATGGCAGCGCCCAGATGGTCGCCCCGCGCCGGGGGGCCATCGTCAAGCTGGCATACGAGACCCATGTCGGCCAGCCCTTGCTGCTCAAGGCCGTGCGTCAGGATGGCAGTGCGCCGCCCTTTGGGGCCGAGGTGGTCGATGGCCGCGGCGATGCCGTGGCCGTGGTCGGTCAGGGGGGGCTCATCTTCGTGCGTGGCGAGCAGGGGACCCTCCATGTCCAGTGGGGCAAGGAGGGGGATGAACGGTGCCGGCTCGATTATCGGGTCCCTCGGCCGGATCCTGCCGTGCCCTATCAGCAGGTCGCCGCCCGCTGCCTCGCTTCGGGAGCAAGTTCATGAGATACCCCCTTGATTGCCATGGCTGGCGCCGGGCCCTGGAAGGATACGCCATGCTGTCATGGCTGGCGTTGGGCTCCCTGCTGTGGTGCTCAAGCAGCGAGGCCGCCCTGAACCTGATGCGTACCCGGGTGATCTATGAGGGGGGCTCTGAGGCCAGCCTGATGGTGCGCAACGACGGCAGCGAGCCCAGCCTGCTGCAGGCCTGGGTCGATGGTGGCAATGAGCAGCAGGGACCGGCCGATGTCTCGACCCCCTTTCTGGTGGTGCCGCCCATGATGCGGCTGGGGTCGCAGAAGGGGCAGGTGCTGCGCATCCTGGGGGCGGATCTGAGCGGGCTTCCCCGGGACAGGGAGTCTCTGTTCTGGCTCAATGTCCTCGGACTGCCCCCCAAGGCGCAGGCCTCGCAGGGGAGCGTGCAGCTGGCGTATCGCACCCGCATCAAGCTGTTCTACCGGCCGTCCGGCCTGGTGGGCTCCCCGGCCGAGGCGGTGAGCCGGCTTGGCTGGCAGGGGCTGGCGGAGGGCGGACTTAGGGTCAGCAATCCTGGCCCCTTTCACATCAGCCTGAGCGAGGTGCTGCTGCGCACACCGCACCTCGCCTGGCGCGAGGGCGGGGTGCTGCTGCCTTATGGTTCCCTGTCGCTTCCCATGGCGGGTGCCGTGCCGGCGGGGGCCCGCGGGCGGCTGCGCTGGATCGATGACGATGGCAATTATCATGAGCAGGAATTTGTCCTGGGCAGGCATGGAGGAGAGCGGGATGAGTGACGGCGTCGGAAACCTGGGCCTGCCTTCCTTGCTGCTGGTGGCGGCGCTGCTGTTGCTGGGGAGCTTGTGGGCGGGCGAAGCTCGGGCCGTCAATGGTCAGTGCACCAGTCCCTTCGTGGCGACCGGCGCCATCACCGCCGATAGCGGTCTCTATCAGCCCGGGGGGACCAACGCTCCTACCTCCTTCTCGACCACGGGCACGGCCACCTGTGATTGCACCGGCATCTCGGTGGGGCTGTTTGTGACCGTCTATTACCAGGGCACCACCAGCCTGCCCACCGTCTCCGATCCTCTGGGGACTCTCATCAAGCTCAACCCCTATTTCGGCCTCAAGGTCGAGTTCAATGCGGCAGGGGGATACCAGGCAGTTCCCTTCACTACCACCAGCACTGGGCTGCTCAGTGCCTGTGTCGGCGGGTTGCTGAATGTCTCCCTGCTGGGGGGGATCAACGTGAACGGCGGCCGCTATACCCTGAAGCTGCTCAAGGGGGTCACGGGTACCCAGACCTTCAGCGGCACCGTCGCCCACCTCTTCGCACGCCGCGCCAGTGCACCGGACACCAGCCCGGCCAATGCCTTCAGCACCCTGGCGATGAACATCAGCGTCACCTCGACGCCGACCTGCCAGTTCCCCGCCGGCACCAGCATTCCCATCGATCTCGGCGCAGTGGCGCAGAGTGCCTTCGTCGAAGGGGAGATCCCCAGGGGCTATGCCCCGCGCAGCGTCAATGTGAGCGTGACCTGCAGCCAGATCCCGAGTGACTATCTGGTGCCGCTGCAGTACAGCTTCGGGGGGGCGCTCAGCAGCCAGAATCGCTTCATCACCACCAGCCTGGCCGGGGTCGGGGTGGGCATGGTCGAGCAGGATACGCTGACCCCTATTCCATTTGATACTGCCATCGCGGTACCCTACTCGGCGGCCAGCCACAACACCCAATATCAGGTGAGGCTGTATCCGACCCGGTTGCCGGGTCAGGTGGTGCGCACCGGTGCTTACACGGGCACCATCATGGTCACGGTGAGCGTGCCCTGATGACAGGGTTATCTGCCCCTATTTTCGACGAGGTCAATGATGAACAGTGACAGCGCCCTGCGCCGCGAACCCAGACGCCACACCATAGGGCAGGGCTGGATCTGGATCCGCACCGGGTTCGACATCTTCAACAGGGGCATGGGCGCCAGCGTGGCCATGATAGTGATCTGGTTCCTGGTGGGCATGTTGCTGGAACAGCTGCCGGCAGGGGGCTTCATCTCCCAGCTGCTCTACATGGTGTGGGGCGCCGGCTGGGTGGCGGTGGCCCGCCGGGGTCATGAGGGCCACCCCCTGCAGTTCGCCGACGTCTTCGCCGGTTTTCGTCACCGGCTGACCCCGCTGATGCTGGGGGGACTGATGGTGCTCGCCCTGTTCATGGGGATACTGCTCATCTGTGCCTTCATGCTGCATCAGTGGGGCCTGACCGGCCTGCTCTCCCAGGATCCGGAGACCCTGACCCTGACGCCCGAACAGGCGCAGGGGTTCCTGCTCTGCCTGTTGCTGGGGCTGGCCTTGCTGGTGCCCGTGCTGATGGCCATCACCTTCGCTCCCGCCCTCATCTTCTTCCACGGCGTGGGGGCCTGGCAGGCGGCCAGGCTCAGCTTCAAGGGCTGTCTGTGCAACATGTGGCCCTTCCTCTGGTGGGGGCTGCTGGGAGCAGTGCTGATTTTCTTTGGCGCGCTTTTGATGCTGGTGGGTCTGCTGGTGGTGTTGCCGGCCATCAACTACTCCATCTACGCCGCCTATCGCGACATCTATGTGGACGAGGAGGCTGCCGACGACGGCGAGTCGCCGGTCAAGGCGTTTGGCTTCGAGGCATAAGCCGACACAGGATGACAGGGGCCGAAAGGCCCCTTTTTCATGGGCCCTCAGCTGGCCTGCCACAGGGGATCGTCCGCCATGTGCGCGATCAGGAAGTCGAGGAAGCTGCGCAGCAGGGGGGACATCTGCTTGCGGGTGCCATAGACGGCATAGACGCCCAGCTGCTTGGGCTGCCACTGGGTCAGCAGAGGCACCAGGGCGCCGCTCTCCAGGTGGGCCTGCACCGAGTAGCGTGGCTGCAGGCTGATCCCCGCTCCATCCAGGGTCGCCGCCAGCAGCAGGTTGGAGATGTTGGCGCTGAGGTTGCCGCTCACCGGCACGGACTCCGGGCCCCCGGGTCCCTGAAATTCCCACAGGCTCTTGCCGAAATAGGTGTAGGTGAGGCAGTTGTGCAGGGCCAGATCCTGCACCTGCTGCAAAGGTGCATGGCGGGCCAGATAGGCGGGGCTGGCGCAGACGACGGAGTGGCAGGTGCCGAGGCGGCGCGCCACCAGGTTGGGATCCAGATCGTTGGTGATGCGCACCGCGAGATCGATCCGCTCCTCCACCAGGTTGACGGTTCTGTCCAGCAGCAGGATGTCGATGGCCGTACCGGGGTAGCGAGCCAGGTAGTCGTCCGCCGCCTTGACCAGCAGGGCTTCCGAGAGAGAGTAGCTGCTGGTGATGCGCAGTTGCCCCTTGGGGGCCTCGTCACTTCGGATGGCCAGATGCTCCATCTCTTCCCCCAGCGCCAGCATGGCCCTGGCCCGGTTCAGTGCCTCCTCCCCCGGCCCGGTCAGGCTCAGCCGACGGGTGGTGCGGTGCAGCAGTCTGGCCCCCATCCAGCGCTCCAGCTCGGCCAGATAGCGCGAGACCATGGCGCGGGACATCTCCAGTTTCTCTCCGGCGCCGCTCAGGCTGCCCTGTTCGACCACGCAGACGAAGACCCGCAATGCGGTCAGTCGGTCCATGCTCAGTGCCTCTATATGATCGATATGCGCAACAGTGATGCGCTTTTTATGCTGTATTTGCACCTTAGGCGATCCAATACACTGTGTCCATCACATGAACCCCGAATACTTAATGAGGAATAGATGATGAACAACACCCTGGTCCGCAACCTGACTCTGGCTACCACCCTGTTGAGTGGCGCCGCGCTGGCCGCTCCCCTGAATGTGACCGTCTACAACCCTGGCGAGAAGGCGATCTTCCCGGTCTCTTCCTCACTGGTGACCGGTGACAAGGAGGCGATCCTGATCGATGCCCAGTTCGACGTGCAAAATGGCCAGGCGCTGGTCGATATGATCAAGCAGAGCGGCAAGAAGCTGACCACTGTTTATATCAGTGCCGGTGACCCCGACTTCTACTTCGGTCTGGAGCCCGTCATGGCGGCGTTCCCGGATGTCAAAGTGCTGGCCGACCAGCATGTGGTTGACCATATCAACCAGACCAAGGATGCCAAGCTGAGCTACTGGAGCCCGATCCTGGGCGAGGGCGCACCGAAGAGTCTGACCGTGCCGCAGGTGATGACGGCCTCCCACCTGACCCTGGATGGCGAGAAGATTGAAATCAAGGAGATGAACACCCCGAATGCCTACCTCTGGGCTCCCTCCATCAAGACGGCGTTTGGCGGCGTGCCGGTATACAGCGGGGTGCATGTCTGGATGGCGGACAGCCAGACCAAGGCGGCCCGCAGCAACTGGGTCAAGGCGCTGGACAACCTGCTGGCCTTGAAACCCGAGCGCGTGGTACCGGGCCACTTCCTGGGCACCGCGCCCAAAGGCACTGCCGCCGTTACCTTTACCCGTGACTACGTCCAGCGCTTCGAGCAGGCGTTGGCCTCCGCCAAGAACAGCGATCAGCTGATCGACGGCCTGAAGAAGGCGTTCCCGTCCCTGCCGGTGGACGATGGCCTGGCCATAGGTGCCAAGGTCAACATGGGCGAGATGAAGTGGTAATGGCCTGAGTCCCTTTCCCTGTGTTTTTTGCCGGGCATTGATTGCCCGGTTTTTTGATCAACTGCCGAGGATCACTCAGATGAACGACATCACACTGCACTATGTCTATGACCCCCTCTGTGGCTGGTGCTATGGTGCCGCCCCCCTGCTCGAGGCCGCAGCTGGGATCCCGGATTTGCAGATCGCGCTGCATGCGGGCGGCCTCTGGCTGGGCCCGCGCCGCCAGCCCATGGGCCAGGCCCTGCGGGACCATGTCCGCCCCCATGACGAGCGGATCCAGGCCCTGACCGGCCAGCCTTTCGGTGAGCGCTACTTCAACGAGCTCCTGCTCAGGGACGGCCTCTTGCTCGACTCAGAGCCCCCCATCCGGGCCATACTGGCGGTCACCGAGCTGGGTGGTGATGGTTTGAGCCTGCTGCATCGTATTCAGCAGTCCCATTACCTTGACGGTCAGTGGGTCGGCGACCAGGCCCATCTTGCGCGGCTGGCGCAGGAGCAGGGGATCGCGCCGGAGGCGTTCGCCCTGGCCTTTGGTCAGGTGGATCTCGCCGGGCATCTGGCCCAAAGCCAGGGCTGGCTGCGTCGGCTCGGCGGGCAGGGGTTCCCGACCCTCGGGCTGATGCGGGGGGGAAGCCTCATCCCGCTGCCCGTCTCCTCGTTCTTGGGGGAGCCGCAAGCCTTCGCGAGCCATCTCGCCGCCCTGATGGCGGCCTGATCCGGGCCATGCCCGGGTTTGCCGCACCGGCCCTCAGGGTCACGGCAATGGGCATGTCGGGTGAGCGGGGCAGGGGAGAGCGCTCCCCGTTTCGGGCTTCCCTTGTCCCCCGCCCCGTTCTTGGGCATGCTAACGGCCTCTTTGATTGGCAGGATGCAGTACCTATGAACCTTCGCGATCTCGAGTACCTGGTAGCGCTGGAAGAGGAGAAACATTTTCGCAAGGCGGCGGAGCGCTGCTTCGTCAGCCAGCCGACCCTGAGCGGCCAGCTGCGCAAGCTGGAAGATGAGCTGGGGGTGATCCTGATCGAGCGCACCTCCCGCAAGGTGTTGTTTACCCCGGCCGGCGATGCCATGGCCCGGCAGGCCCGCAAGGTGCTCAAAGAGGTGCGCGAGCTCAAGAGCATAGGCCAGCACTTCGCCGAGCCCATGTCCGGCGAGATCCACATCGGCTTCATTCCCACCGTGGGTCCCTATCTCTTGCCCCACATCATTCAGGATCTGCGGGAACACTTCCCCAAGCTGGAGTTCTATCTCTACGAAGAGCAGACCCAGGTGCTGCTCAAGCGGCTGGAGGAGGGGGAGCTGGATTGCCTGGTGCTCGCCGAGCTGGAGGGCATGGACGGTTTTGGTTCCATCCCTCTCTATCAGGAGCCCATGTGGCTGGCGGTGCCCCAGCATCATCCTGAAGCCAGTGCCAGGGCGGTGCCGCTTGGCAATCTCAAGGGCAAGAAGTTGCTGATGCTGGCCGACGGTCACTGCCTGCGGGATCAGGCGATGGGCTTCTGTTTTGCCGCCGGCATCGGCGAGGATCAGCGCTTCAAGGGCACCAGTCTCGAGACCCTGCGCAACATGGTGGCGGCCGGCAGCGGCATGACGCTGGTGCCCAGGCTGGCGGTGCCCGCCAACGCCGAGGAGGGAGGCGTCAGCTATCGTCCGGTGATAGACCCGGTGCCGGGGCGCACCATCTCCCTGCTCTATCGCCACTACTCGGTGCGTCGCCCCTGTTTCAATGAACTGGCCTCCCGCATCTCGGCCCTGATGAAGGGGCTGCTCGGCTGAGGGCAGATAAAAAAACCGGCGCCAGGGCGCCGGTTTTTTTTGCCTCAACGGGCAGCTTAGAAGATGTCGTCGGTGGAGACGGGGCCATCGCTGCTGGAGCCATCGCCGCCGTAGACCTGATTGCCATCGGAGAGCTGGCTCGCATAGCGGGTCGGTTCAGTCCCTTCCTTGAAGAACTCCTCCATGCTGGCGCCATCGGTGCGGTTGGTCAGCAGACCCGTCTCCCGATCGATGCGTACCTGCATGATCCCTTCGGGAACCGGCATCTTGCGCTCGGGCACTTGCTGCAGAGCCGTCTTCATGAAGTCGATCCAGATGGGCTGGGCGGCGCCGCCCCCGAATTCGGCTCGGCCGAGACCGCGCTGGTGGTTGTCAAAACCTATCCAGGAGGTGGCCACCAGATTCGGGGTGTAACCGGAGAACCAGGCATCCCTCGATTCGTTGGTGGTCCCCGTCTTGCCCGAGATGTCGTGACGCTTGAGGTCACGGGCCGCGCGCCAGCCGGTACCACGCCAGCCATTGCCACCCCAGATGGCGGTGGTCAGGGTATCGGTGATCAGGAAGGCGCTCTGGGCACTGATGGTCTGGGGCGCCATGTTGTTGGGCACGACAGGGTCAATCGGACACTGGGCCTTCCAGTCAGGGACGGTATTGGTGTAGGCATCGGCGCTGTCGAGCCCGGCGGCGGCCAGCACACCGCAGTCGCGGCAGGCGGCGGCCGGATTGGCCTGATACAGGGGGGTGCCAAAGCTGTCGGTCACTTCGGTGATGAAGTAAGGCGTCACCTGGAAGCCGCCATTGGCCAGCACCGAGTAACCGCGCACCACTTCCAGCGGGGTGAACTCGGCGGCCCCCAGGGCCAGGGATTCGTTGGCCGAGATGTGCTCGCGGGCGAAGCCGAAGCGGGTCAGGCCATCGATATAGGTATCCAGCCCGATGGCGCGCATCAGCCGGACCGACATCACGTTCTTGGACTTGGCGAGGCCAAGGCGCAAGGTGGTCGGGCCCTCATAGATGGCCGGCGAGTTCTTGGGCTGCCACATGGGGCCCTTGGCGGGATCCCACTGGTTGATCGGGGCATCGTTGATGAGGGACGCCAGGGTATAGCCCTGCTCCAGCGCGGTGGCATAGAGGAAGGGCTTGATGTTGGAGCCGACCTGGCGGCGAGCCTGATCGACCCGGTTGAACTTGGAGATCTCGAAGCTGAAGCCGCCGACCAGGGCCTCGATGGCACCGTCCTGCGGGTTCATGGCGACCAGGGCGGCGTTGACGTCAGGGATCTGGGAGAGCAGCAGCTCTTCCCCTTTCTCCCGCACCCAGATCTGGGCGCCGACCTTCAGCACGTCCCGTGCCGATTTAGGTGGATAGGTCTGGCGATCGTCGGTGATGAAGGTTCGGGCCCACTTGATGCCGTTCCAGCCGAGTTCGGCCTGCTTGCCATTCTTCAGCACCAGAGTGGCGCTCTTGTCACCGATCTTGGTGACCACGGCGGCCATCAGCGGCTGGTAGGTCGGTTGCTTGGCCAGGTGGGCCATGATCTGGTCGTAGTCCCAGGCCGTTTCCCCGGCCTTCCACAGCAGGGCGGTCGGGCCGCGATAGCCGTGGCGGGTGTCATAGTCGAAGACGCCGTCCAGCAGCGCCTGGTGGGCGGCACGCTGGCGCTTGGCGGTGACAGTGGTGTAGACGTGCAGCCCCATGGTGTAGGCATCTTCGCCAAACTGCTCCACCATCTTCTGGCGCACCATCTCGCTGAGGTAAGGGGCGTTGAGAGTCGTTTCGGCACCGTGGTAACGGGCCTTGACCGGCATCTTGGAGGCCTCGTCAAACTGGGCCTGGGTGATCTTGCCGGTCTCCAGCATGCGACCCAGCACCACGTTGCGGCGCGCAAAGGCACGCTCAGGCGAGCGTATGGGGTTCAGCATGGAGGGAGCTTTCGGCAACCCGGCGATGATGGCGATCTCGTCCAGGGTCAGATCCTTGACGTCTTTGCCAAAGTAGACCTGGGCGGCGGCGCCGACCCCGAATGCCCGGTAACCCAGGGGGATCTTGTTGAGATAAAGGGTGAGGATCTCATCCTTGGAGAGATTCTGCTCGATGCGCCAGGCCAGGAAGACTTCCTTTATCTTGCGCACCAGGGTCTTCTCGTTGCTCAGGAAGAAGTTGCGCGCAACCTGCTGGGTGATGGTACTGGCGCCCTGGCGGGCCTGGCCGGAGACGGCCCAGACGGTGGCGGCCCGGATGATGCCGATGGGATCTATGCCCGGGTGCTCATAGAAGCGAGCATCTTCGGTGGCAAGCACGGCATCTATCATGGACTGGGGAATTTCATCCAGCCGCAACGGGATACGACGAATTTCGCCAAATTGGGAGATCAACTCCCCATCCCGGCTGTACACCTTCATCGGGGTGGCCAGTTTGACATCGCGCAGGGCGCTCACATCCGGCAACTGGGGCTTGATGTAGAAGTAGATGCCGATGAGGCTGGCAACACCCAGCACTGCACCCAGCATCATGACAATAAACAGGCGAACGAGCCATTTCAGCATGGAAGAACTACCAATCGTCTTAAAATTAGCCAACGGGCGCAGAGTATAGCCTTTTTACCCTCGCGGATTCGAGGTTTTCCTGTCCGGGGACATCGACCTCGAGAAGAGGCGGGAGGGTAGCATTCCAGGACGCAATTACCAAGGGGGCCGCATTCAAGGCCGAAAGGAGAGGAGCGTCAACTTTTGACATAAACTTTATGACATTGATAGATAGAGCATTATATTGAGTTAAGTCATCACGTCGTGATGCGCTGTCCTACAATAAGTCCTAAAACCCAATAACGCATGGATGTGTATATGTTTGGGCTACTAAGTAAGGGATCCCTCCTCTCCTTGGCGGGCATTGATTTTGGCAGTCAAACCATCAAGGCCGTCACCCTCAGCGGACGTCCTGGCAAGGTGCATCTCGAATCGGTTGCCGAGATAACCATGCCCAAGGGCACCCTGGTCGATTATCAACTGCAGGACATTGAACGGGTCAGCCAGTCCCTCAAGTCGCTCAAGCGGCTCATTCAAGGGGACTGTCAGCTCGTGGCCACGGCCGTGACGGGCTCCAATGTCATCACCAAGGTCATTCAGGTTGATGCCAACATCAACGAGAACGAGCTGGAGAACCAGGTTCACCTGGAGGCAGAACAGCTCATTCCCTTCCCCCTCGATGAGGTCAGCCTGGATTTCGAGATCCTCGGTCTGACGGCCGACGAGAGCCGCCAGGAGGTGCTGCTGAGCGCGGCGCGTACCGAGAGCGTCAACGGCCGGGTCAGTGCGCTGATGGAAGCCGGCATGAAGACCATGGTGGTGGACGTGGGGGCCCATGCGCTGGGGCGTGCCGTGCTGGCCTGTCTTCCCGAGCTGAAGACCTGGGACAAGCCGGTCGGTATCGTCGACATAGGCGCCAGTGCCATGACCTTTGCCGCCCTGCTCAGGGGGGAGGTCGTCTACTCCCGCCTGCAGAATTTCGGTGGCGATCAATACAGCCAGGCCCTGGCCTCTTTTTACAGCATGAGCCTGGACGAGGCGGAGCTTGCCAAGGTACAGGGTCGCTTGCCTGCCGACCATGAGGTGGATGTGTTGTTGCCTCATCTCAGCACCCTGGTGTTGCAGGTAAAGCGCAATGTGCAGCTATTTTGCAGCTCGTCTGGCAACAAGGAGCTGTCAAAACTGGTGCTGACGGGAGGGGGCAGCCTGCTGCCTGGTCTAGTCGGGCAGATAGGCAGCGAGCTCAACTGTGAAGTGCTGCATCCCGACCCCTTCGCCTTGTTTGGCAAGCCGAAGGGGGAAGGCGGCCTCATCCATGGAGCCAAATACATGGCGGCATTCGGTCTGGCACTGCGGAGCTTCACACCATGTCAAATATAAACCTCCTGCCCTGGCGGCTGGCCAGGGCCCAGCGCCAGAAGAAGCAGTTTGGCATCATGATCGGCCTTTTTCTGGCGGCCACCGCCTCTCTTGCCTTTGCCGTCGACTGGTTGGTGCAGCAGCAGATCGGGTCTCAGCAGCAGCGCAACCAGCGTCTGCAGCAGGAGATGGCCACGCTCGATACCCAGCTCGGCGAGATCCGGCTGCTCAAGGAGCGCCGCAAGGAGCTGATCGATCGGATGCAGCTTATCGAGCAGTTGCAGACAAGGCGCAACATACCGGTACGCCTGTTCAACCAGCTACCCGTGCTGGTGCCCAATGGGGTCTATCTCAATACCCTGGCCTTGCAGGCCAACAGAATCGATGTCAACGGCAAGGCAGAAGCCTATGGCCGGGTTGCCAGCATGATGAGGCGCATCGATGGGTCTGGCTGGTTGGGGCAGTCTCAGCTCAGCACCATCTTCTCGGCAGACGTGGCGCCCGTGGCCCTCAGCCAGTTCTCCATGATGTTCCAGATTGCTGGCGTCGCTCCGGTCGCGACTAAGGGGCAAAAATGAACCTGCAACAGCTCAATGACCTGGATCTCAATGACATCGCGCGCTGGCCGAAAGTCGCCAAGGGGATCTTCATCCTGTTTTGCTGCGCCCTGCTGGGCGGCGCCATTTACTACTATGTGATTGCCAACTCCCTGACGGCCTTGCGTCAGGAAGCCGCTAAAGAGCAGGAGCTGAAGGCCCAATTCGAGAGCAAGGCCATGCTGGCCGCCAACCTGGAGGCGTACAGGAAGCAGATGGTACAACTGGAGCATCTGGTGGATACCCAGCTCAAGCAGTTGCCCAACACCCATGAAGTGGCGGGGCTGCTGGATGACATCAGCTTCATTGCCACCGATAACGGGCTCAAATTGAACAGGATCAACTGGGAGGCAGAGGTCAAACACGAGTTCTCGACCGAGCTGCCCATGCGCATCGAGGTGGTGGGCACCTATCACGAGCTCGGCAAGTTCACGGCAGACATGGCCGCGTTGCCGCGGATCGTGATCCTGGAGTCGTTTCAGCTCAATCAAGGACCGGGTCAGGACGAGTTGATAGGCATGTCCATGCAGGCCAAGACCTACAAGTACAACGGTAAAACCCTGGAGCAGAAGCCATGAGCATGAGAGTGATCGGACTCCTCTTGCCGGTGCTGTTGTTGACGGCCTGTGGCGGGCAGGAGGACATGGACGAGTACGTACAACAAACCAAGGCGAGGAAACCCACCCCGATCGAGCCCTTGCCGGAGATAAAACCATTCTCCCCCATGGCCTATCAGCACAGCGATCAGCGCAGTCCCTTCATTGAACCACAACCGGAGACCAGCTCCAGGGTGGATGCCAAGACCAAGCCGGACTGCGCCCAGATAGTGGCCAGTCGGGAGAAGGAGGTGCTGGAGCGTTACTCGCTGGCCAGTCTGAGCATGAAGGGGTCCATCGGCAAGCAGGGACAGTTGTGGGCACTGATCAGGACCCCGGACGGGCAAGCCGTGCGTGTGGGGCTCAATCAGTACATGGGACTGGATCAGGGGAGAGTCATCAAGATAACGAATACTCATGTTGACTTGATGGAAACGGTACCGGATGGCAAAGGATGCTGGGTCACCCGAGAAACTCAGCTGGCCATGGCCAATCTCGACGCAAAACTATGATCAGGGATGAGCAGAGATGAGAACAATAAGAAGGATGAGGGGTGTGGCGCTGCTGTGGCTGGGCGTATGCACTCAGGTGTGGGCGGTGCCGGCGTTGCAGGAGGTCAAGGTGAATCCGCTGCTGGCCGATCAACTCCTGCTGGAGCTGAGCTTCAGCGAGCCAGTGAGCGGATTTACCGACAGACTGTCGTATGAGCCCAATCAGCTCCTGCTGCACGTGCCAGGCGCCATAGGGGCGCTGACGGTCAATCCGCTGCCCATCAAGCAGCAGGGGGTGGACAACCTCAAGGTGGAGGGCAAGGGAGAGGGGCTGGATATCAAGATAGCGCTCGATCAACTGACCCCCTATCTGGTCCATCAACAGGGCAACAAATTGCTGGTGTCATTGGGAGAGAAGGCCGGCCAGCCGGTGGCTGCGACGACGAGCTCTCCTGCTGCCAGTCCGTCGGCCCTTGTCAGGAGTCAGCCTGTGACCCAGTCTGCACTGATTGATACCCAGCGGGTTGCCCAGAACCAGTCTCAGTACCAGCCCGCGGCTGTCTCCTCTCCCGTGGCGGCTCCCACCCCCGCTGCGGCCAGCAAGCCCGTGCTGTCCGTCTCGCAGGCGAATGCAGGCGGTGCTTATTTCAACTCGGTCAAGGGGGTGGATTTTCGCCGTGGCAAGGAGGGGCAGGGGGAGTTTCTCGTGACTCTGGACAACAGCTCGGCGGCGGTGGATGTGAGCAGTCGTGGCCAGAAGGTGCTTGCCAAGTTCCACGGTACCCGGATCCCGGATGATCAGCTAAATCTTATCAATGTGCAGGATTTTGCGACCCCGGTCTCCCAGGTGGAGGTGTTCCGCCAGGGCAATGACACCCTGTTTGAGCTCTCGGTCAACGGCCAGTTTGATTATCGCTACGACCAGGCCGACAAGATGTTCATCATAGAGGTGAAAAAGCGGGTCGCCACCACGACAGCGAAACAATATCAGGGCAAGCCAATCTCGCTGAACTTCCAGGATATTCCTGTTCGAACCGTGCTGCAGATCATCGCCGACTTCAATAACCTCAACCTGGTGACCACGGATTCCGTCTCCGGCAACATTACCCTGCGCCTCGATGGCGTGCCCTGGGAGCAGGCGCTCGACATCATCCTCAAGGTCAGAGGGCTCGACAAGCGACTGGACAACAATATCCTGCTGGTGGCTCCGGCGGACGAGATTGCCGCACGAGAGAAACAGCAGTTGGAGAGCCGCAACCAGGTGGCCGATCTCGCGCCGCTCTATACTGAGTATCTGCAGATCAACTATGCCAAGGCATCCGAAGTGGCGGCCCTGCTCTCCTCCGAGAGTACCAAGCTGCTCTCTCCCAGAGGGGCGGTGAGCGTGGATGAGCGCACCAACGTGCTGGTGGTCAAGGATACGGCGGATGTCATCGGCAACGTCAAGCGGATGCTGGATATCCTCGATATCCCGGTCAAGCAGGTGGTGATCGAGGCACGCATGGTGACCATAGACGACGGCTTCGACGAGGCTCTGGGGGTGCGTTGGGGGGTGACCAAGACGGATGGTCATGGCAACGGCACCTCGGGCACCATAGAGGGCAATGATGGCGCCGGTAATAATGACGGCAGCTCCACCATCACGCGCCCCGGCATAGAAGACAGGCTGAACGTCAACCTGCCGGTGACCAACGCCGCTGGCACCCTGGCCTTCCAGGTTGCCCGTCTGGCCAATGGCACTCTGCTCGACCTTGAACTGTCGGCGCTGGAGAAGGAGAGCAAGGCCGAGATCATCGCGAGTCCTCGCGTCACCACGGCGAACCAGAAGCCGGCCCTGATCGAGCAGGGGACAGAGATCCCCTATGTGGAGTCCTCGTCCAGCGGGGCGACCTCGGTCACCTTCAAGAAGGCGGTGCTGAGTCTCAAGGTCACGCCACAGATCACCCCGGACAACAGGGTCATCCTGGATTTGACCGTGACCCAGGATACCAAGGGGGAAACCGTCCCGACCGGTACCGGGGATGCGGTCTCCATCAACGCCCAGTCCATCACCACCCAGGTGCTGGTCAACAACGGCGAGACCCTGGTGCTGGGCGGCATCTATCAGCAGACCATCAAGAGCGACGTCAGCAAGGTGCCGCTGCTGGGGGACATTCCCGGTCTCGGTTACCTGTTCAAGAAAACCACCAGCGAGAACAAGAAGCGTGAACTGCTGATCTTCGTGACCCCGAGGATAGTCACCGACGCCCTCTGAAAACTTTACATGTGAGGGTAAAACACATATAACCTTACGCCCCGATGAGGCTGGGGCGTAAGGGCTGCGGTTGCCAGTCCTGGTTTCTATTGAGATAATCCCCCTCCTGATCCATCGCAAGATAAGGTTCATAGGTACCCCGGTCGAGTAGTTACCGGGGCCATACAGTTTGTAATTACTAACGAAAAGACATGGCTGAGAAACGCAATATTTTCCTGATAGGTCCCATGGGTGCGGGCAAGAGCACCATAGGTAGACATCTGGCAGAACAACTGCACATGGAGTTTTTCGACTCAGATCATGAGATTGAGCGCCGCAGTGGTGCCGATATCGGCTGGGTGTTCGATGTTGAAGGCGAAGAGGGTTTCCGGATCCGCGAAGAGAAGGTGATCGGTGAACTCGCCGAGCAGCAGGGTATCGTGCTGGCAACGGGCGGCGGCGCCATCAAGAGCCGTGAAACCCGCAACAAACTCTCTGCGCGCGGCATCGTGGTCTACCTCGAAACCACCATTGAAAAGCAACTGGCGCGTACCCAGAGAGACAAGCGTCGCCCCTTGTTGCAAACCGAAGAGCCGCCCCGCGAAGTGCTGGAGCGTCTGGCCCTCGAGCGCAACGCCCTGTATGAAGAAGTCGCTGACTTTGTCATCCAGACGGATGATCAAAGTGCAAAAGTTGTAGCTAATCAAATCGTTAAGTTGATTGGCATGTAATCAATAGAGGACGTCCATGGAAAGGTTGAAGGTCGAACTGGGTGAGCGCAGCTACCCGATTGAGATAGCTGCTGGTCTGTTGCAACGCCCCGAGGTGCTGGCACAGACGATCAAGGGCAAGCGGGTCATGATAGTGACCAACACCGTCGTCGCCCCCTTGTATCTTGAGCAGATCATTCAGTTGCTGCCCGGTTTTCAGGTTGAACACCTGATCCTGCCGGATGGCGAGGCCTACAAGACCCTGGCTACCTTCGAGCGGATCATGTCTGCTCTGCTGGAAACCAGTCATGGTCGTGACACCACCCTCATCGCCCTGGGGGGCGGCGTGATAGGCGACGTTGTCGGCTTTGCTGCGGCAAGCTATCAACGAGGCATTCCGTTCATTCAGGTGCCTACCACACTGCTCTCCCAGGTTGACTCCTCCGTCGGCGGCAAGACCGCCGTCAACCACCCTCTTGGCAAAAACATGGTGGGCGCCTTCTATCAGCCCAAGCATGTGATCATCGACACCGATTGCCTCAAGACCCTGCCTGCGCGGGAATTTGCCGCTGGCATGGCCGAGGTGATCAAGTACGGCATCATCTGGGATGCGGCCTTCTTCTCCTGGCTCGAAGTCAACATGGCGCGGCTGCAACGCCTTGACGCCGATGCCCTTTCTTATGCCATTCGCCGTTGCTGCGAAATCAAGGCCGACGTGGTCGGTCAGGACGAGACCGAGCATGGTGTGCGCGCCCTGCTGAACCTGGGTCACACCTTCGGCCATGCCATCGAGGCCGAGAAGGGCTATGGCAACTGGCTCCATGGGGAGGCGGTGGCGGCGGGCATGATGCTGGCGGCCGAGACAGCCCTGGCCCGTGGCGACATGACGGCGCAAGAGGTTGCACGAGTCCGCGATCTGCTGCTGGCGGCGGACCTGCCGGTGCTGGCGCCGCCCGAGATGGATTTTGCCGCCTTCATTCGCCATATGCGCCGTGACAAGAAGGTGTTGGAAGGCAAGCTGCGGCTGGTGTTGCCGATCGGGATCGGACAGGCCCAGGTAGTGGCCGATGTGACGGATGCGCAGTTGATGGCGGTGATCGAGTCTGGTCGTGACCAATAACAAATTGCTGAAATTGCCTTCCCAGCGGCAGCTGGTTGACCGGCTGCTGCATCTGATTGAGTTCAATCACCCCTTTATTTTTCTCTCAGGCAAGCCCGGCAGCGGCCGTGGCACCCTGTGTGAATCCCTGCTTGCCCAACTGCCTGACTCGGTTCGGGTGGTGAGCCTCATCGGCAGCCCGGCCATGAAGATGGCGGACGTGCGCCAGTTGTTGCTTCAGCAGGTGGTGGCGCGCCCCCTGTTCAATGCACAGGATGCGCTGGCCGACAGCTTCTTCCGCATGCTGGAGGGCAAACCTTCCACCCTGCTGCTCATGATCGAGCGCGCCGACACCCTGCCCGCCGAACTGGTGGGGGAGCTGTGGGCGCTCTGTCGCCACAACGATACCCTGGCCTCTCCCCATAAACTGGCCATCCTGCTCTCGGGCAGTGACGTCTGGTGTCGCGATCAGAAGAGTGCCCTCAAGGGGCGTGCCATGCCCGCGCTCGAGCTGGAAGTCGCGCCACTGAGCGCGCCTGAGCAACGGATCTTCCTGTATGAGAAGGCCAAGGAGCTGAAGATCCCAGCGGCCCTCTTGCCCAAGCCGAAAGTGGAAGAGATCCTGAAGGGGGCGGGGGGACACCCGTCCGCCATCATGCAGTCATTGGAGGATGTCATGACCGACAGAAGGCCCAAGAAACGTCAGGCCGAGTTGCCCGTCAAGAAGATTGCGACCGTGCTGGCCCTGGCGGCCGCCGGTTTGCTGGCCCTGAGCTATCTCCCCCTGTTCGAGGAGGCGGGCAAGGAGCAACCCCAGACCTCGACCCAGGGGATGGCGTTGCCCGACCCCGTCGCGACCGATCCGCTGAGCGTCGGCGCGGCGAGCGGGGCCCAGGGGAGCCAGGCGAACAGTGGCGCCGATGCCAGCGTCTCAGGCAACCAGGTCGCCCGGGATTGGCAACCCGATGCCAAGACCTTGCCCAAGAAGGTCGAGAGCGAGACGGTCACCACGGAGTCGAGCAATTACGAGGGGCGCCGAGTCGTCATCTCCGACGAAGTGGTTGAGAAACTGATGACACAGCCCAACGTCAGCGGTGCCCTGCCGACGGCGGTGGTGGACGAGCTGGTCGGAGGTAGTTCCCGTGCTGCTCCGACCGGGGCGGCGGCACAGGCACAGAGCACGGCGCCCGTTGCCAAGGCGACGCCCACTCCTGCCGCGACTGCGCCCGCCGCGGCGCTGGCACCCAAGGTGGCCCTGACGCCGGTGGCGACCCTCAACAAGAAGGCGAGGAACCACTACAGCGTCCAGCTGATGGGGGCGAGCAACACCCAAGCGGTCGACAGCTTCGTGGCCGAGCATGGGCTGGCGGGCAAGGTCTGGGTCTACAAGACCCGCTTCCGTGGCAGCCCCTGGTACGTGGTGGTGCAGGGCGACCATGCCAACAGCACCCAGGCCAAGGCGGCGATCCGCAAGCTCTCTCCCGCCTTGCTCAAGGGACAACCCTGGCCCAAGTCGTTTGCCCAGATACAAAAAGAATTGAAGCAATAGCCAGTCGCCCGGGGAAGGGGGTAGAATCGTCCCCCTTTTTTGGGCATTGCCTTCTTAACACCGGACTTCCATGAAAAAAACACGCGCGTTTTTAAAATGGGCCGGGGGAAAATACTCCCTGGTCGAAGAGATTGCCGAGCGCTTGCCGGCCGGGCGTGTGTTGCTGGAGCCCTTCGTCGGAGCGGGCTCGGTGTTTCTCAACACGGATTACGATGCCTATGTGCTCAACGACATCAATCCGGATCTGATCGGTCTCTACAATCACCTCAAGCGGCAGCCGGACAACTTTATCCGCGAGGCGCGCAAGCTGTTTGTGGCCGAGCACAACCACAAGACCGCCTATTATCGGCTGCGCACCCAGTTCAACCAGACCGAAGCCGGGTTCGAACGGGCTCAGCTGTTCCTGTTTCTGAATCGCCACGGGTTCAACGGCCTGTGCCGCTACAACAAGAAGGGCGGCTTCAACGTGCCGTTCGGCTCGTACAAGAAGCCCTATTTCCCGGAGAAAGAGCTGTGGGCCTTCGCCGAGAAGGCCCAGAAGGCCACCTTCATCTGCGAGAGTTATGCCGATGCCATGGCCAGGGCGGAGGAGGACTGGGTGATCTACTGCGATCCCCCCTATGCGCCGCTCTCCACCACGGCGAGTTTCACCACCTACTCGGCCGGCGGTTTCACCCTGGACGATCAGGCCCTGCTGGCCAGGCTGGCCCGTCATACCGCCGCCCACAAGGGGGTGCCCGTGCTCATCAGCAACCACGACATCGAGCTGACCCGGGAACTCTACCGCGGGGCCCGGCTGGACGAGATCCTGGTCAAGCGCACCATCAGCCGCAACGGTGGCAGCCGCAACAAGGTGGCCGAGCTGCTGGCGCTCTATCCGCCCGGCATAGCCCCCGAGCAGGGCCATTACCCCGGTGAGGCCGAGCTGGTCTCTGTCGGTTGAGTCATGAACGGTTCCTGCGGGGACCGTTGTCGTTTCTGCCCAGGCATTGCGCCTGTCTGGTCGGGCAAGCGCGGGTCGTTTTCATTCCGTGTTTGCGGTGAGACTCGCGGTCCGCGTCTTCTGCAGGTGCGGGTCGTTTTCATTGCGTGTTTGTGGTGAGACTCGCGGTCCGGGTCTTCTGCAGGTGCGGGTTGTGTTCATCCCACCTTTGCGGTGAGACTCGCGGCTTGCGTCTTCTGCACTTGCGGGTCGTTTTCATTCCACGTTTGCGGTAAAATTGCGCCGCTTTTTCTGCCACGCTGCCAATGGATGACGCTGATGAAAGACTTTCTGATTGCCCCCTCTATCCTCTCCGCCGACTTTGCCCGTCTGGGCGAGGATGTGGCCAAGGTGCTGGCCGCCGGAGCCGACGTGGTGCACTTCGACGTGATGGACAACCACTATGTCCCCAACCTGACCATAGGCCCCATGGTCTGTCAGGCCCTGCGTGACTACGGCATCGAGGCCCCCATCGATGTGCACCTGATGGTCAAGCCGGTGGATCGCATCGTGCCCGATTTTGCCAAGGCGGGTGCCAACCTGATCACCTTCCACCCGGAAGCCTCCGATCACGTGGACCGTACCCTGGGTCTCATCAAGGAGCAGGGTTGCCAGGCCGGTCTGGTGCTGAACCCGGCCACGCCGCTCACCTGCCTGGAGTACGTGATGGACAAGCTGGACGTGATCCTGCTGATGTCGGTGAACCCGGGCTTTGGTGGTCAGAGCTTCATTCCCGGTACCCTCGACAAGCTGCGTCAGGTGCGTCGCCTGATCGACGAGAGCGGCCGTGACATTCGCCTCGAGATCGACGGTGGCGTCAAGGTGGAGAACATCCGCGAGATCGCCGCCGCCGGGGCTGACATGTTCGTGGCGGGCTCCGCCATCTTCGGCAAGCCGGATTACAAGGCGGTGATCGACCAGATGCGGGCGGAGCTGGCTCATGTCCGTTGAACGTCCCTTCGATCTGGTACTGTTCGATCTGGATGGCACCCTGATTGACAGCGCCTCCCAACTGGCGCTGGCGGTCAACCGCACCCTGACCGATCTGGGGCTGCCCGAGGCCGACGAGGCCGTGGTGCGCACCTGGGTCGGCAACGGCGCCGACAAGCTGATCCAGCGTGCGCTGGACTATCGCGAGGCGCCCGAGCTGTTTGCCAAGGCCCGCCCCCTGTTCGACCAGCACTATCAGGCCTGCCTGCTGCAAGGGCTGGCCATGTATGACGGGGTGGAGCAGAGCCTGCGCCGCCTGCAGGCGCTCGGTTACCGCCAGGCCGTGGTGACCAACAAGCCGAGTCACTTCGTGCAGCCTATTCTGGATGCCCTCGGCATCGGCGACTGTTTCGCTCTCTGGCTGGGGGGCAACTGTGTGCCCGTCAAGAAGCCGAGCCCGGATCCGCTGCTGCACGCCTGCCACGAGCTTGGGGTCAGCCCGTCCCGCACCCTGATGGTGGGGGACTCCGAAAATGATGTGCTGGCCGCCCAGGCTGCCGGCATGAAGGTGGTGGGGCTCACCTACGGCTACAACTATGGCCGTCCCATCGCAGATTCCCGCCCTGACTGGGTATGCGAGCAGTTTGCAGAGCTCGATGCCCTCTTGGCAGAATAACAAGGATCAACACATTCATGGCTAAACCAATCGTATTGAGCGGGGCCCAACCCTCGGGCCAGCTGACCATAGGCAACTACATGGGAGCCTTGCGTCAGTGGGTCAACATGCAGGATGACTTCGACTGCCTCTACTGCATCGTCGATCTGCACGCCATCACCACCCGCCAGGAGCCTGCCGCCCTGCGCAAGGCGTGCCTGGATGCCGCCGCCCTCTATCTGGCGGTCGGCATCGATCCGGCCAAGAGCACCGTCTTCATCCAGTCCCACGTGCCCCAGCACGCCGAGCTCGGCTGGATCCTGAACTGCTACACCCAGATGGGCGAGCTGTCGCGCATGACCCAGTTCAAGGACAAGTCCGCCCGTTTCGAGAACAACGTCAACGTCGGCCTGTTCGGCTATCCGGTGCTGATGGCGGCGGACATCCTGCTCTATCAGGCCAACCAGGTGCCGGTCGGCAACGACCAGAAGCAGCATCTGGAGCTGACCCGCGACATCTGCACCCGGTTCAACAACCTCTACGGCGAGGTGTTCACCCTGCCTGAGCCCTTCATCCCGACCGACGGTGCCCGGGTGATGAGCCTGCAGGATCCCACCAAGAAGATGTCCAAGTCCGACGACAACGAGGCGAACTTCATCGGCCTGCTGGAAGATCCCAAGCAGATCGTCAAGAAGATCAAGCGGGCGATGACCGACTCGGACGAGCCGGCCGTGGTGCGCTTCGATCCCGAGAACAAGCCAGGAGTCTCCAACCTGCTGACCCTGATGTCCGGGGTGACTGGTCGCTCCATCCCCGAGCTCGAGCAGCACTTCGAGGGCAAGATGTACGGCCACCTCAAGAGCGAGACGGCCGATGCCGTGGTCGCCCTGCTGGAGCCCATCCAGGCCCGCTTCCGCGAGCTGCGTCAGGATGAGACTCATCTGCAGGCAATTTTGGCGGCTGGCGCACAAAAGGCGCGGGAAAGGGCTGAAAAAACCCTGATCAGCGTATATGATGTTGTCGGCTTCGTTCCTCGAGCCTGACATACTGGGAAGGTGTAGTTGTAGAGAGCTGGGTATTTGCCTGGCTTTCTTTGTTTTACCCGACCCCTGGTTCGTCATCTCCTCTTCCAATGTCAAACGCGGGCGCTTGCCCCAAGAGAAAGCATGTCTGTCGAATCAAATACAGTGATTGAAGAACTGAGTGACAAGGGCCACTGGCTGCGCAAGTTCCGCAAGGCCAAGAACCTCAACACCCTGCAGCTGATGGTCTCCAATGCCATCGACAAGCACCACAAGACCCCGGCCATCGCCGCCGCCATCTATCTGGCTGAATGCCAGCGCGAGCGCGAGCTGGAGCAGGGGCGTTATCTGGATCGCTGAGGCGCTCCCGGGCTCTGCCCATCTGCCGATGGGCCGCCATTTCACACCCCGCTTTCGGCCCTTGCGCCTTGCTTCGCCTTTCCCCCTGTCCAGTCATGGGCTATCCGGTGTCTTCTGCCTGCTCTCACCTGCTTTCCCGCTGAAGGTATAGGTTGACCAGCGCCATGGGGCTATCTCCTCGAGATGGCAGACAGTTAATCTTGTAGAAAAGAGGCCGTCTCCATACCCGTGCGACAGCCCCTCAGCGGTTTATTAACCCGGGCAGACATGCCAGAATGCGCGGCGTTTGTCCGTAGATAGCCACAATGGGCTGTCCGATCACCGCCTCGACCTCATTCTCAGGGCTTTTGCATGCTGTTACTCATCGACAACTACGACTCCTTTACCTGGAACCTGGTGCAGTATTTCGGCGCCCTGGGGCAGGAGGTGGTGGTCAGGCGCAACGACGAGCTCAGCCTGGAAGAGATAGCCCGATTTGCCCCAAGCCATCTGGTGATCTCTCCAGGTCCCTGCACGCCGAACGAGGCGGGCATCTCGCTGGCGGCTATCTCCCGTTTTGCCGGTGAGATCCCCATTCTCGGCGTCTGCCTCGGCCACCAGTCCCTGGCGCAGGCGTTCGGCGCCCATGTGGTCCGTGCCCGTCAGGTGATGCACGGCAAGACCTCCCTCATCCGCCATACGGGGGAGGGGGTGTTCAAGGGGCTCAAGGATCCGCTGCGGGTCACCCGCTACCATTCCCTCATCGTGGAGCGCGAAACCCTGCCCGACTGTTTCGAGGTGACCGCCTGGAGCGAACACGCCGATGGCTCCATGGACGAGATCATGGGGCTGCGGCATAAAACACTGGCGCTGGAAGGGGTTCAGTTCCATCCGGAGAGTATTTTGAGCGAGCAGGGGCACCAGTTGCTGGCCAATTTTTTAGCCGTTTCCTGAAAAAATTGTGATCCTCGTCTCATAATCGAAATGAGGCCAAAAAAATTTTCCCTGACACTTTATTCACCCTGCTTCCTGCCCAAATTATCTCTTGCCAACACCCCCTGAGCCGTTATGCAATGCGGTTGCCTAAAATCTCACGGGCAATCGAACATTGTTCCTCATTGGCGGTTAAGTTACAGACTTTTTACTTTTTTTCTGTGATAATTCCGCCACGTTTACACGGATTTAACTTTTGGGCGGTGGATTATTCTGCCGCGAGCTAGCAGGAGAGCAATATGTCAGAGTTGTTGGCAGTGACACGTGAAGTGTTTGATGAAGTGATGGTTCCCAACTATGCGCCGGCCAAGATCATTCCGGTGCGCGGTGAGGGATCACGTGTCTGGGATCAGGAAGGCCGCGAGTATGTCGACTTTGCGGGCGGGATCGCGGTCAATGGTCTGGGCCATTGCCATCCCAAGCTGGTCGAGGCTCTGAAAACCCAGGGCGAGAAGCTGTGGCACCTCTCCAACGTGATGACCAACGAGCCGGCCCTGCGCCTGGCCAAGAAGCTGGTCGCCGCCACCTTTGCCGAGAAGGTCTATTTCTGCAACTCCGGCGCCGAAGCGAACGAAGCCGCCCTCAAGCTGGCCCGTCGTTACGCCATCGACAAGTTCGGTGCCCACAAGACCCAGATCATCGCCTTCCACCAGGGCTTCCACGGTCGTACCTTCTTCACCGTGAGCGTCGGCGGCCAGGCGGCCTACTCCGATGGCTTCGGTCCGAAGCCCGCCGACATCACCCACGTGACCTACAACGATCTGGCCGAGCTGGCCTCCGTCATCTCCGACAATACCTGCGCCGTGGTGATGGAGCCGCTGCAAGGTGAGGGTGGCATCATCAGCCCCACCGACGAGTTTGCCAAAGGAGTGCGCGAACTCTGTACCAAGCACAATGCCCTGCTGATCTATGACGAGGTGCAATCCGGGGTCGGTCGTACCGGCGAGCTGTTTGCCTACATGGGCCTTGGCGTCACGCCGGACATCCTCACCAGCGCCAAGGCGCTCGGCGGCGGCTTCCCCATCGGCGCCATGCTGACCACCACCGAGATCGCGTCTCACCTGAAAGTGGGTACTCACGGCTCCACCTACGGCGGCAACCCGCTGGCCTGCGCCGTGGCCGAAGCCGTGCTGGACGTGGTCAACACCCCGCAAGTGCTGAGCGGCATCAAGCAGCGCGAGCAACTGTTCCGCGATGGTCTCGCCGCCATCAACGCCAAGTACCACTGCTTCAGCGAAGTGCGTGGCCAGGGCCTGCTGCTGGGCGCCGTGCTGAACGATGACTACAAGGGACGCTCCCGTGACTTCCTGCTGGCCTCCATCGACCAGGGGTTGATGGCGCTGGTGGCGGGCACCAACGTGGTGCGTTTCGCCCCCTCCTTGGTGATCCCGGAAGCGGACATCAAGGAAGGGCTGGCACGGTTCGAAAAAGCGGTAGCTCAGGTGGTCAACGCCTGATCCAAGTTGAGGTGGGGAGCCCTCCCGGCAGGAGCCGGGACCCCACCTGTCGTCAATGAAAGGGAGTTGTCATTTATGTTGGTTATCCGTCCTATCGAGCAGCGCGACTTCGCCGGCCTCAAGACCTGTGCCATCGAATCCGGCACCGGCATGACCTCGTTGCCGGTCAACGATGAACTGCTGCAACGCAAGATCGATGCCTCGACCCAGACCTTCCTGGACAAGCCCGCCGGCAAGGGCGATTGCCTCTACTTCTTCGTGGCCGAAGACCTGGAGACCGGCGAGATGGTCGGTACCTGCGCCATAGACGCGGCGGTCGGCCTGTCCCAGCCGTTTTACAACTACCACATCGGCAAGGTGGTGCACTCTTCCCCCAAGCTCGGCATCTACAACGTGGTGGAGACGCTCACCCTCTCCAACGACTACACCGGCAACTCCGAGCTGTGCACCCTGTTTCTGCGCGAATGTGCCCGCGAGGGGCTCAATGGCCGTCTGCTCTCCAAGCACCGCTTCCTGTTCATGGCCGAGCACCCCGAGCTGTTTGACAAGACCGTCTTCGCCGAGATGCGCGGCGTCTCCGATGAGAACGGTCACAGCCCCTTCTACGAGTGGCTGCAAAAGCATTTCTTCTCGATGGACTTTCCCACCGTCGATTACCTCACCGGCATCGGCAAGAAGCGCTTTATCGCCGAGCTGATGCCCAAGTACCCCATCTACGTGAACCTGCTGAGCAACGAGGCGCGCGCCGTCATAGGCCAGACCCACGAGAAGACCCGCCCGGCCATCAAGATGCTGCAGGACGAGGGCTTCGTGAACCGCGGCTATGTCGACATCTTCGATGCCGGCCCTACCGTCGAGTGCGACGTGAAGCACATCCGCAGCGTGCGCCGCAGCCAGAAGCTGGCGGTGCTGGTGGGTGAGCCCATCGGCGGTCACACCTACCTCGTCTGCAACGCCAGGTTCGAGCAATACCGCGCCTGCTACGGCAACATCCGGGTCGATCTGGACAAGCACGAAGCCATCATTCCGCCCAAGATGGCGGCCGCCCTCAAGGTGGAGAGTGGCGACATGGTTCGGGTCGTCGATCTGGAATAACGGGTCCATATCACCGCATTGAAGCAGGCTGCCGAGGCGGCCTGTGCACCACAGGGAGTGAATTGATGATGTCTTTAGTCCAGTTTATCGATGGCCAGTGGCTGGCCGGTGAAGGCAAGCCGTTCGAATCAAAAGATCCGGCCAGGAACGAAGTGATCTGGCAGGGGGGGGCGGCCAGCGCAGCCCAGGTGGATGCCGCCGTCAAGGCGGCCCGCGCGGCCTTCTACCATTGGTCCGATCTGGCCCTCGAGGATCGTCTGGCCATAGTGCGCCGCTATGCCGATCTGCTCGGCGAGCACAAGGAGGCGCTGGCCCTGACCATAGCCCGGGAAACCGGCAAGCCGCTGTGGGAGACCCGCACCGAAGTGGCGGCCATGCAGGGCAAGATCGCCATCTCCATCCGCGCCCATGACGAGCGCACCGGCACGGTCGAGAACCCCATGCCCGGTGCCAAGGCGTTCGTGCGCCACAAGCCCCACGGCGTGGTCGCCGTGTTCGGCCCCTACAACTTCCCGGGCCATCTGCCCAACGGTCACATAGTGCCTGCGCTTATCGCCGGCAACGCCGTGGTGTTCAAGCCCTCCGAGCTGACCCCCATGGTGGCCGAGGCCATGCTGAAGATCTGGCAGGAGGCGGGGCTGCCCAAGGGGGTGCTCAACCTGGTGCAGGGCGAGGTGGAGACCGGTAAGGCGCTGGCCGGCAATCCGGACATCGACGGCCTCTTCTTCACCGGCTCGTCCCGCACCGGCCACTTCCTGCACCAGCAGTTTGCCGGCCAGCCGGGCAAGATCCTGGCCCTCGAGATGGGGGGCAACAACCCTCTCATCGTCAAGGATGTGAGCGACATCGACGGTGCCGTCCATGCCATAGTCCAGTCCGCCTTCATCACTTCCGGCCAGCGCTGCACCTGCTCCCGCCGTCTGTTCGTGGAGCGCGGCGAGCGTGGCGATGCGCTGGTCAAACGGCTGGTGGAGGTGGTCGGCCAGATCAGGGTCGGTCTCTATGACGCCGCCGAACAGCCCTTTATGGGCGCCATGATCAGCGAGCGCGCGGCGCTCGGCATGGTCGAGGCCCAGGCCAACCTGCAAGTGCTCGGCGGCGAGAGCCTGCTCACCCTCAAGCACCTGGAGGCGGGCACCGGCTTTGTCTCCCCGGGCATCATAGACGTGACCGCGGTCAGCGCGCTGCCGGACGAAGAGTACTTCGGCCCGCTGCTGCAGCTCATTCGTTACGATGATTTCGATGCCGCCATCGACCAGGGCAACGCCACCAGCTTCGGCCTCTCCGCCGGCCTGCTCGGCGACAACGAGGCGGACTGGAATCACTTCTTCAAGCGGATCCGCGCCGGCATAGTCAACTGGAACAAGCCCATCACGGGCGCCTCCAGCGCCGCGCCCTTCGGCGGCATAGGTGCCTCCGGCAACCACAGGGCGAGCGCCTACTACGCCGCCGACTACTGTGCCTATCCGGTTGCCTCCGTCGAAGACAGCAAGGCGAGCATGCCGGATCAGCTGTCCCCGGGTTTGACGTTTTAATCGTTCATGGAGATAGCGATGCAGACGAGATGGCTCAATGCCGATGACTACTGTGTCATATCTCCGGTCTCCTCCGTCGAAGACAGCAAGGCCGCCATGCCGGATCAGCTGTCTCCCGGTCTGACCTTCTGATAACAAGAAAATAAAAGAGGGGCACTGAACAGGTGCCCTTGTCTGTACCCGCAATCAAAGGAAAGAGAGATGCAAAAGGATATCGAGACCCTGTTTGGCCATCTGTGGGACAACTACATTCAAGTCACCCCCAGTGCCCACAAGGTTCACCAACTGCTGGGGGGCGGTGCCCCCATCATCAACGATCACGTGGCGTTTCGGACCTACAACCTGCCCAAGCTCGGTCTCGAGAAACTGGCGGCCCACTTCCGCGCCCTGGGGTACGAGGAGAAGGGCGAGTATGTGTTCAAGGCCAAGAAGCTCTATGCCAAGCACTTCGAACATGCCGATCCCGATGCGCCCAAGGTGTTCATCAGCGAGCTGAAGGTGGAAGAGCTCTCGGAAGGCGCCCAGGCCATCATCCACAAGCTGGTGGATCAGGTGCCCGATCACCTCACCGACACCCCGGCCTTCCTCTACGCCGGCGCCCCCTGGCAGGTCTCCCACGCCGACTACCAGACCCTGCTGGCAGAGAGCGAGTATGCCGCCTGGATGGCCGCCTGGGGTTATCGTGCCAACCACTTCACCGTCAACATCAACCGCCTGAAGGACTTCGACACCATCCAGCAGGTCAACGAGGCGCTCAAGGCGGCGGGCTTCGTGCTCAATACCGTCGGCGGCGAGGTGAAGGGGGATCCCGAGGTGATGCTGGAGCAATCCTCCACCATGGCGGACAAGGCCGAGGTGCCCTTCAGCGACGGCGTGCGCACCATACCGAGCTGCTTCTACGAGTTCGCCCTGCGCTACCCCCAGCCGGACGGTGTGCTCTACCCGGGCTTCGTCGAGGCGTCCGCCGACAAGATCTTCGAATCCACCAACGCCATGTAACGGCGGTTGTTGGTAGAAACGCCCCGGACGGGGCGTTTTTTTATGGCACTTTGCGCCTGGCCTACGCCCCCTTGGCCCTGTGCTCCCGGGTTTTTCGCTGGCATGAAACTGCCCGCTTGAGCGGACCATCGGCCCTCTGGCGGTGGGTATCACGCCTTGTGCGGAGTCATGTCATGAAGAGCGTTCGGCCTGTTTGAGACTGCGTTGGCTACCCATTCGGGGTGAGCCAGTTTGCAACCGCCGGTGTAGAGTGGGGGTCCAATGCTTCGGAGCCCACCATGTCTCGCTATCACTTCTTCAAACAAGGCCAGTCATTTACCTATCTCGAACCCTGGGCGGTCGGTTATGACGATGAGCGTCGCCAACTGGTCGAGCAGGGGTTTGTGACTGTCGTTGCCCCCTCTTTTGCCGATACCCCGGCCGAGGTGCTGACGCTGTTGCAGAATCATGAGGCGCTGGAAGAGGAGCGCAGGGTGCACAATCCGTGGTACACAGTCGCCGGCATTCTCGGCCTGCTGGGGATGAGCTGATGGCCCTGTCTGGCAAGGGGGCCGGCGTTGCCACGCTGCTGCGCTGGTCTGTCTTGAAAGGGCCGCTCTGTCGCGGCCTGTTCAGCGTCCTGTTTATCTATCTGGTGTCCCTGCCGGCGGATCTCTATTTCACTTTCCATTGGGAGGTGGCCCTGGGCCTCTTCCTGCTCGCCTTCCTTGGCGGACTCTGGCAGCAGTGGCGGGCGCTTCGCTAACCTGGTCTCACACCCGCTGCAGCGCCCCTTCGGTGGCCAGCAATGTGGTCATGCCGCCGGCCTTGCCCGCCTGAATGCCGATGGGGGTGTCTTCAAACACCAGGCAGTTGGCGGGGTTGGCGCCGAGCAGCTCGGCTACTTTCAGGAAGGTGTCGGGGTGGGGCTTGTGGTTGGTCACGTCGTCGGCACTCACCAGCACGGGGATGAAGGCATCGAGGCCGGTATTTCTCAGTATGTGCGTCGCATGATCCCGGGTTGAGCCTGTGCCTATGCCCATGGGTACCTTGCCGTGGCAGCGCTTGACCAGCTCCCACATGGCGGGGAAGACGCGGACCTTGTCGATCCGCTCCAGGTAGAGGGCTATCTTGCGGCGGGCGAAGGCCTCCACGTCGATGGCCAGTCCGTGCTGCTCGGCTAGCATGGCCACTATCTTGCGGGTGGGAATGCCACCGTACTCGTTGAGCTGTGCCCGATCGAACGGCAAGCCGAACTCGGCGCTGGTGGTTTCCCAGGCATCCAGGTGCAGGGGCATGGAGTCCACCAGGGTGCCGTCCATATCGAAGATCAGGGCGTCGTATTGTTCAAACTGGAACTGCTCGGACATGGGGTACTTCCTCCTCGGCCAAAAGAGCACAGTACCAGATCCGCTCCCCGGATGCCGCGACCGTCGTCATGGTCGGGGCAGGTGGCGGGTTTGACCATGGGCTGCTGATTTATGAGACAATAATGCGCTCTGCGCCTCGGGTGCCGGCAACTCACAGTAGCGAGCCTCTTTTATGTCCCCAAAAACCGTCTTCTCAAGCGTGGCCCTGGTGATCGCCCTGGGCTCACTGGAAAAGAGCATAGTCACCACCCCCTTGCCCATCATAGGAGCCGAGCTGAACGCCGGCGCCGCCCTCACCTGGGTGGTGACCGCCTACCTGCTGGCGGCCACCGCCGCCCTGCCCATCTACGGCAAGCTGAGCGATCTGTTCGGTCGGGTGCGGATGCTCAACATCGGCATCGGCCTGTTTCTGGCAGGGTCCGTGGCCTGCGCCCTGGCCCAGGATCTGCCGACCCTGCTGGCGGCCCGTGTGCTGCAAGGATTGGGGGGCGGTGGCCTGATCGCGCTCGCCTTCACCGTCATCGCCGACTGCATTCCCCCGCGGGAGGTGGGCAAGTATCAGGGCTACATCTCGGCGGTCTATGCGGTCTCCAGCATCGCCGGCCCCCTGCTCGGGGGCTATTTCACCGAGCAGCTGAGCTGGCGCTGGATCTTCTGGATCAACCTGCCCCTCGGGGCCCTGGCGCTCTGGCTGGTGAACCGCAATCTGGGCCACCTCAACGTGCGCCGGCACAGCCGCTTCGACTGGAAGGGGGCGGGGCTGCTCATCACGGTCACCACCCTCTCCCTGCTGCTGCTCTCGCCGGAGACGGCGCTGTCCGCCATCTGGCTGGCGGCGGGGCTGGCCCTGGCCCTGCTGCTGCTCATCCTGGTGGAGCGACGGGCCCAGGATCCCATACTACCCGCCCATCTGGCCCGCTTGCCCGGTTATCTGGTGAGCGTGCTGCTGGCGCTGGCCTCGCAACTGCTGATGTTCGCCGTGCTGGTCTACCTGCCGCTGCAGATGCAGTGGCAGAAGGGGATGGGGGCCAGCGAGAGCGGCCTCTACATGGTTATCTTCATGGTCTGCATCACGGCGGGGGCCTTCGTCGGCGGCAAGCTGATCGGCCACTCCGGTCATTACAAGCGCTTCGTGGTGGCGGGCTTCGCCCTGGCGGCGCTGGCCCTGTGGCAGATCCACTTCGATCTCCTTGCCAATCTGGGGCTGGGCTTCGCCGGTCTGGGGCTGGGACTGGTGCTGCCGGCCCTCTCTGTGGTGGTGCAAAACGCCCTGCCGCGGGAAGATCGCGGCATCGGCATGTCGCTGTTCAACTTCGGCCGCGAGCTGGGGGGCGCGGTCGGGGTGGCCATCTGCGCCGTGCTGTTCCACAGGGCCCTGCCAGCCGGGACCAGCCACAACCTGGCGAGCCTGAGCCCGGCCGAGCTGGCCCCGGGGTTCAGCGCCACCTATGTGGGCATGGCGCTGATCGCCAGCGCCGCCTTCCTCGTCACGCTGCTGGCGTTGAAGCGCCACGAGCTGGCCAGCATCCCGGCCTGATGCGCTCCCTTGACACAAAAAAGGGCTCCCGAGGGAGCCCTTGTTGCGTGCGAGTCTGCGAGTCTGCGGGTCTGCCCATCAGACCCCGGGTCGGACGGGGCGCAGGGCGACGATGGCCCCGCCAAAGAGCGCCATGGCCAGCAGTGCCAGGGCCACAGGCCCCGCACTGTAGGCAAACCCGGCGACGGCAGACCAGAGCGCCACTCCAAGGTGCATCATGGTCATCGCCAGCGACATCAGCATGCCCCTGTGGGCCGACGAGAGCCCGGCAATGTGGCCTTGCAGGGCGGGGGATCCTATGCCGCCCGCCAGCGCCCAGAGTCCGAGCGGCAGCAGCAGGGCAGGCAGTGAGGCGGGAGAGAGATAGAAGCCGACGCTGACCGGCACGCAGACCACCAGGGCCAGGCGCATCAGGACGCGCCCGCTCTCGACCCGGCCAGACAAGCGGGGCATCAGCAGGTTGCCGATGACGCTGATGATGCCGAGGGCCCCATAGAGGAGCCCCACAGACCCCATCGACAGGCCCAGGGTGTCGCGCAGGTGCTGGCCGACCAGATTGAACAGGCCAATGCCGCCGCCCAGGCCCAGGCACATGGCCAGCAGGGCGCCGGCCGCACCCGGGATGGCCAGCAGGCGGACGCCCTTATCCTCCTGCTGCGTCGCCGATGTGTCTGCCAAAGACCTGCCGGCGGGCAGCAGGGCCAGGGCCGCCGCCACTCCCCAGGCACAGAGGCCGAGCAGGATAAAGGCGGCGCGCCAGGAGTGCCACTGCGCGAGCAGCGCCCCCAGTGCCGGGCTCGCTATCATGCCCAGCGTCAGGCCGGACTGCACCCAGGCAATGCGCTTCATGGCATCCCTCCCAGTGCCGTCTGCCGCCAGGGCAAAGGCGATGGGCAGCATGCCGGCACTGGCGAGGCCGGTGAGCACCCGGCTTGCCAGCCCCCACTCGAAGCTATCGACCAGACCGGTGGCGATGGAGGCGGCCCCGAACAGCAGGGCGGCGGGCAGCATGATGCTCACCCTGCCGAGGCGATCCGAGAGGCTGCCGAGCAGGGGGGCGATCAGCGCCAGCGCCAGGCTGTAGGCGGTGATGAACAGCGTGACCCGCTCGGGCTGGACCCCCAGCTCCCGGCCTATGGGGGTCAGCAGGGGGCCCAGCATCAGCTCATCGGCACCCACCAGGAACGCAATAAAAAAGAGCAATACTTTCAATAACATGATCTTCACCTTACGCATGTGATACCGAGTTGCGGGCCGCGAGGGCGTGAATGTCCAGCACCCGGTCCGGCCAGCCGGCCACGAAGGCCTGCTCGTGGCAGACCACCACCACAGTCCCGGCATAGTCCTGCAACGCCTGTTGCAGGGCCGCCTTGAGGGTGGCATCCAAATGGGTGGTCGGTTCGTCCAGGAGCAGCAGGTTGCTGGGTTGCAGGGCCAGTCGGCACAGTTTCACCCTGGTCTGCTCCCCGCCACTCAGGGCGGCGATCGGTTGCAGTGCCAGCTTGCCCGTGATGCCGACCCGGGCCAGATGCAGCCTGGCGCACTTGTCATCGAGGGCGGGGCAGGCGGCCTTCACCAGGGCGAGCGGGCTGGCATCCGGATGCGGCCAGTGCAGCGCCTGTTCGAAGTAGCCCGCCTTGACCCCGGGGGCGAGACTGAGCCCACCGCCCAGGGGGGCCAGTTCTCCCGCCAGCGTCTTGAGCAGGGTGGACTTGCCGACGCCGTTGAACCCGGCGATCACCACCTTCTCCCCCCGGCTGAGGGTCAGAGTCAGGGGCGCCAGCAGCGCGCGATCATGGCCGATGACCAGTTCAGAGGCGGCGAGCACCTGTTGGCCGCCGCCCCCGGCGCTGCGAAACGCGAGGGAGACCCCCTTGTCCCGCTCCGGGCTGGTCAGGCGCTCGATGCGCGCCAGCTGCTTCTTGCGGCCGTTGGCGATGCTGGCGTTGACCCCGGCGCCGTTCTTGGCGATGAACCGCTCCAACTTGTCGATCTGCCTCTGCTGCGCCTGGTATTGCCGGGTGTGAGCGACATCATCCGCCCCCTTCTGGGCCATGGCCTTGTCGAGGTTGCCCTGGTATTTGCGAAGCTGCAGGCGATCGATATCGCAGATGCCGGTGGCGATGCGGTTCACGAAATCCCTGTCGTGGGAGACCACCAGGAAGGCGCCCGTGAAGCCTTCCAGGTAGCTTGCCAGCCAGGCGACGTGGGCGCTGTCCAGGTAGTTGGTCGGCTCATCGAGCAGCAGCAGATCCGGCGAGCGCAGCAGCAAGCCGGCCAGCATCACCTTGTGGCGCTGGCCGCCGCTCAGACAGGCCAGGCGGGTCTGCATGCCGAGCTGGGTGAGGCCAAGGCCGGCGGCCACCTCGTCGATCCGGCTCTCTATCTGGTAAAACGACTGGCTCTCCAGGGTGGTCTGGAGGCTGGCGGCCAGGGCCAGCTGATGGGGCTGGGCACAGCGCGCCGGGCTGGCATAGATGGCCATCATCTCCGCCTCGGCCCGATAGAGGGGGGCAAAGGCCGTTTGCAGATATGCCCGTATCGTCAGTTGCCCGTCCAGCTCCGCATGCTGGTCGAGATAGCCCCGGTCAAGACCGGGCTGCCAGAGAATATCCCCGGCGTCAGGTTGGCGCTCCCCCTGGAGCAGCTTGAGCAGGGTGCTTTTGCCGACGCCGTTCCTGCCGGTGATGCAGATATGTTCGCGGGGAAGCAGGGTGAAGCTGGCGTCCTGGTACAGTGTCTTGTCACCGAGGTGACAGGTCAGATGGTGAATGCTGAGCAGACTCATGGTGCTATATCCATAAAAAAACGGGGGCGGTACTTGGCGTACCGGCCCCCGTTCCAAGCAATGTTGAAACTTTGTCCTGAAGATCAGAAACAAAAAGGCCGGCGATGAAGCATCTCGCCGGCCTTTTTCCTGTTCTCATCAGATGCGGGGTCGCCTCCCTCTCTGGAGGGCGCAAGCGCTATCTGATGAAGATTCAGAAGAGATGGGCTCCGGGCAACACTTCATCGTGTTAGTGCACGGAGCACAGCCTCCTGACAGAGCATTTGAACAGGATGTACAACATTGCAGAGCAGTCCAACATGAAATCTGGACGCAAAATACGCAGATCCCTGGGGAGAGTCAACCCGAACGCCCCTGACCTGGCCTGCTCAGCTCGGTTCTATGGGTGTCTGGCGCGAGCGCCATGGCGGGCTCCACGAGAAGCCAGACCGCCGTCTGGTAGGGCGCAAAGCAGCACTCTGGCTGGCCGGGGTAGTTGCCCATCAGCAAGCTGGCGCCGCTGTCTAGCTTGTCAAAATGGGGCATGGGCAAGGGGTCTGCGGTGAGATTGGCGAGCAACAGCAGCACTTGCGTCTGGCCGGTGGCGGGATCCCGCCAGCGGCGGCGGTAGCCGATGCGCAGGGGATCGTCCCCATCCAGCAGCTCGAAGTCGCCATGGCGAATGACGGGGTGGGCCTTGCGCAATGCAATCAGCCGGCGATAGCAGTGAAACAGGGAGTCGGGGCGGGCCAGCTGCTCGGCGGCGTTGATTTCAACGTGGTTGGCGTTGAGCGCGATCCAGGGCTCTGCCGTGCTGAAACCGGCCCGGGGGCTCGAGTCCCACTGCATCGGGGTGCGGGCGTTGTCGCGGCCGATGGTATCGAGGCGGCGGGCGAGCTCGGCGGGCGCCAGATCCGGCTGGCTGGCGCTGTAGTTGATGGCCTCCACATCGCGCAGCTCCTCTGGCTGCCAGCGGCGGTTGGTCATGCCAAGCTCCTCCCCCTGATAGATGAAGGGGGTGCCCTGCATCATGTGCAGCACCAGGGCCCACTGCTTGGCACTCAGCTCGCGCCATTCGGTGCTGTCGTTGCCGAAGCGGGAGACGGCGCGGGGCAGGTCGTGGTTACCCAGAAACAGGCTGTTCCAGCCCTGGCCGTGCAGCCCGCTCTGGTGGCGGGCCATGGCTCCTTTGAAGGTGAGGGGGTCAAAGCGGGAGGTCCATTTGCCCTGCCCCAGCCCCAGGTGCTCGAAGTTGAACACCATGCTGAACTCGCTGTCATCCGGGTTCGAATAGCGCCGCATCTGGGCCAGATCTGCCCCCCAGGTCTCACCGACCGTGATGATCCCCTTGCCGCCGAAGCTGGCGTCGCTCAGCTCGCGGATATAGTCGTGCAGGCGGGGGCCGTTGCTCATGGCAAGGGGCGACCACGCCTTGCTCACCATGTCGATCACATCGAAGCGAAACCCCATGATGCCCCTGGCCAGCCAGAAGTTGATCACCTCCGCCATCTCGGCCCGCACCGCCGGGTTGTCCCAGTCCAGATCGGCCTGGCTCGCATCGAAGTTGTGCAGGTAGTAGCTGCCGAGCGCCGGCACGAATTCCCAGGCGCTGCCGCCGAAGATGGAGTCCACCGGGTGGGCATCGACGAAGGCCTGGTCCCGAAAGACGTAGTAGGCCTGATAGCGGGGATCCCCCGCCAGCGCCTGCCTGAACCACTGATGTTCGGTGGAGGTGTGGTTGGCGACTATGTCCATCATGATGCCCATGCCGCGGGCGGCCGCCTCGGCAATGAGCGAGTCCATCTCCGCCAGGGTGCCGAAGGCGGGGTCGATGGCGCGGTAATCCGCCACGTCGTAGCCGTTGTCCCGCCTGGGGGAGCGATAAACGGGGGTGAGCCAGAGCAGGTCCACTCCGAGCGTCGCCAGGTAGTCCAGGCGCTGGCGGATGCCGTTGATGTCCCCCATGCCATCGCCGTCGCTGTCCTGAAAACTCATGGGGTAGATCTGGTAGATAACGCACTGCTCGAGAGCGAGAACGGGGTGAGGATGCATCAGCGCGGCCGGTGGCGAAGTGGTCCTGCCATGTTACGCAGAGGGCGCCGGGGACGACAGGGTGGGGAGGGTCCTGAAAAGGGTTCCATTATTGGCTGATTGCCAAAACTGCGGGCAGGGTCACAACAGCGCCATCCCGACCAGGGCGTGGTCGGGATGGCGGCGAACTCATATGGTTGCCGGCATGGGCCCTTATCGGGTCGCTTCGGTCTGTCCGGCGCCGGGTGCCCGCTGACGCTCGGCCTGGGCGTCCAGCTCCTTGCCGAGGAAGTAGTTCAGGAAGGTGCGGATCACCGCGATGATGGCGAGGCGGACGAGCTCCTCCTTGCTCGGCGCGACCGTGGTGGCCAGGATGTCGGCGGCGAGCTGGAACTCCAGGGCCAGGATGAGCCAGCTGCCGAAGCAGAGGCGAATGCGCGGAAAACCGGGCTCGTGATCCCGCACCCGGGCTGCCAGCCAGAGGGTCTTGCCAAGCCCAATCACCACGCAGGCGATGGAGATGATCTCCAGCAGCAGCTGGAACAGCTCGACCCCGTGCATCATGCCCTCTTTCAGGCTCGCTATCTCAAACACTGGGATTACCTCGCTGATTCAAAAGAGACACTTTTAGCACGGCATGGGGCCGGATCCAACTCAGAGCCCCTTGAGCAGCATGGCGACCTGCGCGATGGCATGACGGGCCGCAGGGCTGATGCCCGCCAGCTGGAAGAAACCGTGGATCACCCCGAGCTGCCGCTGACAGGTAGCCGTAACACCGGCTTGCAGCAGTTTGCCATAGAGGGCTTCCCCCTCGTCACGCAGGGGATCGTACTCGGCCGTGAGGATATGGGTGGGCGGCAGCCCCGCAAGATCAGGATGGTGCAGCGGGCTCGCCTCGGGATGGCTGGCGGGCAGCTCGCCCAGATAGGCCTGAAACCCGCTGAGCAGCATGTCGCGAGTGATGAGGTAGTCCTCACCGAGCTGCTGATAGCTGTCACTGTCGCCCGCAGCATCGAGCATGGGATAGATGAGGATCTGGGCGGCGGGCAGTGGCGCTCCCGCCGCTTTGAGCCGCAAGGTGGTGACCAGGGCGAGGTGGCCACCGGCACTGTCGCCTGCGAGTGCGACCCGCCCGGGATCGCCGTGCCACTGCGGCAGCGCGGCCAGGATGGCGAGGGTCGCTGCCAGCGCGTCGTCATGGGCGGCAGGATAGGTATGCTCGGGGGCGAGGCGGGTGTGCACGGCAAACACCAGGGCATGGGCGCTGTTGCACAGCATCCGCATCTGGCGATCGTGGGTCTCGAAATCCCCGCTGACGAAACAGCCGCCGTGGAAATAGATCAGCACCGGATAGGCGGGGCAAGGGGGGCACTTGGGCCGGTAGAGCCGGATGGCGTAGTGATCGGCCTGCCACTCTTCGATGGCGCCCACCTCTGCCCGCTCGCCCCCCAAGACGGCAGAGGCAAGATAGCCCTCACGCCGCTCTTGCCAGCTCAGGCCGCTCGCCTTGGGGCGACCCGCGGCGATGAAGTCCGCCATCATGGCCGCAATGGCCGGTTCAAGTTGTGTATTCATAACGCACCCATTAACTGTATATAAAAACAGGTATTGTGCGCTTTTGGCCCGGGAGCGCAACCGGCGTTAGCTGAGGCAGCTCACAAAATCAGGCTTCAATCAGTGTGAATTCAATTACATAGAGCGGCGGCAGTGCGGGGTAGATGTCCCGGATGACGGTTTTGAGCTCGGCGAGGGTCATGTTCTCCTGGCGAGCGTGCTCGTCGGTCAGCTCATCGAAGGCCACGGGGGTGACCGAGAGCACCTCTATGACACCAAAGGGCTGGTGCTCCGGATTGGTGAAGAGTGCGAGCCGCTGGCCGGGCTGCCAGTTGGCCTCGCTCTCGTCGCGGATGGTGATGGTCTTGCGGCCGGACTGGATATCGGCGACGAAGCGGCCGAAGAAGGTGAATTCCGGGTAGGTTGGGGTGTGAACAGACATCTTCTCTCCGAAGGACAAGGGGTGGGCAGGGGCCGGATCAGCCAGCGGCTGGCCCATTCTAGGTGCACCATTGAGGGCGCGCAGCACTTTTTGCCCGGGCGCGCGAGGGGCGGGCGCCGGTGCCCTTGCTCTGCCGTGCAAAGTGGCCGCAACTGAACCCGAATGTGCGATGATGTGGGCTCCTCTTTCTTGATATGTAACAAAATGGAGGGGGACTGGCTGTGGTCTGATGGCGTCTGGCGCGGTTCTCCGCCCGGCGGACATGAACGAAAGGAGCGAGTGTGAATTCCGAGTTGATCTGGGTGCTCAGTATGCTGGTGGGCGCCATCTTCCTGTTTATTACCAACAGGGTGCGCATGGATGTGGTGGCCTTGTTGATCATCATCCTGTTCGTGTTGAGCGGCACCCTGACGCTGCCACAGGCGCTGGCGGGGTTCAGCGATCCCAACGTCATCCTGATCGCCGCCCTGTTCGTGGTGGGGGAGGGGCTGGTGCGCACCGGCATCGCCTACCAGGTGGGGGATGCCCTGGTGAAGGTGGCGGGCAGCAGCGAGACCCGGCTGCTGGTGCTGCTGATGGTGGCGGTGGCGACCCTGGGGGCCGTGATGAGCAGCACAGGGGTGGTGGCCATCTTCATCCCCGTGGTGCTGAGCGTGGCGAACCGGATGGGGATCCCGGCGGGACGGCTGATGATGCCCCTCGGCTTTGCCGGTCTCATCAGCGGCATGATGACGCTGGTGGCCACGCCGCCCAACATGGTGGTGAACAGCGAGCTGATGCGCCATGGCATCCAGGGCTTCGGCTTCTTCGGTTTCACCCCCATGGGGGTGCTGATCCTCGGGCTTGGGGTGATCTACATGCTGCTGATGCGTCACCGTCTAGTACACGAGGGGGAAGAGGGCAAGGGCAAGCAGGCGGGGCGCAGCACAATGCGCGACCTCATCCGCGACTATCGCCTGGCCGGCCGGGCGCGCCGCCTGGCGATCCGCCCCGATTCTCCCCTGATAGGCCAGACCCTGGACGAGCTGCAACTGCGTGCCCGCTTCGGGGCCAACGTCATCGGGCTGGAGCGCTGGCGCAAGTTTCGGCGGGTGATGGTGACCGTCTCCGGCGTCACCGAGTTCCAGGCCAAGGACGTGCTGCTCATCGACATGTCCGACCCCGAGGTGGATGTGCGGGAGTTTTGCAGCGAGGCGCGGCTCGAACCCATGATATTGCGCGGGGAGTACTTCTCGGATCAGGCGCGGGAGGTGGGCATGGCCGAGGTCTCCCTCATTCCGGGATCCCGGCTGCTCGGCAAGAGCATCCGCGAGGTGACCTTCCGCTCCCGCTACGGCCTGAGCGTGGTGGGGATCCGCCGCAACGGCGAGGCGCTCACCGGCAAGCTGGTGGATGAGCCGCTGCTGATGGGGGACAGCCTGCTGGTGGTGGGCAACTGGAGCCTCATTCGCCAGTTGCAGACCCACCACAGGGATTTCCTGCTGCTCGGCCTGCCCGCCGAGGTGGACGAGATGGCGCCGGCCCGCAGCCAGGCCATCCACGCTCTGATCGCCCTCGCGGTCATGATAGTGCTGATGGTGACGGATCCCGTGCCCAACGTCATAGCGGCGATCATCGCCTGCCTGCTGATGGGCAAGTTCCGCTGCATCGACATGGAGAGCGCCTACAAGTCCATCCACTGGCCGACCCTGATCCTGATCGTCGGCATGTTGCCCTTCGCCCTGGCGTTGCAGAAGACCGGCGGGGTGGATCTCATCGTCGGCGGGCTGATCTCGGCGGTGGGGGAGATGGGGCCCCGTGTCATGCTGGCCAGCCTGTTCGTGCTCTGCGCGGCCATCGGGCTCTTCATCTCCAACACGGCCACCGCTGTGCTGATGGCGCCCATTGCGCTCGGCACGGCCCAGCAGATGGGGGTCTCTCCCTATCCCTTCGCCATGACCATCGCCATTGCCGCCTCGGCGGCCTTCATGACGCCGGTCTCCTCACCGGTCAATACCCTGGTGCTCGGGCCCGGCAACTATAAGTTCATGGACTTCATCCGCGTGGGCGTGCCCTTCACCCTGCTGGTGATGGTGGTGAGCGTCATCGCCATTCCCTGGTTCTTCCCGTTCTGACAAGGGGAAACAGAGACAAGCGGCCTGCGGGCCGCTTTTTAGTGGCCATCAATCCCGCCGCTGCGGGGGAGGTCCTGGGCTGACAAGCCAGTGAGCAGGGAGAACGGCAGGGAAGGAGAGGAGACAAGGGCTGAAATCCGGGCACAAAAAAACCAGCATGAGCTGGTCTGTTTGGTACTGCCTTGATGGTGCGGAAGGAGAGACTCGAACTCTCACGCCTAGGGCGCCAGAACCTAAATCTGGTGCGTCTACCAATTTCGCCACTTCCGCAATATTAATGGTGGCTATGACGGGATTCGAACCTGTGACCCCCGCATTATGAGTGCGATGCTCTAACCAACTGAGCTACATAGCCGTCTTGTGACCGACTCTCGTCGAAAACAAGTAAAAATGGCTGGGGTACTAGGATTCGAACCTAGGGATGGCGAGATCAAAACCCGCTGCCTTACCGCTTGGCGATACCCCAACTGTGCTCCTCGGCAGTCATGAGACTGGCCAAAGAACTTTTAAAAATGGCTGTGGCACTAGGATACGAACCTAGGAACGTTGACGAGATTAAAAACCTCTTACGTTTACCACAGTGTTCACCGACAAGTTCGATGAACGGCAATAATGGCTGGGGTACTAGGATTCGAACCTAGGGATGGCGAGATCAAAACCCGCTGCCTTACCGCTTGGCGATACCCCAACTGAACAACTTGTAAATGGTGGCTATGACGGGATTCGAACCTGTGACCCTCGCATTATGAGTGCGATGCTCTAACCAACTGAGCTACATAGCCGTCTTGTGACCGACTCTCGTCGAAAACAAATAAAAATGGCTGGGGTACTAGGATTCGAACCTAGGGATGGCGAGATCAAAACCCGCTGCCTTACCGCTTGGCGATACCCCAACAGTGCTCCTCGACAGTCATGAGACTGGCCAAAGAACTTTTAAAAATGGCTGGGGTACTAGGATTCGAACCTAGGGATGGCGAGATCAAAACCCGCTGCCTTACCGCTTGGCGATACCCCAACTGAATGATTAATGGTGGCTATGACGGGATTCGAACCTGTGACCCTCGCATTATGAGTGCGATGCTCTAACCAACTGAGCTACATAGCCAACCGTGCTTCCAGTGAGTCGTTGCCTCGTCACTGTGCGGCCGGAATTATGCGTATCTGGCTCTGGGGCGTCAACCCTTTTTTTGCCAGAAAAACCGAATTTGGGTGCGTTTGGCGAGTTATTGGACGCTGTCGCGCAAAAGCCCAACAATCTGGTTTTTTTTGCGACATTTGGGAGCAGATCCGCAACCTGCGCCCATAACAAAGAGGCCAGCAAATGCTGGCCTCTCATGGGGTTAGACGTTGAACAGGAAGTTCATGATATCGCCATCCTTGACGATGTAGTCTTTCCCTTCGGCGCGCATCTTGCCCGCTTCCTTGGCGCCTTGCTCACCCTTGTAGGTGATAAAGTCGTCGAAGGCGATGGTCTGGGCGCGAATAAAGCCTTTTTCAAAGTCGGTGTGGATCTTGCCCGCCGCCTGCGGGGCGGTGGCGCCGACCGGAATGGTCCAGGCGCGCACTTCCTTCACCCCGGCGGTGAAGTAGGTCTGCAGGTTCAGCAGCTCGTAACCTGAGCGGATCACCCGGTTCAGACCCGGCTCTTCGATCCCCAGATCGGCCATGAACTCGGCGCGGTCGGCGTCGTCCAGCTCGGCGATGTCCGCCTCGATGGCGCAGCAGACCACCACCACAACGGCGTTCTCGGTGGCTGCGATCTCACGCACCTTGTCGAGGAAGGGATTGTTGTCGAAGCCATCTTCCGCCACGTTGGCGATGTACATGGTGGGTTTCAGGGTCAGGAAGTTGAGGTGGGCAACGGCCGCCAGCTCTTCCTTGTCCAGCTTCATGCCGCGGATCATCTGGCCGTTTTCCAGGGCAACCCGAATCTTTTCCAGGGTCTCCACTTCCAGCTTGGCATCCTTGTCGCCGCCCTTGGCGCGCTTGGACTGACGGTGGATGGCGCGCTCGCAGGCGTCCAGATCCGACAGAGCCAATTCGGTATTGATCACCTCGATGTCATCGGCCGGGGAGACCTTGCCCGCCACGTGGATGATGTTCTCGTCCTCGAAGCAGCGCACCACGTGACCTATGGCTTCGGTCTCGCGGATGTTGGCCAGGAACTGGTTGCCCAGACCCTCGCCCTTGGAGGCGCCCGCCACCAGACCGGCGATGTCAACGAACTCCATGGTGGTCGGCACCACGCGCTGGGGGTTGATGATGGCCGCCAGCTGGTCGAGGCGGGGATCCGGCATGGGGACCACACCCGTGTTCGGCTCAATGGTGCAGAACGGGAAGTTGGCGGCTTCGATGCCGGCCTTGGTCAGCGCATTGAACAGGGTGGATTTGCCTACATTGGGCAGGCCCACGATACCGCATTTAAAACCCATGAATTGTTACCTTACGTGATGGATGCTGTGAGGGGCCACGCGGGCAGCCCTGTCATATTGTGCGAGCCTGACTCAGGTCAGGCATCTGTATTCAGACTTTCTCGGCCTTGAAGCTGTGCAGCCGGTTCATGGCCTTGGTCATGTCCTGCTTGAACAGGATGTCGGTGGCGTGTAGATCGGAATTCGTCCAGTGCACCACCGACCAAAATCGGTTCAAACTTTCTCGGCCTTGAAACTGTGTAAACGATTCATAGCCTTGGTCATGTCCTGCTTGAACAGGATGTCGGTGGCGCGCAAAGACTCATCCAGTGCGGCCTCGATCAGGCTCTGTTCACTGCTGGGCGCCTTGGTCAGCACGAAACCGGCGACCAGCTCCTTGGCACCGGGATGACCTATCCCGAGGCGCAGCCGGAAGAAGTTATTGTTGTTGCCCATCCTGGCGATGATGTCTTTCAGGCCATTGTGGCCGCCGTGACCGCCGCCCTGCTTGAACTTGGCGATGCCGGGGGGCAGGTCCAGTTCGTCGTGGGCCACCAGTATCTCCTCCGGGGCTATCTGGTAGAAGCGGGCCAGGGCCGCCACCGCCTTGCCGGAGAGGTTCATGTAGGTGTTCGGGATGAGCAGCCGCACATCCTGCCCCTCCACCAGGAAGCGGGCGGTGTGGCCGAAGAACTTGGGCTCTTCGCGCAGGCTGACATTGTGCCAGCGGGCTAGCTGCTCCACATACCAGGCTCCCGCGTTGTGGCGGGTCTTGGCATATTCGGGGCCGGGATTACCCAGCCCGACAATCAGTTTGATTTGATGGGTCACGCTTGATGTCTTCACTCGCTACTTGCCATGAGCGGATGGCCCGGGGCAATGGGACGCAATATTCTAGCCGCCGAGTGGCGATCACTCAACCAAAGCTCGGCGAGCGGGGGGAATAACCCGGGAACCGGGTGCCAACGATCGCCAAAACGGGCCTGGTCAGGCCCGTTTCTGACGCAGCGGCTCAAGGGACGTCGGCTTGACCAGCACGCAGCAGGGTCACCGTCTCTTCATCCAGGGCGGTCACCAGGGGGCGGGCATGACGCACATAGTCCACGAACGAGGCTGCGTCTGTGCCGCAATCCACCTTGGCCGCCTTGCAGTCGAGGGCCTTGCCCGGCCCATAGACGGCGCTGAGCTGTTCGCCGCGCTGTGCCACTGCCAGCACCGGGAAGGCGGTCAGCTGGCCCGCGACCCAGGCGAGATCCACCCGCTCGGCACTCTGGCTCTCTGGACTCTGATTCTCTGGGCTCTGGCGCTGGGCCCGTGCCAGGGCCTGCCAGCCGTCGTTGCCGTTGGCGCTGTAGGCGTTGGTCACCACCCGGTAGCGCTTTGTATCCACTAGATCCTGCCACTGACCCCCGGCCGTTTTCCACTGCAGGCGGGTCAGCTGGCCCGCCTTGCCTGCGTCGGTCTCATGGAAGCTGTAACGCAGGTGGCCGCCATAGGGGAACTTGCCCGCATGGGCGCTGGCGGGCAGGGTGGCGGTGATGGTCTCGGTCAACAGGGCCCGCACCTCGGCGCCGGAGAGGGTCAGCACGGTGAGCGGGTTCTTGAACGGCAGCAGGCTGAGGGCCGCCTCCCCTTCACGCAGTTCACCGGCGGGCAAGTCGGCGCGCACGCCCCCCACCGCCAGCAGGGCGAAGTCGACCGGGCCGCCGGTCAGGGCCTGCACCTGCGGGGTGTTGGCCCAAAAATATTGGCCTTCCGCCACCAGGGGCGCGACGTCGGAGCCGTGGTGGTCGCTGCCGTTGTCGCCGGGGCGGCGGGCATTTTGCAACGGCGCGGGAAGGGTGCCGATGACGGGGCCGTAGGCCTGCTCCAGCGCCGGTTTGTAGTGGCTGTCGATGATGCCGCGCAGGCGCGGATCCTCATCCACCGTCACCAGGTTGGGCTGGGCGTCGATGAACTTGCCGGCCTGCTGGCTGCGGGTCTTGTCCAGCGTCTGCTGACGGGCCGGATCGGCGAAGAAGTCGCGGCTGGCCAGCAGCTGGTTCTGACCCTTGCAGGCGATGACCCGGCCCTGGGCGTCGAAGCTGACCCGGGCAAGGCCGATGGCCTGGGCGTAGGATCCCGCCTGCACCACGCAGGTCAGGCCGACGCCGTCCGGATTGGTGACCAGCGCCGCGTATTCCCCCGTCTTGCCCCAGCCGATGTTGCGAAAATCACCGAGCAGGCTGTGGGAGTGGCCGCCGACGATGGCATCGATGCCATTCACCCTGGCCGCCAGCGCCAGATCCCGGGCGTTGCCGATGTGGGTGAGGGCGACGATTCGGTTTATCCCTCTGGCTTGCAGCAGGTCGACCGTGGCCTGGGCCGAGGTCACTTCCTTGGCAAAGCGCAGCTTGCCGACGTTGGGGGAGATGTTGACCATGTCCTCCAGCACCAGCCCGACGACGGCGACCAGCTGCTTGTCTGCGGGCAGATGGTCGAGATCGGTGACCGGGCTCTTCTGGTTGCCATCGAAGGCATAGACCACGAAGGGCTTGAGGTTGCTGGCCTGGCTCAGATCCGGATCGTCGCGGCTGTCCAGATTGGCGGCCAGCACCGGGAAGTTCACACCCTGGATGAAGCGGGCCAGCTTCTGGTTGTCGAGATCGAACTCGTGGTTGCCAAGGGCCATGGCATCCAGGCCGAACTGGCTCAGCAGCTCGGCATTGGCCATCCCCTCGTTGAGCTTGAAGTAGCCGCTGCCCTGCCAGGCATCGCCGCCGTGCAGCAGCAGTATCGGCTGGTTCTTGGCGAGCGCCTCGGCCTGGAAGGCTTTCGTCATGGTGAGCAGGCGGGGATAGCCGCCGAGGCGGGTGTAGAGGGTGTCGGTTTCCCCCTGCCTGCCGAAGAGGGGCCCCTTCAGCTCGGCATTGACCGGGTCGAACTGGGAATGGGTGTCGTTCATGTGTGCCAGGGTCAGGGTGAAGGGCGGATCCTGCTGGCCGGTCAGGCAGGCAGAGAGCAGGGCGCACAGCGGGAGGAGAGTGAGGAGACGCAAGCACTTCATGGGGACATCCTTAACCTGCGGGGGCAGGGCATTACGTTGACCAGGCTTGAAAAAACAAAAACCGCCAGTCGGCGGTTTTTGTCACAACGGGGTCTATCAATGCTCAAACATGGCAGAGATGGACTCTTCGTTGCTGATACGACGGATGGCCTCGGCCAGCACGGAGGAGAGGGTCAGCTGCTTGACCTTGCCGACGGCTTTCATCTCCGCGGTGAGCGGGATGGAGTCGGTGATGATCAGCTCGTCGATGACCGAGTTCTTGATGTTCTCCACTGCGGTGCCGGAGAAGACCGGGTGGGTCGCATAGGCGAACACGCGCTTGGCACCGCGCTCTTTCAGCGCTTCTGCGGCCTTGCACAGGGTGCCGCCGGTGTCGATCATGTCGTCGACGATGACGCAGTCACGGCCAGCCACGTCACCGATCAGGTGCATGACCTGGGAGACGTTCGGACGGGGACGACGCTTGTCGATGATGGCGATGTCGGTGTCGTCCAGCAGCTTGGCGATGGCACGGGCACGGACCACGCCGCCGATGTCCGGCGACACGACCACGGGGGATTCGAGGTTCTTGGACTTCATGTCTTCCAGCAGCACAGGGCTGCCGAACACGTTGTCTACGGGGACATCGAAGAAGCCCTGGATTTGCTCGGCATGCAGGTCAACGGTCAGCACGCGATCCACACCCACGCTGGAGAGGAAGTCGGCGACGACCTTGGCGGTGATGGGCACACGGGCGGAGCGGACGCGGCGGTCCTGACGGGCATAACCAAAGTAGGGAATAACGGCAGTGATACGGCCAGCTGAAGCACGACGCAGTGCATCCACCATGACGATCAATTCCATCAAATTGTCGTTGGTCGGGGCACAGGTGGATTGAATGATGAAGATATCGCCACCGCGTACATTCTCATTGATCTGTACGCTGATCTCGCCGTCGCTAAAGCGACCTACGGCAGCATTGCCGAGTTTGATAAACAGGCGATCTGCGATCTTCTGGGCTAGTTCCGGCGTTGCGTTACCAGCAAACAGCTTCATGTCAGGCACGGTTTGAAACCTCGGGGTTGCATCCAGTATGTGGGGAGTCTGATTCAGACCCGTATCGTTTGGGGGCAAACGATTTATCAAGATAACGGACAAGGTCTCTGGAAGTTCATGGTGGCGCCGGATTACCCGGGTGGACGGCAGAGCCACCACCTTGGGCGCCATTATGTCAGATTGGCTGGGGTACTAGGATTCGAACCTAGGAATGGCGAGATCAAAACCCGCTGCCTTACCGCTTGGCGATACCCCAATCACTGACTTGTTGCAAAGTGACGAAGAGTGGTGATATGTTCTCGCCCTTGGCGACAAACCCATCCCAGCCTTCCGGCACCCTTGCCAACACCTTCCGAGCAGCCACTTCGTCTTCAAATTGAGCAAAGACGCAGGCGCCAGTGCCCGTCATTCTTGACGGCGCGTATTCTAGCAACCAGCCGAGCGCATTGGCAACCTCGGGGTGGCGCTTTTTCACCAGCAATTCGCAATCGTTTTTCCACACCCCTTCCAGCAGGTTGTGCAATGTCATCCTGGGGGTGTCGCGGGGCAGCTCGGGATCCTGAAACACCGCCGCCGTTGCCACATGGCAATCGGGCTTGAGCACCAGATACCAGGCGCTCGGCAGCTCCACCGGTTGCAGCTTCTCGCCGACCCCTTCTGCAAACGCGGCCCGGCCGCGCACGAACACAGGCACGTCGGCCCCCAGCTGCACGCCGAGCTGCGCCAGCTCCTCTTCGTCGAGCCCCGCCTGCCAGAGATGATTCAGCGCCACCAGCGTGGTGGCGGCGTCAGACGAGCCGCCGCCGATGCCGCCTCCCATGGGTAACACCTTCTCCAGCCGGATATGGGCCCCCATCGGGCTTGGCAGCCTGGCCTGCAACAGGCGGGCGGCCCGGATGATGAGGTTCTGTTCATCCGGCACCCCGGGGATGGCCGGGCTCAGGGTGAGCAGGTCGGTATCGGCGAGCGGCTCGAATTCCAGCCAGTCGCCGTGATTGAGGAAGATGAACAGGGTCTGCAGCTCGTGATAGCCGTCGGGACGGCGGCCGTTGACGTGCAGGAAGAGGTTGAGCTTGGCCGGTGCCGGCCAGCGGATCGGCGCCTGCCGGATGGAGTCCTGCATCATGGCGCCAGGGTCCATTGGTTGATCTGCAACTTGAGGCGGCTGCCCTGGCCCGTCATGGTCAGCAGGTGGGGCAGCCGGTAGTTGTCCTGATCCCGGTAGTCCCCATAGACGATCTGCCACTGGCCGTCGCGCACCGAGGCCAGGCTGGCGTCGGGGTTGAGCTCGAATTCGGCCTCACCCGGCAGTCCCTTGATCCACTCCAGCAACCCGGCGACCGGAATATTCCAGCCGGTGAGCTGATAGACGAGGGCCTCGGCATCCTGGCTCTGATGCACCTTGCCCTCGTTGTCGGTCAGGGTGATCTCCCCCTTGCTGCGGGAGAGTTCCAGGATATGGGTGCCGATGAGGCTGGTGAGGTTGAGGCGATAGTCATCGCCGTTCTGCTGCCAGTTGAGGCGGGCGCTGCCCTTCTGGCGGGCCGTGATGATGGCCATCTTGCCCGACAGCTCCCAGTGGGTCAGCTGCTCGAGACGGGCCCGTTCCTGCTGCCAGTTGACCTGATCCCGCTGGGGTTGAGTGGTGGTACAGCCGGCCAGTACCAGCAGGCAGGCGAGGGAGAAGATACGCAACAACAAGGTCGTGCTCCGGATAAGAGATTTGCCACAGTATAAGGGGCGGCCGTATTGCTTTTAAAGACTTACCCTTTCTCGTACAATTGTCGGCCTTCATACCCTGTGCACGAAACGATCATCACCCACCCATGAGTCTGCTTGCCCTCGGAATCAACCACAACACCGCCAGTGTCGCCTTGCGGGAACGGGTCGCATTTGGCCCGGACTGCATCGATCGCGCCTTGCGTGAGCTGGTGGAGCAGCCCGGCGTCAGCGAGGCGGTGATCGTCTCCACCTGCAACCGCACCGAGCTGTACTGCAGCCTGGAGCAAGGGCAGGGGGAGCAGGTGCTGAGCTGGCTGCAGCGGTTCCACGCGCTGGAGGCGAGCGAGGTGCTCTCCGCCATCTACCGCCATCAGGACGAGGAGGCGGTGCGCCACCTGATGCGGGTGGCCTGCGGGCTGGACTCCCTGGTGCTGGGAGAGCCGCAGATCCTGGGGCAGATCAAGCAGTCCTACGCCCACGCCCAGCAGGCGGAAGCGGTGAAGGGCTCGCTCGAGCGCCTGTTCCAGAAATCCTTCTCGGTGGCGAAACGGGTGCGTACCGACACCGAGATCGGCGCCAGTGCGGTCTCGGTGGCCTTCGCCGCCGTGAGCCTGGCCCGCCGCATCTTCTCCGATCTCTCCCAGACCAAGGTGCTGCTGGTGGGGGCGGGCGAGACCATAGAGCTCGTCGCTCGGCATCTGCGCGAGCAGAGCGTCACCCAGATGATGGTGGCAAACCGCACCCTGCAGCGGGCCCAGCTGCTGGCCGAGGAGTTCGGCGCCCAGGTGATGACCCTCGAAGAGATCCCGGACTACCTGCACGAGGCGGACATCGTCATCAGCTCCACCGCCAGCCCCCTGCCCATCATCGGCAAGGGCATGGTGGAGCGCGCCCTCAAGGCCCGCCGCTTCAGGCCCATGTTCCTGGTGGACATCGCCGTGCCCCGCGACATCGAAGCCGAGGTGGACGAGCTCTCCGACGCCTATCTCTACACGGTGGACGATCTGCAGGGCATCATCGAACAGAACCTCGAGACCCGCAAGCGTGCGGCCGCCGAGGCCGAGCTCATCGTGCAGGAAGAGCGCGACGACTTCATGGGCTGGTATCGCAGCCAGCACTCGGTGGATCTCATTCGCGATTACCGCCACCAAGCCCAGCAGGTGGCGGATGAAGAGTTGCAGCGTGCCCTGCTGGCCCTGCAACAGGGCGAGAATGCCGAGCAGGCGCTCAAGGCCCTGGCCCACCGCCTCACCAACAAGTTGATCCACGCACCGACCCAGGCCCTGCGCCAGGCCGCCGCCCAGGGGGACAGCCACAAGCTGTCCCAGCTGCGCCAGGTGCTGGGATTGTCACAAGAGTCATAGTTTGGGGGTGGCCAGCCGGCTGCCCCTCCTCCATCGAGAACACAAGATTTATGAACCCGTCATTGATCAGAAAGCTGGAAGGCCTCATCGAGCGCCACGAAGAAGTACAGGCCCTGCTCGGGGAGCCCGGGGTCGCCTCGGATCAGGACAGATACCGTGCCCTGACCCGGGAATATGCCCAGCTCGAAGACATAGTGCACGCCTTCCAGCGCTTCCGTCAGGCCGAGGAGAACCTCGAGACCACCAAGATGATGCTGGAAGAGGACGACGCCGACCTGCGCGAGATGGCGCAGGAGGAGCTGCCGCTCGCCAAGGCGACCTTCGAGGAGCAGGAGCAGGCGCTGCAGGTGATGCTGCTGCCGCGGGACCCCAAGGATGACAACAACTGCTACCTGGAGATCCGTGCCGGCGCCGGTGGTGACGAGGCGGCCATCTTCGCGGGGGATCTGTTCCGCATGTACTCCCGTTACGCCGAACGCCAGGGCTGGCGCGTCTCCATCGTCAGCTGCAACGACGGCGAGCACGGTGGCTACAAGGAGGTGATCGCCAAGGTGGACGGCGAGCACGTCTACGGCCGCCTCAAGTTCGAGTCCGGCGGTCACCGGGTGCAGCGGGTACCCGAGACCGAATCCCAGGGCCGGGTGCACACCTCCGCCTGTACCGTGGCCGTGCTGCCGGAAGTGCCGGAAGCCGAACAGATCGAGATCAACCCCTCCGAGCTGAAGATCGACACCTTCCGCGCCTCCGGGGCCGGTGGTCAGCACGTCAACAAGACCGACTCCGCCATCCGCATCACCCACCTGCCCACCGGGCTGGTGGTGGAGTGCCAGGATGAGCGCTCCCAGCACAAGAACCGCGCCAAGGCGATGTCGGTGCTCTCCGCCCGCCTGCAGGCGGCCGAGGACGAGCGTCACCGTGCCGCCGAGCAGAGCACCCGCCGCAACCTGGTGGGCTCTGGGGATCGCTCCGAGCGCATCCGCACCTACAACTACCCCCAGGGTCGCCTCTCCGAGCACCGCATCAACCTCACCCTCTATCGGCTGGGGGAGATCCTCGAAGGGGATCTGGATTGCGTCATCACCCCCCTGGTGCAGGAATACCAGGCGGATCAGCTCGCCTCCCTGGCCGAGAGCAACTAATGCCCATGCAGATCCAGCAGGCTCGTGCCCACATCATGGCGACCCTGGCCTCTGGGGAATCCCCCCGTGCCGACGCCGATGCGCTGCTCTGCCATCTGCTGGGTTGCCGGCGCAGCTACCTGATGACCTGGCCGGAGCGCGAGCTCGATGCCGCCCAGCAGGTCACCCTGCAAGGGTGGCTTGACCGTCGGCTGGCCGGTGAACCCATAGCCCACCTCATCGGCGAGCGGGAGTTCTGGTCCCTGCCGCTGAAGGTGAGCCCGGCCACCCTGATCCCGCGCCCGGACACCGAGGTGCTGGTGGAGCAGGCGCTGGCACGCTTGCCGGCCGGCCCCTGCGCCCTGCTGGATCTCGGCACCGGCACCGGCGCCATCGCGCTGGCGCTCAAGTCAGAGCGGCCCGATGCCGATGTATGGGCGGTGGATCGGATGCCGGACGCCGCCGACCTGGCCCGCGCCAACAGCGCCGCCCTGGGGTTGCCCATCGAAGTGCGGGACGGCAGCTGGTTCGCGCCCCTGGCGGATGCACCGCGTTTTGCGATGATCGTCTCCAATCCGCCCTATATCGACGGGGCGGATCCCCATCTCGACGAGGGGGACGTGCGTTTCGAGCCGCGCTCCGCCCTGGTGGCGGACGAGCAGGGGCTGGCGGACATTCGCCAGATAGTCGCCGGTGCCCCCGCCCATCTGTGCCCGGGGGGTTGGCTCCTGCTGGAGCACGGCTGGGAGCAGGGAGCCGCGGTGCGTCAGCTTCTGCTGCAACAGGGTTACTGCCAGGTGGAAACCGTGCGGGATTATGGGGATAACGAGCGGGTGACCCTGGGTCGTCTGGCGCCGTGATGATGACGGGCGGAACTGTCCGCCCCTGTGCAAGGAAATCATATGTATGTTGCTCTCAAACATCTGCACCTCACCCTGATAGTCGGGGCCGTGCTGATGTTTATCCTGCGCTTCTATTGGCTGCAGACCGGTTCGAGCCGTGCCGGCAGCGCTCGTACCCTGACGTTGAGCGGCTGGCTCAATGGCCTGGTGGTGCTCTCCGGCGTGCTGCTGTGCATGGTGCTGGATCTCAATCCCCTCAACAACGGGATCCCCTGGCTCAGCGAGAAGCTGAGCGCCGTGCTGGCGGTGGCCTTCCTCGGCATGATGGCGCTGCGCCTGGCGCGCAGCAACAGCATCCGCTGGTTTGCCTTCCTGGGCGCCCTGGGGTGGATCTTCTTTATCGCCAAGCTGGCGGTGCAAAAGCAGGCCAACCTGTTCGGTTAGGGATGACGACGATGATACGTGTGGATGAGTGGACCGACTTCGAGGCCCACGACCTGGCCGAACTGGCGCTGTCGGTGAGCGACGAGATCCTGGGCCATGGCGGCGCGGGAGAGGCCGAGCTGGCCCGCCTCGATAGCTGGCTGGACGAGGCCATAGTCGAAGGGGACTGTGACGAGGTGCGCCGTCAGCTGTTGCAGGGCTTCTACCAGACCCTGGGGTTTCGGGGCGACTGGCAGGATTACTTCTCTGCCGCCAACTGCGACCTGAACCAGGTGCTGGTGCAGCGCAAGGGCATACCGGTGAGCCTTGGCATCCTCATCATCCAGCTGGGTCGCAAGATTGGCCTGGATGTGGAGGGGATCTGTTTCCCGGGCCATTTCCTGGTGAGCTTCGCCGGCCTGGAGGGGGAGGTCTATGTGGACCCCTTCAACGGGGACGAGCTGAGCCTGCACCGCATCGAGCTGCTGCTGCGCGGGGCCCTCGGCAACCTGGCGACCCTGAGCGATGACCATTTGCAGCCTGCGGGGCAGTGGGAGATCATCGAACGCCTGCTCAACGTCAGCAAGGGGGCCCTGCTGCGGGAGGAGCGCATGGCCGAGGCGCTGCGCACCAGCGAGCTGCTGCTGCGCATGAAGCCAGGTGATCCGCTGGAGACGCGGGACAGGGGCTTCATCTACGAGCAGCTCGATTGCCCCCGTTTCGCCGCCGACGATTTTGAATACTTTATTGAACAATGCCCGGACGATCCTGTGGCCGACGTGCTGAAAACCCAGCTGGCCAGCCTGGATCTTAGCCCCAAGCCCCTCCATTGAGGGCCTCTGGGGAAGCCCTTTCACTTAAGGATGCTGAGATGGAACAGAAGAATATCAAGATCAACGCGATCGACGTCGCCAACGACAAGCCCTTCGTGCTGTTCGGTGGCATGAACGTGCTGGAATCCCGCGACATGGCGATGGCGGTGTGCGAGAAGTACGTGGAAGTGACCAGCAAGCTGGGCATACCATTCGTGTTCAAGGCGAGCTGGGACAAGGCGAACCGCTCCTCCATCCACTCCTACCGCGGCCCGGGTCTGGAAGAGGGGATGAAGATCTTCCAGGAGCTCAAGGCGACCTTCGGTATGCCGGTCATCTCCGACCTGCACGAGCCCCATCAGGCCAAGCCGGTGGCGGAAGTGGTGGATGTCATCCAGCTGCCCGCCTTCCTGGCGCGCCAGACCGATCTGGTGGAGGCTATGGCCCGCACCGGCAACGTCATCAACATCAAGAAGCCGCAGTTCCTGAGCCCGAGCCAGATGAAGAACATCACCGACAAGTTCGAGGAGTGCGGCAACGATCGCCTGATCCTGTGCGAGCGCGGTGCCAACTTCGGCTACGACAACCTGGTGGTGGACATGCTGGGCCTTGGCGTAATGAAGAAGAGCACCGGCGGCTACCCCGTCATCTTCGACGTGACCCACTCCCTGCAGTGCCGCGACCCGCTGGGGGCGGCCTCCGGTGGTCGCCGCGAGCAGGTGACCGAGCTGGCCCGTGCCGGCATGGCAGTCGGTCTGGCCGGTCTCTTTATCGAATCCCACCCGGATCCCAAGATCGCCCGCTGCGACGGCCCGAGCGCCCTGCCGCTGGAGAAGCTGGAAGGCTTCCTCAAGCAGATGAAGGCCATCGACGATCTCATCAAGGGCTTCGAGCCCCTGGATACCTCCGTCTGATCCAGCACGCCGGTTGAGTGATGCCAAATGCCCCGCCATGCGGGGCATTTTTTTATCCAGCAATGTTTTCATTGGACTCCTAAATACATCACCGACCAAACATATCAAGGTTGCCGTGGTGTTAATGATGTTAAATATGTTGTGTGATTAATGTCTCTTAATTGCTTCTTATAACGTGTGAAAGTGGCGCCGTTGCGATGACGAAATAGCATGACGCCGGCGAGAGAAGGATATTTTCTCGTGACGGCTCCCTGCATGCCTATTTCTGCCATATGAGCTGTCAATTAATTAACAGGACGTTAATCATGCACAAGAAAGTATTCAGCAGCCTTTATTTCCAGGTGCTGCTTGCGATCACCCTGGGGGTATTTCTGGGACATGTCTATCCCGACCTCGGGGCTGATATGAAGCCGCTGGGTGATGGCTTCGTGAAATTAATCAAGATGATCATTGCCCCCGTTATTTTCTGCACCGTGGTGACCGGCATCGCCGGCATGGAGAGCATGAAGGCGGTGGGGAAAACCGGTGCCATCGCGCTGCTCTACTTTGAAGTGGTGAGTACCATAGCCCTGGTCATCGGGCTGTGCGTGGTCAACCTGCTGCAACCCGGGGTCGGCATGAACGTGGATCCCGCCACGCTGGATGCCAGCACCATCTCGGCCTATGCCGAGCAAGCCAAGTCCCAGGGCATCATCGCCTTCCTGCTTGACGTGATCCCGGGCAGCGTGATCGGCGCCTTTGCCAGCGGCAACATTCTTCAGGTGTTGCTGTTTGCGGTGCTGTTTGGCTTCTCCCTGCATCATATCGGCGAGAAGGGGAAACTGGTCTTCAATATGATCGACAGCTTCTCCCAGGTTATTTTCGGCATCATCAACATGATCATGAAATTGGCACCGGTTGGCGCCTTTGGTGCCATGGCGTTTACCATAGGAAAATATGGTATCGGCTCCCTGGTCCAGCTCGGTCAGTTAATTGCCTGCTTCTATGTGACCTGTCTGCTATTCATCTTCATGGTGCTGGGCAGCATTGCCAGGGCAAATGGTTTCAGCATAGTGCGCTTTATTTCCTACATCCGGGAAGAGCTGCTGATCGTGCTGGGCACCTCCTCTTCCGAATCCGTATTGCCGCGCATGCTGGTGAAGATGGAGGCGCTCGGCTGCAAGAAGTCGGTGGTGGGCCTGGTGATCCCGACCGGTTACTCCTTCAACCTGGATGGCACCTCCATCTACCTGACCATGGCGGCCGTCTTCATCGCCCAGGCGACCAATACGCCGCTGGATCTGTTCCAGCAGCTCACCCTGCTGGTGGTGCTGCTCATCTCCTCCAAGGGGGCGGCCGGGGTCACCGGCAGCGGCTTCATCGTGCTGGCGGCCACCATCTCGGCGGTGGGGCACCTGCCGCTCGCCGGACTGGCGCTGATCCTGGGGATAGATCGCTTCATGTCCGAGGCGCGGGCCCTGACCAACCTCATCGGCAACGGTGTGGCGACCCTGGTGGTGGCGCGCTACTGCGATCAGCTCGACGAGCAGAAGATGAACGAGGTGCTCGCCAACCCGGTCAAGGGGCTGAAGGTCGACCAGCACGGATAGCCGGCAGGCGCGGCCTGCGAGGCGAGGATGGACTGGCACAGTGGCTTGCCCATAAAAAAACGGCCCGTTTGGGCCGTTTTTCATGGTGCAGATGACCGCAGAGCGACTTACAGGCTCTGGGTGAAGGTGCGGGTGACCACATCACGCTGCTGTTCCGGGGTCAGGGCGTTGAAACGCACTGCGTAGCCGGACACGCGGATGGTGAGCTGCGGGTATTTCTCCGGATTGGCGATGGCGTCTTCCAGAGTCTCGCGGCGCAGTACGTTGACGTTCAGGTGTTGACCACCCTCGACCACGGGTTCGGTCTGGACCGGCAGTTCACGGTATTCGAACTGGCCCAGATCGGACAGTGCGACTTCCTGATCGGCGACGAAGCTGTCGCCCTTGGCGCAGATGCAGCGAGCCTGCTGCTTCTCTTCATCCAGCAGCCAGAAAGAGTTCAGCAGTGCGGCGTTGGCGGACTGGGTGATTTGGATGCCCTTGATCATGGTATGACTCCTCATAGGAAAGCGGATTCAACGGTAAGCACATTACCCTGATGTTTTTAAACCACCTTGGTGACGGGATGATTTAACGGGGCCTTGCCTTACACCTTTACTTCGTTGGGGTCATATATATCACGATGGTAATAATACGAAAATTGATCCAAATCAATAAATGCGCGATTTGCGCGCGAGAAAAGGGATTAATTCATTGAGATTAATCAAAAAGAGATCATTTTTATGATTTCGTAAGATATATTAATTATGCATTTTTTATTGGGTATATCTAGTAATTTAACTACACCTTTAGCCGTTATTCTCTTTATAAGGTCAGGCCGGGTGTCTTATCAGGTCAGGGGGCCGCTGGATGGCCCGTGCGCGGTCGCCAGGGCGCCGATGGCTGAGGCCACCAACCGTCATCTCGATCGCCAGGGTGCCAGGGGAAAGGGGACACCGGGATGCAGGTGCGGCCATCTCCTTGAGCCGAGTCGCGGTTGCGTCTTGCTGCCCGGCCACCTATCCTGAGCCCCTTGCGGCATTCATCGAGGATATCGGGGTGCCAGAGGCAGTGGATTCACAGAGAGAGGAGACTGGCGTGCTGACCTGGAAGGACGTGATCGGTTCTGAGAAAGAGCAGGACTATTTCAAGGCAACCCTGGCGACCGTCAGGGAGGAGCGGGAAGCGGGCAAGGTGATCTACCCCCCGGCCACCGAGGTGTTCAATGCCTTCAAGCTGACCGAGCTGGACAGCGTCAAGGTGGTGATCCTGGGGCAAGACCCCTATCACGGGCCGAGCCAGGCGCACGGCCTCTGCTTCTCCGTGCTGCCCGGGGTGCGCACGCCCCCCTCCCTGGTCAACATCTACAAGGAGATGCAGCGGGATCTGCCGGGTTTTGTCACACCCGGTCACGGTTATCTGGAGTCCTGGGCCACCCAGGGGGTGCTGCTGCTCAATACGGTGCTGACGGTGCAGGCGGGCATGGCCCACTCCCATGCCCACCTGGGCTGGGAGACCTTTACCGACAGGGTCATCGAGCGGATCAACTCCCACTGCCAGGGGGTGGTCTTCCTGCTGTGGGGAGCCCATGCCCAGAAGAAGGGGCGCTTCATCGACAGGCAGCGTCACCATGTACTGACGGCTCCCCATCCCAGCCCATTGTCCGCTCACCGCGGCTTCATCGGCTGCGGCCACTTCTCCGAGGCAAACCGCCTGCTGGTGCAGCAGGGGATGAGCCCCATCGACTGGCTCTCGGTCTGCCATGACCAGCCCGTGCCGGCCTGACCGTCTTCCCGCCTCTGCGAGTGGCCAGGGCACGCAGGCCTGCCCGCTGGTCTGCGCCGCCGGGGCGGGGATTGTCAGCAACTGATTTGATTGAGTGCAAAGTTCGGGTAATAAATGACCGTATACTCGAGACAGTCTCTTTTTCAATTCAGCGCAAGGAGTGCTCATGTTATCCAGTCTCCATAAGGACCACCTCAACATCGCCAGGCTGCTGACGCTGCTCAAGCACAAGCTGGCAGCCATCCGCAATGAGCAGCCGGTGAGCTATTTCCTGCTCCGGGACGTGGTGGACTACTTGCGGGAGGTCTCCGACAAGTTCCATCACCCCAAGGAAGACATGATCTATGACTACTACCTGAAGTACAGGGTGGTGGAGGGGGAGGTCGCCAACCGGCTGCATGAGGAGCACGCCCGCCTGCTGGTGGCCGGCACCGAGCTCAAGGAGATGGTGGAGATGATACTGATGGACGCCGTCATTCCGCTTGAGCAGTTCACCGCCAAGCTGGAGCAGTTCATCGAGCAGCAGGAGGCCCACATGAACTATGAGGAAGGGGTGATCTTCCCTCATCTGCGTGACTCCCTGACCGAGGATGACTGGCGCCACCTGGAGCAGCTCTGGCAGAACAGGGCCATCAATGATCCCCTGTTCGGGGCCGAGGTGAGCCAGCACTTCCAGGCGCTGGCCAAGCAGCTCTCGCTGCCCCCCTCATCCTGAAATGGCAGGCGGACCAAAAAACGACGCCCCGGCTTGGCCGGGGCGTCTTGTTTTACTGTGTCGGCGGGTCTGTGCCGCCATCGGCGACACCGGCGACGCTACAGCTCCAGTTCTTCCGAACCTTCATAGGCGATGTCGATGGCTTGCAGCTCCTTCTGCAGGCGGTGCTTGTCTTTAAGCGCCTCTATCTCACGCCATTTGCGTTTCTTTCCCGTTGTCCCGCGGCTACGTGAACCCAGCTCAACGACCTCGTCAAAATCGAAGTTGAACATGTCCATGGCTCCCTCCTTGGTTTTATGGTTTTCACCATTCGTATAACACGACGCATTTGAAAATAAAACGTTTTTATGACCAGGTTGTGACAATCGGGAGGGTGGATAAAAAAAACCGGGCTGCCCTGTCGGGAGCCCGGTTTTATCGGCGCAACCCCTCCTGTGGAGGGGCTGGCCGAGATGGCTTAGGTCGTCTTTTTACAGGCGGCTGGCCAGCATGGTTTCCAGCTTGCCCTGGTCGATGGCGAACATGCGGATGCCTTCGCCCAGCTTCTCGTGAGCCATGGCGTCCTGGTTCAGCTCCCAGCGGAACTGCGCTTCGGTCATCGGGGTCGGTTTGGCCTTGCGCTCGCCGGTGTAGTCCAGCTTGCGAACCACGGCGCCTTCGGTCTTGCTCAGCTCTTCCAGCAGGGCAGGGCCTATGGTCAGGCGGTCGCAGCCGGCCAGCTCCAGGATCTCGCCGGTGTTGCGGAAGCTCGCACCCATCACCACGGTCGGGTAGTCGTGCTGCTTGTAGTAGTTGTAGATGGCGGTGACGGAGACCACGCCCGGATCTTCGCTCGCGGTGTAGTCACGGTTGTGCTTGGCCTTGTACCAGTCGAGGATGCGGCCCACGAACGGGGAGATCAGGAAGGCACCGGCTTCGGCACAGGCACGGGCCTGGGCGAAGGAGAACAGCAGGGTCAGGTTGCACTGGATGCCCTCTTTCTCCAGCACTTCGGCGGCACGGATCCCTTCCCAGGTGGAGGCCAGCTTGATCAGGATGCGATCGTTGCTGATGCCGGCTTCGTTGTAGAGGCGGATCAGCTTGCGTGCCTTGGCGATGCTGGCGTCGGTGTCGAAGGAGAGACGGGCATCCACCTCGGTGGAGATGCGGCCCGGGACGATTTTCAGGATTTCCAGACCTATGTTGACCGCCAGCTTGTCGCCCGCGTCGATGATTTGCTGTGCCTTGTCCTGGCTCTGGGACTTGGCCCAGTTGATGGCGTCTTCGATCAGAGCCGCGTACTCGGGGATCTCGGATGCCTTCAACACCAGGGAGGGGTTGGTGGTGGCATCGATGGGCTGGTAGCGCTTGATGGCTTCGATGTCGCCGGTGTCGGCAACTACCGTGGTCAGGGCTTTCAGCTGGGTTAATTTATCGGCCATAGCAAATATCATCTCTATATGAGGGAGCAATCCCAGGGGTTGCGGGCGTGAGACGGCCGTTCTGAAATAAAATTACAAAATCCCGGCGACTCAGGCTCAGAAAAGCACGATGGGGGTGGCCCATCGCCACTGCCTGCCTAATTAATACGGATGTGGCGCTTCCTGCAATAGGGAGCCTTGTACGTGAATCATCCAGGTGGCGGGAAGGGGGGGAGCGACAGGAGGAAAGTGTCTGATAAAAAACGACTTTTACTTATCTTTTGGCAACGCCCGCCGGCCGGCACAAAAGCAACTTTTTTAGTTGATTCTTCAATTTGTGCAGTAGGTCACACAAATACTCTTGTCAGCTACTTGAAATTTAATTACGTGTAAAACGTTTGGCGCGACAAGCCCCTGGCTGGGCGGCATCAAAGGCAAACGCTTGTCTTCCCGCGGCCCGTCAAGGCATCTGTTTTTGCCGCCATGGGCATATCGACTGATGAGCCCCTTTCGGGTCTTATTTGTCGGCTGTAGCAGCGCACATCAAGTTTTGTTGATTATTTGCGTGCTAAATGAAGCTTTTTTGCATCAAATCGCTCGTTTTTTGTCTTTCCAGTGAGCCTAATCACTATTCTGAATCCCCTCCCTATGCTAGATTCCGCCCCTTCGGCGCAATGCTAATTCGGAAATTGACAGAGAGCGGTCAGCGCAGACTGACCATGGATGTGATAACAACGAGAGAATTATGGACACCTTGATTGCAATGATTAACGACCTGATGTGGGGAGCCGTGCTCATTTACCTGCTGATCGGGGTCGGACTCTTCTTTACTTTCCGCCTGGGGTTTATCCAGATCCGCCACTTCGGCCACATGTTCTCGGTACTGCGCAATAGCCGCAAATCCGACAGTGCCGGCATCTCCTCCTTCCAGGCCCTGTGTACCAGCCTGGCCGCCCGTGTGGGCACCGGCAACCTGGCTGGCGTGGCCGTCGCCATCTATCTGGGTGGCCCGGGCGCCATCTTCTGGATGTGGCTGATCGCCTTTATCGGCATGGCGACGGCGTTTGTGGAAAGCACCCTGGCCCAGCTCTACAAGGTCAAGGACGAAGACGGCAACTACCGTGGCGGCCCCGCCTACTACATGGAACGCGGCCTCGGCATGCGCTGGATGGGGGTGGTCTTCTCCCTCTGTCTGCTGCTGGCCTTCGGTCTGGTGTTCAATGCGGTGCAGGCCAACTCCATCAGCCTGGCCATGAACGTCGCCTTCGGCATCCCTGATTGGGTCAGCGGCCTGGCCCTGGTGGTGCTGTCCGGTCTCATCATCTTCGGCGGCATCCGTGGCATCGCCCGCTTCGCCGAACTGGTGGTGCCCTTCATGGCGCTGGCCTACATATTGATGGCGCTGTTCGTGGTGGCCATGAACATCAGCGAGCTGCCCGGGGTCTTTGTCCTCATCATCAAGTCTGCCTTCGGCATCGAGCAGGCGGGGTCCGGCGCCATGGGTTACGCCATCTCCCAGGCGATGATCAACGGCATCAAGCGCGGTCTCTTCTCCAACGAAGCCGGCATGGGCTCTGCCCCCAACGCCGCCGCGACCGCGACCCCCTATCCGCCGCACCCGGCGTCCCAGGGCTATGTGCAGATGCTGGGGGTCTTCCTCGACACCATAGTCATCTGTACCTGTACTGCCGCCATCATACTGATGTCCGGCCAGTTCGAGCCGGGCTCCGGCGTGACCGGGGTCGAGCTGACCCAGCGTGCGCTCTCCTCCCAGGTCGGTGGCGGTGGCAACATCTTCATTGCGGCGGCCATCTTCTTCTTCGCCTTCACCTCCATAGTGGCGAACTACTCCTACGCCGAGACCAACCTGGTGTTCCTGGAGCACAACCACAAGGGTGGCCTGATGCTGTTCCGGATGTTCGTGCTGGGCATGGTGATGTTCGGCTCCGTGGGCGAGCTGCCGACCGTGTGGGCCCTGGCGGATGTCTCCATGGGGCTGATGGCCATCGTCAACCTGATCGCCATACTGCTGCTCTCCGGTGTCGCCATCAAGCTGGCCAAGGACTACAACGACCAGCTCAAGGTGGGTCGCGTCCCCACCTTCGATGCCAACAAGTACCCCGAGCTGCGCAGTCAGCTGGAAGAGGGGATCTGGGACAACCCGCCCAAGAGCAAGCAGGCCTGAGTCCTGCGTTGATCCGGTTGGATAATGAAAGAGGGGAGCCATGGGCTCCCCTCTTCTATATGGGCTTGTGCCTGCCCGGGGCGGTGCATGGGATGGTGGACTCACAGGGTGCTGGCTGGGAGCCTCCTTGGCAACAGCGACGAGACTTCACGCCACTTCACATCCAGCACACCTTGGCCCGTTATGCTGGCCCCACAGCTCGTCGCTGGTGCGGCGATCCCAAACAACCGAGAGGATGAAATAACCATGCAACAACAGGTGCGGATGACATTGCTGACGGCGGGCACGCTGCTCTGGACCGGTCTGGCGCAGGCCACGGCGGCCCCCCAGGGCGATCCCCTGCGCCCCCTGGTGGATGCCAGCATCCGGCCCGTGCTCAAGGAGCACAGGATCCCGGGCATGGCGGTGGCCGTGCTGCAGGATGGCAAGGCCCACTACTTCAACTACGGGGTGGCGAACCGGGAGAGCGGGGCCCGTGTCAGCGAGCAGACCCTGTTCGAGATAGGCTCGGTCAGCAAGACCTTTACGGCAACGCTTGGGGCCTACGCCGTGGTCAAGGGCGGCTTCCAGCTCGATGACAGGGTGAGCCAGCACGCCCCCTGGCTCAAAGGTTCCGCCTTCGACGGCATCACCATGGCCGAGCTCGCGACCTATAGCGCCGGGGGCCTGCCGCTGCAATTCCCCGACGAGGTGGATTCCACCGACAAGATGCGCGCCTACTATCGCCAGTGGACGCCAGCCTACCCGGCGGGCACCCATCGCCAGTACTCCAACCCCAGCATCGGCCTGTTCGGCCATCTCGCGGCCCAGAGCCTGGATCAACCCTTTGAGCAGCTGATGAGCCAGACCCTGCTGCCCAGGCTTGGTCTGGCCCACACCTATCTCAAGGTGCCCGCCGCGGCCATGGGGCACTACGCCTATGGCTACTCGAAAGAGGACAAGCCCATCCGGGTCAACCCGGGCGTCCTGGCGGACGAAGCCTATGGCATCAAGACCAGCTCGGCGGATCTGCTGGCCTTTGTCGGCGCCAACATCACAGGCGGTGGCGACGAGGCGATGCAGCAGGCGATTGCCCTGACCCACAAGGGGCTTTACTCGGTGGGCGCCATGACCCAGGGGCTCGGCTGGGAGAGCTATTCCTATCCCGTCAGCGAAGCGGCGCTGCTGGCGGGCAACTCCCCGGCGGTGAGCTTCAAGGCCAATCCGGTCAGCCCCGTTGCCGGGTCCCGGAAGACGGGGGAGGCGCGGCTCTACAACAAGACAGGCGCGACCAACGGCTTCGGTGCCTACGTGGCCTTCGTGCCCGCGAAGGGCGTCGGCATCGTCATGCTGGCCAATCGCAACTATCCGAACGAGGCCCGTGTCAAGGCGGCCCACGCCATCCTGAGCCAGCTGACGGAGTGACGGTTCGGCCCCGTTGATTGAGGTGAGTACGCCGGGACAGCCCGGCGTACTTTTTGGTGCTTCCCGGCACTGTCACGCCTAGGCGAATGGCTCCAATGGCCTGCCCTCGCCACAGGATTTCCAAACTGGAATCTACCGTTCGCCATCTCTTCACTCGATGCGAGCGGGGCCCCCTCCTATAGTGCTGCCCATATTCATTCTGTCCCCCATGCTCATGCCGTCGACGGTCTGAGTGGGCGGGCCCTTCGCAATGGAGCATCCATGGGCATTTTCCTGCTGTGCACTTTCCTGATGATCATCCTCTACCCGCTCGGGATCGATCTCTATCTGGTGGCCGTGCCCCAGATTGCCGACACCCTGCAGGCGAGCGAGGGGCAGATCCACACCGCCTTCTCCATCTACCTGTTCGGCATGGCGGCCACAGTGCTGCTGGGGGGGATCATTGCGGATCGCCATGGCCGGCGCTGGGTGGTGCTGGGGGGCGCCCTCATCTTTGTCGTCGCCTCCCTGGTGGCGGCCAATGCGACGGGGATCAGTCAGTTCTATCTGGGCCGTTTCTGGCAGGGGGCCGGGGCGGGGGCGCTCTACATCATGACCTTTACCGTGCTGCGGGATGTGCTGAGCCAGGGGCGGCTGGCCATGGCGCTCTCCATGATCAACGGGGTGATCTGCGTCATCCCGGTGCTGGCGCCGGTGCTCGGTTATCTCATCCTGTCGCATTTTGATTGGCGCGGGATCTTCGTGGCGATGGCGCTGGTGGCCGCTGTCAGCGGCCTGGTCAACCTGCTGCTGCTCAGGGAGACCCGTCCGGCCCGCCAGCAGAGTGGCGCGACCCGGCCCTTTGCCCTGCTGGGCTCCCCGGGCTTCATGCTGCACTCGCTGCTGACCAGTGCCAGCGTCACCGCCATCCTGGTCTATGTGAGCGTCTCGCCGCTGATCCTGATGCAGGGGCTTGGCTTCACCACCGAGCAGTACGCCCTGGTGATGATGGTGATGGCCGGGGTGAGCATGTCCGCCTCCTTCCTGACACCGTTGCTGCTGCGCTGGCAGGGCAAGCAGAGGGTGCTGGCGCTCTCCCATCTGGCCTACCTGCTGGCGGCCTGCCTCCTGCTCGGCAACTGGCAGCTGGGGGACGACGTCCGCTTGCTGCTGCCGGGTTTTGCCCTGGTCTGCATCGGTTTCTCCTGTGGCTTCGGGGTGGCGATGGGGGAGGCGCTGGGGGAGTGTCGGCACCAGGCGGCATTTGCCAGCGCCCTGCTCTGCATCATGCAGATCAGCCTCTCCGGCCTCTATATCTGGCTGCTGGGCCAGCTTGGCGTTACCCCATCCGGGATGCTGATCTCTGCCCTGCTGTTGACCCTGCTCAGTTACCTGGCCGTCAAAGGGCTGTTACCATGGCTCGCGCTGCGCGAAGCGCGGTCGCGGGGATAAGGGGAGAGGAAAGATGCGCAACCTGGGTGAACTGGATTTGAACCTGCTGGTGGTCTTCAAACACCTGATGCAGGAGCGCAGCGTGTCAGGGGCGGCCAAGAAGCTCTGCGTCACCCCCTCGACGGTGAGCAAGGCGCTCGCCAAGCTGCGGGACTGGTTTGACGATCCCCTCCTGGTGCGGGTGCGGCAGGGGCTGCAGCCGACCCAGCTCTCCCTGACCCTGGAGGAGGAGCTCAAGGCCTGGTTCCTGCTGACAGGCAGCATCACTTCTCTCAACAGCGAGGCGATCCCCGAGGGGGCCCGCTTCAGTATGGTGATGGAGTCCCCCTTTGGCATCAGCTTCCTGAGCGAGCTGCCCATGACCATCTACCAGAAGTACCCCCACTCTGTGGTCAGGATGCTGGGGTGGGATCACCACTCCCTCAACGACATAGTCAACGGGGATGCGGATCTCGGCTTCTGCGCCCGGGAGACCCATGGTCGCTCCCAGGCCAGGGTCAACCGGCTGCCCTATTACATCGATCACGAGGTGCTGTTCACCGATCGCCCCGTGGTGTTCCTGCGCAAGGATCACCCCCTGCTCGGGCGGACGTGGTCGCTGGAAAACTTTCTGGCCTGTCCCCAGATAAGCGTGGTGTGGGAGGCCAGCGACAGCTGGGCGCTGGACGATCTGCTGGAGGATGAGGGGCAGAGGCGGGAGGTGCCCATCATGGTGGCGAGCTTCGAGCAGGCCCTGCACATCGCCTCCCAGTCGAGTCACGAACTGATCGCCGTGGCGCCCTCCTATTGCGCTGGCTATGCCGCCAGTCACCACGGCAACCTGATCGCCATGCCCCTGCCGCTCCCCGAGGCACTCTATGTACAACTGGAGATAGCCTTCATCCTGCTGTGGCACAAACGCCATAACCAGGATGCCAAGGTGATGTGGCTGCGCAATGAGACGAAGCGGCTCTATGGCCAGGCGGCGCAGGGACTGGCCCTGTTCCCATGGGACGGGGGAGAGGCGGCTGGAGATGCCTGATGCAGGGGGCCTGGCCGGCCCCCCGGGTTCAACCGTATTGCTCTTCCATCCAGGCTTCGACGATTAGCTGGGCGGAGACCCCGTCCACGCTACCCTTGTCCAGCGCCTTGTAGCCGCCGCGCTCGAACAGGCGGGCGCGGGCATCCGTGGTGGTGAGCCGCTCGTCCTTGAACTCCACCGGCTTGCCGAAGCGGCCATGGAGGCGGTTGCCGAACTTGCGGGCCCGCACCGTGATCTCCTGATCCGTGCCATCCATGTTCAGCGGCAGGCCGACGATGAGCAGATCCGGCTGCCACTCCTTGAGCAACTTTTCAATCTCGTCCCAGTTGGGAATGCCGTCGTTGGCCTTGAGGGAACGAAGGGGTTGGGCCGTGCCCGTGAGCTCCTGGCCGATGGCGACGCCGATGCTCTTGGTGCCGTAGTCAAAGCCCATGATGCTGCGTGATGACATGGATGTCCTCGAAAAAAGATGAATAAAAAGATGTCGTATCCCCTCACCCTAGCCCTCTCCCGAAGGGAGAGGGAACCGATCGAGGTTATGCTCGCTCGAATCTGGCTAACTCCGTTTTAGCTGACAGGTTGCCACAGATATATCCGAAACGTGCCGATTTACCCCCTTCTCCCCTCGCGGGAGAAGGGCTGGGGATGAGGGGCACTAAATGGGAACTGCACCAACTAAAGAGCGTGACAAGAGATCTAACTGTGCCCCACCTGGCTGGAGAGATGCAGGGGGTTGACGCCTATGCTGATGACGACAATGGCCTGCTGCCAGCGCTGGTGAATCTGCGTGTCAAACATCATCAGCTGTGTCCCACCTGGCTGGAGAGATGCAGAGGGTTGATGCCTATGCTGATGACGACAATGGCCTGCTGCCAGCGCTGGTGAATCTGTGTGTCAAACATCATCAGCTGTGTCCCACCTGGCTGGAGAGATGCAGGGGATTGACGCCTATGCTGGCGGCGGCCTGCTGCCAGCGCTGGTGAATGGGGGTGTCGAACACCAGCCTGGGGTTGGGGGGGATCACCAGCCAGGCGCCATCCACCAGCTCCTGCTCGAGCTGCCCTGCGCTCCAGCCGGCGTAACCCAGCGCCACCAGCCAGTGGTCTGGCGCCTCGTCCGTGCCCAGGGTCTCGAGGATGTCCTTGGAGGTGGTGACCATCATCTCGTCGCTCACCTGCAGGGTGGAGTTGAAGCCGGGCCTGAAGCTGTGCAGCACGAAGCCGCGATCGGCATGGACCGGGCCCCCCTGCAGCACCGGCTGTTTCATCTCGGCGGTGGCGGGCGGGCTCAGCTTGAGCTTGGTCAGCATGGCGTCCAGGGACATGTCCACCGGGATGTTGACCACCAGTCCCATGGCTCCCTCGCTGCTGTGCTCGCACAGATAGACCAGGGAGCGTTCGAAGTAGGCGTCCGTGAGGCTCGGCATGGCGAGCAGAAAATGGTTTTGCAGTGTTTGCATAGATATCAAAGAGTGCAAAGGTATTTGGGGTGATTATGGCAGTTGACGGCGGCGGGCAAAACCGCTTTTTCGCGCAGAAAACCCGGAAGTCCGGGGGCTGGCTCACATCGTCACGCAACAGAAAAGAGCAGAGGCCGCGTCGGCCCCTGTGGTGTCACTGTCTGGTTGATGGCCTCAAGGGGCGTCACCCTGGGTTATTTTCCCAGTCGGCGCTCGATGGCATCCATCAGCATGCCGGTGATATGCACCGGGAAGGCCGCCTCGATTTCGCGGATGCAGGTCGGGCTGGTGACGTTAATCTCGGTCAGGCGATCGCCTATGATGTCGAGCCCGACGAAGATCAGCCCCTTCTCTTTGAGGGTGGGGCCCACCGCACGGGCGATGGCCCAGTCCGCCTCGCTCAGGGGGCGCGCCTCGCCGCGGCCGCCGGCCGCCAGGTTGCCACGGGTCTCTCCCTGGGCCGGGATCCGGGCCAGGCAGTAGGGCACTGGCTCGCCGTCCACCACCAGCACCCGCTTGTCGCCGTCCTTGATGGCGGGCAGGAAGGTCTGGGCCATGCAGTACTGGCTGCCGTGGGCGGTGAGGGTTTCGATGATGACCCCCACGTTGGCGTCATCTTCCTTCATGCGGAAGATGGAGGCGCCGCCCATGCCATCCAGGGGCTTCAGGATCACGTCCTTGTGCTCGGCGTGGAAGGCGCGCAGCTTGTCGGCACGGCGAGTGACCAGGGTGGTCGGGGTGTGCTCGGCAAACCAGGCGGTGTAGAGCTTCTCGTTGGCGTCGCGCAGGCTTTGGGGCTTGTTGACGATGAGGCAACCCTCGTCCTCGGCCCGCTCCAGCATGTAGGTGGCGTAGATGAACTCGGTGTCGAAGGGGGGATCCTTGCGCATCAGGATCACGTCCAGGCTGGAGAGCGGCTGATCGATCACCTCGCCCAGGCTGAACCAGTGGGCGTAGTCATGCTTGACGGTCAGCGGGCGCATGGTGCCAAACGCACGTCCGGCCTGCATGTAAAGATCCTTCATCTCCAGATAGAAGAGCTCGTAGCCGCGCTTTTGCGCCTCTTCGAGCATGGCGAAGCTGGAGTCCTTCTTGATGTTGATGGCCGAGATGGGGTCCATCACTATGCCGAGTTTGATGGTCATCCGAGATTCCTTCTGGTGGCTCGATTGGGTGGTAGGGGCGATTAGCGAAGCCTAATCGGCCGTTTGAGGCTGCAATCATTCGATGCCGCCACGCGGCTTGTCGACGCTGCCCTCTGGTATTAAGCGAGATCGCCGAAGCGGCACTGCAGCGCCGTAATGGCGGTCAGGGCGGCGGTTTCGGTGCGCAGCACCCGTGGCCCCAGCAGCATCTCCTTGAAATCCTCTTGCACGGTACGGGCGATCTCGTCGCTGGACAAGCCCCCTTCCGGGCCGATCAGCAGCCGCACCCCGTGCTCGGGGACCGGCAGGGTGTTGATGCTGTACGGGGCGCGCGGGTGCAGGTTGAGCTTGAGCTCCTGGGTCTCTTCGCGCAGCCAGGCGTCCAGCTCCATGGGCATGCGCACCTCGGGCACCACGTTGCGGCCGCACTGCTCGCAGGCGCTGATCACCACCTTCTGCCACTGCTCGCGCTTCTTCTCCAGCCTGTCCGCCGGCAGCTTGACGCCGCAGCGCTCGGAGAAGAGCGGAGTGATGCAGGTGACGCCGAGCTCCACGGATTTCTGGATGGTGAAGTCCATCTTGTCGCCGCGGCTGATCACCTGGCCCAGATGGATGGCGAAGGGGGATTCCACCGAGCGGGCCTCGCAGCTGTCGATGCGCACCTCCACCGACTTCTTGCCGACGCCTGTGATGGTGGCGGCATATTGGTTGCCGTCGCCGTTGAACAGCTCGAGCTGCTGACCCGGCTGCATGCGCAGCACCCGGCCTATGTGGTTGGCACCGTCTTCCGACAGGGCGAGAGTCTGGCCCACCTGCAGGGCGGCCGGTTCATAGATACGTGGAATGCGCATGGCTGATCACAATCTCTTGGCTTGAACGCGTTGGGTGATGGGAGGGCTGACCCTCCCTGTCAAATGGGGCTATTGGCACTGCTTTTCAATGAAGGGGTTGGTATTGCCCTGCAGTTTGCCGATGCGGCTGTTGCGCTCGCACTCCCAGCGGTCGGCCGGGTACTGCCTGTCCCAGGCCTCGAACAGTTTACGCTGTTGGGCGGCCAGGCGCAGCCCATACTGCTGGCTCATGTAGAGGTAGGCGCGGGCTATCTGGCCGCGCACCGGCCCCTTGGGCGGCTGCACCCGGCGATCCTTGAAGTCCACCAGCATTTGGCACTTGCCGTACTGGTTCGGCTTGCCGTTCCAGTCGGAGAATCGGTAGTTGGCCCGATCGCCGTTCACCTCGCCGATGGCGGGGAAGAGGTTGTGCATGTCCCCCTCCATCTTGTTGAACTCGTCGCTCTTGCCGCAGTTCTTGCGCCCGCCCTCCTGCCAGCACTGGAGCTGGTGGCCGAACTCCCAGGCGGGGACCACGTGCTCCCACTCGATGCGAGAGGCGCGATTGGCCTGCTTGCGCGGCAGGTAGCCGCAGCTCTCCCAGTCCGGGGCCATCTGCTTGCCGCTGAACTTGATGTTGCAGCCGCAATAGAAGGTGGTGGGGTGGCTCTGGTAGAGCTTGTTCAGATCCTGCTTGGCGGCGCGAAAGGTCTGAGGGGCCTCGGCATGGGCCGGGGCACTGACCAGCAGGGCCAGGCAGAGGGAAATCAGAGGGCGAAACATGAAGATCCTTGGCAATGAAACGAGTGAATGAAGAAGCTGCGCACCCTAACACAGGGGCGCGACACGGGTTGACTCAATCCGCCGACGACCCCGGCTGCAATACCAGGGGCTGGCGGCAGCGGCGGCAGTGATAGCGGGCCTCGCCGCGCACCACCTTGTTGTGACGACGCACCGAGAGTTGATGCTGCTGGCAGGCACAGGCGTAGGCATGGGTGCGCTGGGCCAGCACGGCGAGATCGAAGCTGTGGGTGGTGTTGGGCTCGAGGCCGAACACCTCCCGCATCACCGACTGCCACTGGCGGCCGTGGGGCAGCACCCGCGACTTGCCGCGGCCTTCCCCCCAGAGCGCATAGACCAGCAGGTGCGCCACCTCATGGGGCACCACCTCGGCCAGAAAGGCCTGCTGGTTGGCCTGATAGAGCGCCGGGTTGAAGCGCAGCTCCCAGGTTTGCAGCCGCGCCGACCCCGCCGCCCGGCCCCGCATGTTGCAGTGGATCTGCGGGCGCGGGAAGGGGCGGCCGAGGCGTGCCTCCGCCTGCACTAAGCAGGCGTCGACCCGCTGGTGCAGCAGCTGGAGCAGGGAAGCGTCGAGTTGGGCTCTGGTGGCAGACATCGAGGTCTCGTCGGGTAGCGGATAAGCAAAAGGGGAGCCAGGCTCCCCTTTTATCACAACGGCCAGCCTTACAGACCGGCGGCGTCGCGCAGCAGAGCGGCCTTGTCGGTCTTCTCCCAGGGGAACTCGTCACGGCCGAAGTGGCCGTAGGCGGCGGTTGCCTGGTAGATGGGACGCTTGAGATCCAGCATCTCGATGAGGCCGTAGGGACGCAGCTCGAAGAACTCGCGCACCAGCTTGACCAGCAGCTCCTCGGCTACCTTGCCGGTGCCGAAGGTCTCGACGCTGATGGAGGTCGGCTCGGCCACGCCGATGGCGTAGGAGACCTGGACTTCACAGCGGGCAGCCAGACCGGCGGCGACGATGTTCTTGGCCACGTAGCGGGCGGCGTAGGCGGCGGAGCGGTCCACCTTGGACGGATCCTTGCCGGAGAAGGCGCCACCACCGTGACGGGCCATGCCGCCGTAGGTGTCGACGATGATCTTGCGACCGGTCAGACCGCAGTCACCCATGGGGCCGCCGATGACGAAACGGCCGGTCGGGTTGATGAAGTACTTGGTGTCCTTGTTGATCCACTCGGCCGGCAGCACCGGCTTGATGATCTCCTCGCGCACCGCTTCCACCAGATCCTTGTGGCTGATGGAGTCGCAATGCTGGGTAGAGAGCACCACGGCATCCACCCCCAGGATCTTGCCTTCGCTGTCGTAGGCGAAGGTGAGCTGGCTCTTGGCATCCGGGCGCAGCCACGGCAGGGTGCCGTTCTTGCGCACTTCGGCCTGACGCTTCACCAGCAGGTGGGAGTAGGTGATGGGGGCGGGCATCAGCACGTCGGTTTCGTTGGTGGCATAGCCGAACATCAGGCCCTGGTCACCGGCGCCCTGCTCCAGCGGATCGGTACGATCCACACCCTGGTTGATGTCCGGGGACTGCTTGCCGATGGCGTTCAGCACGGCGCAGGAGTCGGCATCGAAGCCCATGTCGGAGTGGGTGTAACCTATCTCGCGCACGGTGTCGCGCACGATCTGCTCGATGTCGACCCAGGCAGAGGTGGTTACTTCGCCGGCCACCATCACCATGCCAGTCTTGACCAGGGTCTCGCAGGCGACGCGCGCCTTGGTGTCTTGCACCAGGATGGCGTCCAGCACCGCATCGGAGATCTGGTCGGCGATTTTATCGGGATGGCCTTCGGAGACCGACTCGGAAGTAAACAGCTTTGCCATGATTGGTTCTCGATTCGTATGGGGTTATCGCCTTGGCCATAACCGGAAAATGACAGGATGACTGTAGAGGTATCTACATCTGGACGTCTATTTTAATTAGGTCACTGGGTGATTGCCAGCACTATTTGGGGTTGGACCCGCCCGGACCAAGGCTGAGGGGGCAACCACCCCGATGGGGGTAAGAGAGGGGGCGGATTGAATCGTTTTCCCGGGCCAGAAAAGCGATTGTGCTCCCAAAGCCACTTTATTCGCCCAGATAATATTTGCACCGCGCCCGCCCTGCTGGGACAATAACGCGCCTTAATCTTGGCCATCAAATGAAGCAATCGCAGGAGATACAGATGCCTTCTCGTAAAGAGCTTGCCAATGCCATTCGCGCATTGAGTATGGATGCCGTTCAAAAAGCCAACTCCGGTCACCCGGGCGCCCCCATGGGAATGGCAGATATCGCCGAAGTGCTGTGGCGTGGCCACCTCAAGCACAACCCGAACAACCCCAAGTGGGCCGACCGTGACCGCTTCGTGCTGTCCAACGGCCACGGCTCCATGCTGCTGTACTCCCTGCTGCATCTCTCTGGTTACGACCTCTCCATCGATGATCTGAAAAACTTCCGCCAACTGCACTCTCGCACCCCGGGTCACCCGGAGTACGGTTATGCCCCTGGCATCGAAACCACCACTGGCCCGCTGGGTCAGGGCATCACCAATGCCGTGGGCATGGCGATCGCCGAGAAGGCCATGGCCGAGCAGTTCAACCAGCCGGGTCACGACATCGTCGACCATTACACCTACGCCTTCATGGGCGACGGCTGCCTGATGGAAGGCATCTCCCACGAGGCTTGCTCCCTGGCCGGCACCCTGGGCCTGGGCAAACTGATCGCGTTCTGGGATGACAACGGCATCTCCATCGACGGTCACGTGGAAGGCTGGTTCACCGACGACACCCCCAAGCGTTTCGAAGCCTACGGCTGGCACGTCATCCCGGCCGTTGACGGTCACAACCCGGAAGCCATCAACGCCGCCATCGAGGCCGCCAAGGCCGAGACCGGCAAGCCGACCCTGATCTGCTGCCGCACCATCATCGGTTACGGCTCACCGAACAAGTCCGGCTCCCACGACTGCCACGGCTCACCGCTGGGCAACGACGAGATCGCTGCCGCCCGTGCCTTCCTGAAGTGGGATCACGCGCCCTTCGTCATCCCGTCCGAGATCGCTGCCGAGTGGAATGCGCAAGAAAAGGGCACCAAGCTCGAATCCGACTGGGCTGCCAAGTTTGCCGCCTATGAAGCCGCGCACCCGACCCTGGCTGCCGAGTTCAAGCGCCGCACCACTGGCGAGCTGCCAGCCAACTGGGCCGCTGAATCCGCCAAGGTCATCGAGACCCTGCAAGCCAACCCGGCCAAGATCGCGACTCGCAAGGCCTCCCAGAACGCCCTGGAAGCCTTCGGCAAGCTGCTGCCTGAGTTCATGGGTGGTTCCGCCGACCTGGCCCCGTCCAACCTGACCATGTGGTCCGGCTCCAAGTCCCTGACTCCCGAGAGCGCGGCGGGCAACTACATCCACTACGGTGTGCGCGAGTTCGCCATGTCCGCCATCATGAACGGCATCGCCCTGCACGGTGGTTTCATCCCCTACGGCGCCACCTTCCTGATGTTCATGGAGTACGCCCGCAACGCCCTGCGCATGGCCGCCCTGATGAAGCAGCGCGCCATCTTCGTCTACACCCACGACTCCATCGGTCTGGGTGAAGATGGCCCGACTCACCAGCCGGTCGAGCAGATCGCCTCCCTGCGTCTGACCCCGAACATGAGCACCTGGCGCCCCTGTGACCAGGTCGAGTCTGCCATCGCCTGGAAGCACGCCATCGAGCGTACCGACGGCCCGACTTCCCTGATCTTCTCCCGTCAGAACCTGCCCCAGATGGACCGCACCGCCCAGCAACTGGCCGATGTGGCCAAGGGTGGCTACGTGCTGAAGGATTGCGCCGGTACCCCGGAGCTTCTCCTGATCGCCACCGGTTCCGAAGTGGAGCTGGCCGTTGCAGCTTACGAGCAGCTGACTGCCAAGGGCCGCGCCGTGCGTGTGGTCTCCCTGCCGGCCACCGACGTGTTCGACGCCCAATCTGCCGCGTACAAGGAGTCCGTCCTGCCGTCCAGCGTCACCAAGCGTGTCGCCATCGAAGCGGGCATCGCCGACTACTGGTACAAGTACGTGGGCTTCGGCGGCAAGATCATCGGCATGACCACCTTCGGTGAGTCCGCCCCAGCCGAGCTGCTGTTCAAGGAATTCGGCTTTACCGTGGAAAACGTGGTTGCGACCGCTGAATCCCTGTAACAGCCCCTGTAATAGCTGACGATTGAGCCTCTTTGGCTCAATAGCCGGAAAATAAAACGCCCCCCATCGCAAGATGGGGGCGTTTTTATTGGCTTGAAATATAATATTCAAAATTTGTTATAGCAGCTTATAAAGTGAGTTATCCTTCAGTTTAATTTTTTAATTGCTCGGAGATATAGTCATGGAGGCATGGGAAAAACTAACAAATCCAAAGAAGCTGCGAGAAAATTTAATGAGTGCTTCTGTATATATTTCATCATATGAAATGTGTAGGGATTTTATTATATCAAAACCAAGAGGCTTTTTTACTGATCACTGGGGGATTAATGGTGAAACTCTGAGTGAGGAATACTCCAAGGATGTTATGTCTTTTAGTAAGAGCCCTCTTAAAGCATCTTTGCTATGGTTCAAAGATCAAGGTGCTATAAACGATATAGATATCGAGGGCTTTGAAAAAGCAATATCACATCGTAATGAAATTGCACATAACTTACCTAAATTCATATCAGAGCCAGACCATGAGGTTGATGCTGACATTTTTAACAAAATGCTTGAGGTTACAAACAAGGTTGGTGTTTATTGGGTCATGAATTATGAGCTGCCAATCCATCCTGATTATTCAAGACAAGAAGTGGATGAGAACGGAATTAAAATTGGGACTGTTATGATGATAAAAATGATGATGCAGATTGCATTTGGCCATGAGCCTGAAGAAGGTTATTATTACAATGAAATTAAAAAAGCGATAGATAAAGACTAAGTGTGAAAACATTATTGTCTCGTAGGTTCGATTAGCGAAGCGTAATCGGACGTTCGCGTTCTTTAAGTCGAAGCCATACAAATAATGCCCCATCGTGTTACGTAAAAAGAGACCGACTATCAGCCGGTCTCTTTTTATTATTGAACGTAAACCTTACACCTGCGGCGGGGTGCTTTCCGCATTGGAGAGTACGGCATCCATCTGCACCAGGGCGCCGGCGGGCAGTTCGCTCACGCCAATGACGGTGCGGGCGGGCAGATAGCTCGGGAAGTATTTGGTGTAGATGGCGTTTACTGCGTCCAGATCCTCGATGTTCTTCACCTGGATATTCACCTTGACGATATCGTCCATCACATGGTCGATGCTCTCCACTATGGTCTTGATATGGCCGAGGCACTGGGCGGTCTGCTCTTTGATGCAGCCGGTCAGCACCTTGCCCGTGGCCATGTCGATCGGCAGCTGGCCGGCGATATGGTTGTAGTGGGAGAAGGCGACGCTCTGGCTATGGAGCGTGCTGCGCGGCGCCTGGTCGGTGTTGCGGGCGCGGATCACCAGGTTGTGTCTGTCTTCCACCAGCTGGGGCGGGGTGCCGTCACCGTGGGAGATGACCGCATCCATCTGCACCCGGGCGCCCATGGGCAGGGCGGAGGCCGCGATCACGCTGCGGGCGGGCAGATAGGCGACGGCGCGGGCGATGGCGGAGTCCGGGAAGAAGGTTGTGTAGACCTCGTTGACGGCCTCCAGATCCGCGAGGCTGGTCAGATAGAGGGTCACCTTGACGATATCGTCAAAGGGCACATCTATGCTCTCCAGCACGTTTTTGATATTGCGCAGGCACTGGGCCGCCTGCTCCTGGATGCCACCGGCAACCAGCTGGCCGGTGGCGGCATCCACCGGCAGCTGGGCACCGATATTGTTGTAGTGGGAGAAGGCCACCGTATGGGTCGAGAGCGGGTCGGTCGGCGCCCGGCAGCTGTTTCGGGCGAGCTTGATCAGGGGGCAGGGGGCCTGGGGGAAGGTGCCTTCCCCGTTGGAGAGCAGGGCGTCCATCTGAATGGCGGCGCCGAGCGGCAGGGCGGCCACGGCCAGCACGGTACGGGTCGGCAGGTTGCGGGGGAAGAATTCCCGATAAACGGCGTTGACCGCCTCCAGATCCCCCATGTTCTTGAGGAAGAGGGTGACTTTCACCATGTCGTCCATGACGTGGCCGATGCTCTCTACTATGGCCTGGATATTGGTCAGGCACTGTCTGGCCTGGGCCTGGATATCGCCACCTACCAGCTTGCCTGTCCTGGGATCGACCGGCAGCTGGGCGGCAATATTGTTGTAGTGGGAGAAGGCCACGCTCTGGGTGCAGGGGCCCAGATCCTGGGGGGCATTGGGGGTATTTCTGGCGGATTTGATGATGGTACCACTCATGGCGATACTCCTTTCTCTTTATTGATGTAGGGTCAACGCCTTCCTTTCTCGATTGCCGCACGTCTCGCTTTATTTCGGCAACAGTTGCCCGTTCCCGACGAATGACGACGGGTGATACGGAAAACAGTCATCGCTGTTTCGAGTCTTGCTTCGACGTCGCCTGCGTGGGCGAGCGGCTGATGAAGAAATGGATCGGGTTGATGATTCAGACAGGGGGATTCTATGGGGGGCCGACCAGGGGATGCAAACCGGGATCGCATTTCTATGAGGTGGCTCAATGCTCTGAAATATAGCTAAAATGCGGTTCAATTCACCATATATAACGGCTGGCCGGGTGTCATCACGCGCCTTATAAGGGAAATGGCCGCAGTGCGTGGGTTTGTGCCGGGTCGACGTTGATCAATTCTGTGAATAAAGGGTTAATCATCGGAAATATTTTGCTGTTCATGCATTCCAATATGAATGGCTATGCATTTCATGCCCATGAACGGGGCTGTCAGCAACCTCAAAAATATGCTAGCCGGTGTCCGTTTTCGACCCTTGAAACAGCGGCGGGAAATATCATTCACCCAGGCTGCATGACGATGATGTCATTGACGCAAGCGAGCCGCCGTAATCAACCAATACGGGCTGCATATGACATCCAGATTTATGCAATGAAATTGCAGCGGGAAATAGAGGGGGAATGAACAAGGTCGATAACGGCTGACGGCAGAGCCGGATGATGACAGAGAGGGCGGCATATGCCGCCCTCTCTGTTCGTGTGCGCAGGTTGCCCGCTCAGGCGGGGTAGAGGGCACCGAGCACCGCCGGTCGGCTGGCGCCGGTGACGGCGGGCAGGTTACCGGGCTGGCGCGTCACGAAGCGCTGTGCCAGCCAGGCAAACGCGGCCCCTTCCACCCAGTCGGGGGCGAGCCCCAGCTCGGACGTGCTGGCAAGGCGCCAGCGGGGCAACAGGGCGGCGAGCTCCCCCAGCAGGGGGCCATTGTGGGCGCCGCCGCCGCAGACAAACAGCTCGGCTTGGCCCTGAGCCTCGTCCAGTACGGGCAGCTGGCGGGCTATGCTGTGGCAGGTCAGCGCCTGCAGGGTGCGCTGCACATCCACCGGGGCGTATGCCGTGCCTGCCAGCTCGCCGTCTAGCCACTCCAGGGTGAACATCTCCCGCCCCGTGCTCTTGGGGGCGGGGGCGGCGAAGTAGGGGTGAGCCAGCAGCCTTGCCAGCAGCGCCGGGAGCAACCGGCCGCTGGCGGCCCAGCGGCCATTCGCATCGTAGTCGCCGCCTTGCGGGTGATGGCGGCGATACCAGCCGTCGAGCAGGGTGTTGGCGGGTCCGGTATCGAAGCCATATACCTGAGCGTTGCCGTCGCCGTCCGGATTACCCGGCAATACGGAGATGTTGGCGATGCCGCCGAGGTTCAGCACCACCCGCAAGGCATGGGGTTTGGCAAAAATCGCCTGATGGAAGGCGGGCACCAGGGGGGCCCCCTGACCGCCGAGGGCCATGTCCAGGGTGCGAAAATCGGCCACCACATCGATGCCGGTCAAGGCAGCCAGCAGGGCCGCATTGCCTATCTGCAGGGTAAAGCCGAGCTGGGGGCGGTGGCGCACTGTCTGGCCGTGGGAGCCGATGGCGCGGATATCCTTGGGCTCAAGCCCGGCCTTGGCAAGCAGCGCCAGGGTGGCGGCGGCAAACTCCTGCGCCACGCGATTGTCGGCCACGCCCATGCGGTCTATTTCGTTCTCCCCCGGAGTGCAGAGGGCGTGAAGCTCGCGGGCCGTTGCCTCTGGCCAGGGATGGCAGAGCGCCGCCTCCACCCGAAGGGTTTCCCCATCCAGAGTGACCAGCACAGCATCGATGCCATCCATGCTGGTACCCGACATCAATCCGATATAGCGCTCAGTCATGGTGTCTCCTCAATTGCGGGTCGTGATAGAGAGCGGGATAGAGGTCACGGCCTCAATGCCATGCCATATAGCGGTGCCCGACCTTAATCCGATATAACGCTCAGCCATGAGCTCTCCTCAATATGGTTGCCAAGAGTGGGCTGAATAAAAAGGGCTGGCGGGGCATTCACCCCGCCAGCCCTTCTGGCCTTAGCTGCCGTTGCTGTCCCGCTTGTTCTGGGCCAGCTGCAGCTCGTTACTGTCGAGCTTGGCCAGTTGCGGTCTGGCCTCGGCCTTGAAGCTGGCCAGCGCCCGCCCGGTGAGGGTCTCGGCCTGGGGCAGGGTGAGGGTGCGCGGGTTCTTGTGCACGCCGCCCACCACGAATTCATAGTGCAGGTGCGGGCCTGTGACCCGGCCCGTGCCTCCCAAGAGGCCTATGGTCTGCCCCTGTTTCACCCGCTGCCCCTTGTTCACGGTGCGCTTGGAGAGGTGCAGGTACTTGGTCACATAGTTGCCGGCGTGCTTGATAAAGACATAGTTGCCGTTGAACTGGTTGTAACCGGCGGCCACCACGCTGCCCGAGCCCGCCGCCATGATGGGGGTGCCCACGGGGGCCACGTAGTCGATGCCGTTGTGGGGGCGCACCTTGCCGGTGACCGGGTGCAGGCGACGCGGGTTGAAGTTCGAGCTGATGTATTTGAAGTTGACCGGGGCGCGCAGGAAGCTCTTGCGCATCGCCTTGCCTTCCGGGGTGTAGTAGTTGCCATCCTGGTTCAGCACGGCACGATAGATGGCCCCCTGGTTGATGAACTCGGCGGCCAGGATGTCGCCGGAGGCCACTCGCTCGTCATCCTGGTACTTGTCTTCGTAGACCACCCGAAAGCTGTCCCCCGGCTGCAGGTCCTGGGCAAAATCGATGTCCCAGCCGAAGATGGCGGCGAGATCCATGATCTGATCCTCCGTCATGCCCGCCTCGCTGGCGGCGCCCCAGAAGCTGGATCGGATCTCCCCCTTCGCCACCTGCTCGCGGGTGTCGAGCTCGAGGCGCACCGGCCTGGCCACGAAGCCGTCGTCCTTGCGGCTCACCTTGAGCGCCTGCTCCAGGCTGTGGGGGTAGTAGAGGCTGTGCAGCTCGCCCTGTTCGGTGAGCTTGAAGGTGAGCTCCTGCCCCGGCTGCAGCATGCGCAGGGGATCGCTGCCGTCGAGCTGATCGATGAGGTGCAGATCCGTGGTATTGAGCCCGATGCGCTGGAAGATGACCCCCATGTTGTCGCCCCGGCGCACCTTCACCTGCTTGGTGATGTAGCGCGGCTTGGGCGGGGTGAGGGGCTGCGCGGCCTCGAGTTCATCGGTCGCGGCGGCCGCGTCGGCGGGCTGGCGCAGGGCAAGTTCGTTGCCGTTGTCATCGACCCGGGTGGCGACCGCCTGTTCGCTTGGCCAGGCCGCCAGCATCATCACCAGGATGCTCAGAATAAGCACCATCTTGCGGTGCCAGGTAGGAAGAGAGTTGAAGGCGTGCCAAATGACCATGAGAAGCTGACGAAGTTGAACCCAGAAGAAGGTCGGAGTTTACCGCCTTTCCAATTGGCCTGCCATTCCAGTAATATGTCTGGCCCTGTGGAATCGTGATTGGAGAGTCAAAAAATGTCCCAGCTCGAGGTGGCGCTAGCCGAGATCAAGCGCGGAGCGGAAGAAATTCTGGTTGAAGAAGAACTTGTCGCCAAGTTGAAGGAAGGGCGCCCGCTGCGCATCAAGCTGGGGATGGACCCGACGGCTCCGGACATTCACCTGGGTCATACCGTGATCCTCAACAAGCTGAAGACCTTCCAGGATCTGGGCCACGAGATCATCCTGCTGATCGGCGACTTCACCGCCATGGTGGGGGATCCCTCCGGCAAGAACAGCACTCGCCCGCCGCTCTCCGAAGAGGCCATCAAGCACAACGCCCTCACCTATGCCGAGCAGGCGTTCAAGATCCTCGATCCCGCCAAGACCCGCATCGAGTACAACTCGACCTGGCTCGGCGAGCTCGGCGCGACCGGTATGATCAAGCTGGCGGCCAAGCAGACCGTGGCCCGCATGATGGAGCGCGACGACTTCAAGAAGCGCTACAGCGGCGGCCAGTCCATCGCCATTCACGAATTCCTCTATCCGCTGCTGCAAGGCTATGACTCGGTCGCGCTGAAAGCGGACGTGGAGCTCGGCGGTACCGATCAGAAGTTCAACCTGCTGATGGGCCGCGAGCTGCAAAAAGATGCCGGCATGGCCGCCCAGTGCGTGCTGATGATGCCGCTCCTGGTGGGTCTGGACGGCGTCAAGAAGATGTCCAAGTCCGCCGCCAACTACATAGGCGTGCATGACGCCCCGGGGGAGATGTTCGGCAAGATCATGTCCATCACCGACACCCTGATGTGGAACTACTACGAGCTGCTCTCCTCCCGCCCGCTGGCGGACATCGAAGGCTTCAAGGCCGGCATCGAAGCCGGTACCCTGAACCCCCGCGACGTGAAGATCTGGCTGGCCAAGGAGATCATCACCCGCTATCACGACGAAGCGGCGGCCGAAGCGGCCCACGAAGACTTCACCCAGCGCTTCTCCAAGAACGCCATCCCGGACGAGATGCCTGAGGTAGAACTGGCCCTGGAAGGGGAAGGGCTGGCCATCGCCAACCTGCTCAAAGACGCCGGTCTGGTGGAGACCACCTCCGAGGCGCTGCGGATGATCAAGCAGGGCGCGGTCAAGCGTGACGGCGACAAGCTGGAGGATGGCAAGGCGCTGGTCGGCGCCGGCACCGCCGTCTATCAGGTCGGCAAGCGCAAGTTTGCCCGGGTGACCGTCAAGTAAGTCGCCGGCCCCTGGCGCCGCCATAAGAAAGGCCTCCCTAGCGGAGGCCTTTCTGTTTTGGGTTGGGCACCCGGCAGTGTCACTCCTGCTTCAGGAAGTTGCGATAGAGCATATAGAGGTGGGCCGAGCTCCAGCTGAAGTTGCTGGCCCCCTGCATGGCGCCGGTCTCCGGGTTGTAGTTCTCGCGGATGGGGCCGCTGCCCGCCAGCCCCTCGGCGTTGGCAAACAGCTTGTTGACCAGCAGCTGGGCGTCGTCGCGATAGCCGTAGTTCTCCAGCCCCTTCACCCCGAAGTAGAACTGATCCAGCCAGACCCGGCCGCGCCAGTAGATGTCGGGGTCGTAGGCCGGGTTGGTCAGTGCCGCCGTGCCGAGCGGCACCTTGGTGTTGAACTCCTGGCTGCTCAGCATCACCTCGCGCACCCGCGCCGCCTTCTCCTTGTCCGCCACCTCGGCCCAGAGCGGGCTCCACCCTTCCGGGCCCCGGCCGCGGGCGGTCAAGAGCTTGCCGACGCAGCCGTTGGCGTCGGGCAGATCCCCCTGGGCTATCTGGCGGTCGTAATAGAAGCCGGAGGCCTCATCGAACAGGCAGTTGTTGATGTAGCCAGCGAGCTGGGTCGCTCCCTCGCGATAGCGGATCCCTTCGTCCGGCTTGCCGAGCAGCTCGGCCATGTCCGCCAGGATGCGCTTCTCTTTCGCCAGGAAGGCGTTGAGCTCCACCGACTCCTGATCGATGGAGAAACCGATCAGCTCACCGCTGCCTTCATGGTTCTCGAAGAAGGCCACGTTCCAGTCCTGGCGGGCTTTGTCGATGTCACCGCCATAAGCCTTGTCGGCGTAGCGTTGTAACTGGTCTTGCTCGATAAAGCCGAAGCGGGCGGCGTTGTCCATGCCGGACTCCCAGCCGGCGCCGTGCTGGGCACCGATGTCCATCTCGTCGTAGCCGCCAACGCTCAGCACCTGCTGATAGAGCGGCATGCCGGCGCAGCCGTACCAGCCATCTCCTTCATTGGTACAGCTCGACAGATCCAGCCCGGCCGGTGCCCCCGTCGGGTACTGCACCTTGAAGGTGATGTTGCCGAATTCGTCGTTGTGCTCGACGTGGCGGGTGGCGCCGTATTCGATGATGCCGTTGTGGTTGTTGTCCCGCGCCCTGTACCACCAGTCGTGATAGGCCTGGATCTTCGGATACATCTCGGCGATGAAGGCCTTGTCCTTGGTGGCGCTGTAGATCTCCCAGATGGCCCAGGCGGAGAGGGGCGGCTTGGTGTCCCGCTCGTTCCAGTTGCCGCCGTCGCCACCGCGATCGGCGAGCTTGTTGTAGAAGACGGCGTCGATCACCATGCCCGCATCCTGCGGCCGCACCGGGTCATCGGTCTGGATCTGGTAGTCATACATGGCGCGCACGTTGTTCTTGGCTACCTCGGGGTTGAAGTGGGCCATGGCGTAGGCGTGCTTCCAGCTGTCCCAGGCCCAGACACCGTCGAACCAGCGGGCGGTGTTGGAGGGGGTCACCCCGTCATGGAGGATGGCGCCAGCCGGCGAGCGCCAGTTGCCGTTGAGGGTCTCCATCGCCTTGACCGCGATGCGGCGCTCCGACTCCGGGATCCCCTGATTGGAGAGGCCACGCGCCAGGTAATCCTCCCAGCGGCGGATGGAGGCCTCGAAGGCGTCGGCCGGGTTGGCCAGCAGCGCCTGGCGGCTCTGCTGATAGCGAGCGGCCTCCTCGCTGCTGTGGACATAGCTCTGCAGGGTGTAGATATCCTGCTGACCCTTGGCGGCCAGGGTGAGGCTGGCCTCGCTCACATAGCCGAGCCCCTTCTCGTCCAGGGTGGTGCGGCTCGGCAGGGTGCGGTCGATGCGATAGCTGGCGCTGCCGCTTTGCATGATGTTCCAGGTGCTGCGCAGTTCGCCGAACTGGAATGCCACGCCGCGCTCGCTCTGGCTGATGGTGCGGCGCCAGTCGGGATACTGCTCGGCGACCGTCTTGTTGGCATCCCACTGCTGGAGCAGCTCCCCCTGCCAGTTGAGGGTCAGGGTGAGGGGCGCATCCTGATTGTTCACCAGACGGGTGCGGATCAGCGCAGTGCGGGCATCGCCGTAGCGCAGCTCCAGCTCCAGGGTGAAGGGCGTGAACTCGAAGCGCTGCACCAGGGCGCCGGGGATGGCGTAGATCTCATGCTTGCTGGCGCTGGTGAGCGGGTACTGACGGCCGCTCTCATCGCTCAGGGTCAGCTTGTCCAGCTCGCTTGCGAAGAAGAGGCTGTACTCTTCGGCGATCACCATGGGGCCGGTGAAGCCCCCCCACTCGTTCTCGCTTTTGGGCAGCAGGAAGCCGTGCCAGGCCCCGAGATCGAGCAGGGGGTTGTATTTGAGGTTGGAGTAGCTGTCAAAGTCACGGAACTGGAGCGGGGTGCCGGTGCGATCGATCACGTTCCTGTACTGGTTCGCCAGGGTGGCGCCGGGCGGGGTCGGGGCACTCGAGTCATTGCCGTTGCAGGCGGCCAGGCCAAACAGGGCGACACCCAGGGCGACGGAAAGTAAACTTTTACGAAACATATCTCGCTCCAATGACGATTTTGTAGGTTAAGGAAGGTGCTTTTTTTGTGTTTATTTTAGTAAAAACGTTTTCATTGCCATTCTAGGGGAAAGAAAGCGGAAAGGTTGGCGCTGCGTCACACTCCGGGCGGGGAGCTGTGTGATCGGGATCACCAGGTTACATGAGGTTACATAGGAGTTGTTTTTAGTAACTATTTACTTGGCATTGCGGGACAGTTGCGGGGCAGGTGCGCAGATATTGGTAGGGGGTCAGACCGAACGCCTGCTTGAAGCGGGCGGCGAAGCGGCTGGGGGAGTCGTAACCGCCGGCGAGGGCCGCCTCCAGCGGAGTGAGGGCCTGTTGCAGCAGGGTGAGGGCGTGGCTCATGCGCACCTGGGTTTGGGTGGTCTGACTCAGCGTGTGGCTGGCCATGGAGCAAACCCGCTCGAAGCAGAATGTCAGCGCCGGGCCTATCTCAAGGCGCGGCTTCCGCTGCGGCGTGGCCTGGGCGTCAGTCAGCCACGTGGCGGGGAGCGGGTCGGCCATAAAAAAACCGGCCTCATGGAGGCCGGTTTTGACATCTTGCTGACAGCCGCGAGGCGGCTTAGCGCAGTATCATCTGCTCGCGGCCCGGGCCGACAGAGACCATGGGAACCGGCACACCCAGCAGGGCTTCGATGCGCAGCACATAGTGCTGGGCAGCCTTGGGCAAGTCTTCGAACTTGCGGATGTGGGAGATGTCTTCGCTCCAGGCTTCCATGGACTCGTACACCGGCTTCAGACCGGCGGTTTGCGGCCAGATCGGGTTCTCAGTGTTGGCACCTTCGTAGGCCACGCAGATCTTCAGATCCGGCATGCCGGAGAGGCAGTCCAGCTTGGTCAGGGCGATCTCGTTGGCAGCCTGGATCTCCAGACCCTGCTTGGTGGCGACCGCATCGAAGTAACCGATGTCACGGGGGCGACCGGTGGTGGCGCCGAACTCGTTGGCGAACTTGCGGAACTCTTCCTGGTTCTCCATGGCGGTGATCAGGGTGCCTGTACCCACAGAGGTACTGAACGCCTTGGCCACGGCAATCACGCGCTCGGGGCGCAGGGCCGGCAGGCCGCCACCGATGCCGGCGTAGGCGCCGGAGACGTGGGAGGAGGTCACCCAGGGGTACTCACCGTAGATGAGGTCACGGCCGGCGCCCAGCTGGGCTTCGAACAGCAGGGTGCCGTTCTGGGCCTGGATGGCCTTGAGCGGCTCGCTGACGTTGCAGACGGCGTCGATCCAGGGGGCGGACACTTCCAGCAGCCAGTCGGCCATCTCCTGGGCGGTCTGCTTGAATTCGAAGCTGGGGTAGAGGGCCTTGAGCTGCGGCAGTTTCCAGTCGAGGAAGAACTGGATGCGCTCGACCAGCACGTCCGGCTGTTTCAGCCAGCCCACCAGGATCGCCTTTTTCATGACCCGATCACCGTAAGCCGGGGCAATGCCCTGACGGGTGGAGCCATAGGCGCCATCACCCAGACGGACTTCTTCCAGGGTGTCTTCCAGGGCGTGGATCGGCAGGCAGAAGGTGGCTCTGTCAGAGATGGCGAGTTTGGGAGTCACGCCGGCGGCCTTCACTTCGGCCAGTTCCTTGGTCAGCGGCTCCGGGCTGATGACCATGCCAGGGCCGAGCACGACCAGGCAATCCGGGTTGAAGACGCCGCTTGGCAGCTGGTGCAGCTTGAAGGTGCCAAGATCGTTGACCACGGTGTGGCCGGCGTTGTTGCCGCCCTGGAAACGGATGCTGGCGGCGGACTGGCCTGCCAGATAATCGACGATGCGGCCTTTGCCTTCATCACCCCAGTTAGCACCTACGACTACGATAGACGACATGACTCTTTCTCCTAAGACGTTAGGCGTCCATCCTAGGAGCCCTGTGCGGATTAGAAAAATTAATTATCTTTATAATTCCGATAAGTAAGTCATATAATTATGGCCAATTTATCGGCAAAGCCCCGCCATGACGCGCCACCCCGCGCCGGCCGTGGGTGAGAGTTACCTCATGTTGGATATTCACTGGTTAAATACCTTCGTCACCCTGGCCCGCCTGCAGCACTTCGGCCAGACCGCCACCGAACTGCACATGACCCAGCCCAACGTCAGTCTGCACCTCAAGAACCTGGAGCAGGCCACCCGGGTCAAGCTGATTGAACGCAGCCCGTTTCGACTGACCCAGGCGGGTGAGCGATTGCTACAAAGCGCCGAGCGCGCCATCAACGAGTTGCAGCTCTGCCAGTCCGATCTCAACGCCCTCAGCCAGCTGAGCCAGGGGACGCTCGCCATCGCCGCCAGCGACATCATCTCGCGCCTGCTGCTGATCCAGCCGTTCCAGCGCTTCAAGCAGGCCTTTCCCGGCATCGATCTCACCCTGTTCAACACCACCTCGGATCAGGCGGCGGATCTGGTCAGGGCGGGCAAGGCGGATCTCGGCTTCGTGATGGCGCAAAAGCGCAGCGAGCCGCTCTTCTACACCGAATTGCAGCAGGTGACCTGGTGCGCGCTGGGGCAGGGGCTCACCCGCTGGCAGGCCCGTGCCAAGGCCGGGGAGAGCGATCCCCTCGACGAGCCCACCCTGATCCTGCTGGGGCACGACACCCGCACCCGGGCACTGATCGACCCCTCCTTGCCCCTGCTCGGGCTGCCGAGCTGCCGCATCATGGAGGTGGGCAGCGTGGATGCCCAGCTCGACTGGGCGGAGGCGGGCTTTGGCGTCGCCATAGTGCCGGACTTCTCCCTCCACCCGCGGCTCAAGCTCACTGCCCCGGTGACCCGGCTCACCGACTTCCCCGGCACCAGCCTGGGGTATGTGGTGCGCCAGAATCAGGTGCTGTCGCGGGCCATCAAGCAGTTGCTGCACTGGGTGGAGGAGGAGATCCTGCGCCCGGACTCGCTGCCGCTCCCCAAGGGATAGGCCCGGCGCCGCTCGTCGGCGCACATCCGGATGACAAGAGGCCACCCTGGGGTGGCCTCTTGCACTGTGCTCTCCCCGTCATTGGGCGGGGGCGGGCGTCTCGCCGGTGAGCGGCGAGGCACCGCTTGGGCTGCCCGGTGCGGGTGCCTCGGTCGGTGCTTGCGCTGTGCCCTTTGCCGCCGAGGGGGGGGTGACCCCGGCCGCGTCCGGCTCGCTGCCCTGCGCCGACCTTGCCTCTGTCGGCGTCGGCAGCGTGGTCAGCGCCGGAGCTTGTTCGGTCGTCACCGCATCCGAACTGGCCGGCAGGGTGGCGCCGGCGGGTTGCTCCGGCAGCACCTCAGCCCCTTCCAGCGGGGTGGCCGCACTGGTGGGGGCGGACGGCGCCGTGGGGAGCGCTCCCGAGGTGGCCTCGGCCCCGGAGGGAGCATCGGGCAACAGGGTCGGCGCGGCATCCAGCATGCCGGGGTGGAGCGGGAGTATGTCTCCCGCCTGCATGGATTCGGGGGTGAGCGTGGTGAGCGCCGGGTGCAGACGAGTAAACTGCTTGAGATTGCGGCTCAGCACGTCGCGCAGGGTGCGCACCTGATCTTCAGGCAGGCTGGCCTCGGCCACCAGCTCGGCGGTCACCGCAAAGGTGGCGACGGAGCTGGTCTGCCCCGGGTAGAGGTTGGCGCCGATGCGGCTGCGCTCATAGTAGGGATACTGATTGAGCAGCTTGTCGACCTGCTCCCCCTCGATGGGAATGAGGCGGGCCTGGCAGCGACCGGTCAGATCGCCTATTCCCTGGTTGGGGTGGCCGGCGACCAGGAAGGCGGCATCCAGGGTGCCGTTGCAGAGCCCCTCCAGCCGGTTGCCTGCCGAGGCGACGGGGGGCACGGCGAACTGGCTCTCCTGCCAGCCCATGGCGTCGAGCAGTGCCCGGCTGGTGACCCTGTCCCCGGAGTTGGGGGCGCCGAGATCGACCCGCTTGCCTTCGATGTCCGCCAGGGTGGTGATGTTGCTGGTGGCGCTGGCGAGCAGGGTCAGGGACTCCTTGTGGAGCCGCAGCAGGCTGCGCAGCTGCGCGTTCGGGCTCTGGCCCGCGAAGGGGCCGCTGCCGTGGGCCGCATGGTACAGGACATCCGACTGCACCAGCGCCAGCTGGATGTCGCCCTTGGCCAGCGCGGCCAGGTTGGCGATGGAGCCCGAGGTGCTCTGCACTGTGCAGTGCAGCCCGTGGTTGCTGCTGTCGTCGTTGAGCAGACGGCAGATGGCGCCCCCCGTGGGGTAGTAGACGCCGTTGAGCGCCCCCGTGCCTATGGTGACATAGGCGGGGGTGGCCGAGAGGGGCTGTGCCAGCATGGCCGCCAGCCAGGGCAGGGCGGCAAGTGACAGGCGCGGCAGGTGACGCAGGGCTCGTGGGTGCATAGTGAACCGGAACAATGGCTGAAAAAAGGATGAGCCAGGCTCATCCCGTCATGTGTCACATCTTATCTATATCAGATGTGAACCTGAATGGCTTTCACCATTCCCGTCAAGGGGACTCCATGTCAGATCGTGCGCTGGAGAATGGCCTTCTCCATGCGCGCCAAGGCTTGGATGAGGCGAGCCCGGGTGCAGCCAAAGTTGAGGCGCACGAACTGGCCGTCGCCAAACTGGGCGCCCGGGGAGAGACCGACCCCCGCCTGTTCGAAGAAGGCGACGGGATCATCCAGCCCGAGGGCGCTCACATCGATCCAGGCGAGATAGGTCGCCTGATTCTTTGCCAGCTTGACGCCGGGCCAGCGGGCCACCGCCTGCTCGATCAGCGTCAGGTTGGCCCTCAGATAGTCGAGCTGTTCGCTGAGCCACTGCTCGCCGCCCTCGTAGGCCGCCTCGGCGGCGACGAAGCCCAGCAGGTTGACGTCGGCACTGATGCCGCGCATCGCCTGTTGCAGCTTGAGCCGCAGGCGGGCGTTGGGGATCACGGCAAAGGAGCAGCACAGGCCGGCGATGTTGAAGGTCTTGCTCGGCGCCATCATGACCGCAGAGCGCTCGGCGGCCGACGGGCTCAGAGCACCGTAGGGAATGTGGCGGGCATCCTTGTCCAGCAGCAGATCGCAGTGGATCTCGTCCGAGCAGACCACCAGATTGTGGCGCTCGGCGATGGCGTCGATGGCGAGCAGCTCCTCGCGGGTGAAGACGGTGCCCCCCGGATTCTGCGGATTGCACAGCAGCAGCAGGTCGGCGGAGGGAGCCTGGCGCTCCAGCTCTTCCAGATCCAGCACCCAGCGTCCGGCCTCCTCCATCATGGGGACGGTCAGCAGGGGGCGATCGTTGAAGCCCGGCGCCTGCAGGAAGGGGTAATAGACCGGCTTGGGGGTGATGATGCCACGGCCGTGCTGGCTCCAGGCCTTGCAGGCGAGGTTCAGACCGGGCACCACTCCCGGCAGGAAGACCAGCCACTCCGGGGATATGGTCCAGCCATAGCGCTGCTGCAGACGGGTGATGATGAGTTCGATCAGCCGGGGGGAGGGGCGGGAATAGCCAAAGACGCCGTGGGCCACCCGTGCGGTGAGGGCCTCGATGACGGCGGGGGGCGAGGCGAAATCGGTGTCGGCCACCCACATGGGCACGACATCCTGACCCTTGTACTTGTCCCACTTCAGGCTCATGGTGCCGCTGCGATCTATCTCCCGATCAAAATCAAACATGTGAAATCCTTGTACTGGCCAGAGGGTTTACCAATGTACGGACTTGGACGTGGCCTCGCAAGCCTTGAGGTGGCTGTTGATAATCGCATAAAATAATCGCCGTCATACTGTACATCCGCCGGCTTCTGGCTTCCTTTTCTCTTCCATATCAATGGTATCTCTATGAGTTTGCTGAGTGCTGCCCGCAAGAGGCCGGATCCCGTCTCTCTCTCTTTCCTCGCCGTGACCTTCATGACCGGGGTGGCGGTGGCACTCCAGGTGCCCACCTTGAGCCTGTTTCTGGCCGAAGAGGTGCAGGTGCGCCCCTTCCTGGTGGGGTTCTTCTATACCGTCAACGCGGTGATCGGCATCCTCATCAGCCAGTGGCTCGGCCATCGCTCCGACAACGGGGGGGATCGCAAGCAGCTGATCCTGCGCTGCTGCCTTGCTGGCATAGTGCTCTCCCTGCTGTTTGCCTGGAACCGGCAATACTGGCTGCTGGTGAGCCTGGGGGTGGTTCTGGCGAGCCTCACCGCCACCGCAAGCCCCCAGCTGTTTGCCCTGGCGCGGGAATACGCCGACAGCCGCAACAAGCGGGCGGACATGTTCAGCTCTGTGCTGCGGGCCCAGTTCTCCCTGGCCTGGGTCATCGGGCCGCCGGCCGCCTTCGCGCTCGCCATCGGCTACGGCTTCGAGGTGATGTATCTGGCTTCCGCCCTGGCCTATCTGATCTGCGCCCTGGTGGTCTGGCGCTGGCTGCCCTCCCTGCCGCTGCCGAGCAGCCAGGGCGGGAGTGAGCGGGTCAGCAGCTGGCGAGATCCTTCGGTGCGGGCGCTCTTCATCGCCTCCACCCTGATGTGGACCTGCAACAGCATGTACCTCATCAACATGCCGCTCTACATCACCCGCGAGCTGGGGCTGGAGGAGAAGCTGGCCGGCATCCTGATGGGCACGGCGGCGGCCCTGGAGATCCCCTTCATGCTGCTGGCGGGTTACTACACCCGGCGCTTTGGCAAGCGGCCCATGATGCTGCTGGCGGTGCTGGCCGGGGTGGGTTTCTACGCCGGCCTGGTGACGCTGTCGAGCCAGGGGGCCCTCATCGCGCTGCAGCTGCTCAACGCCATCTTCATCGGCATAGTCGCCGGCATCGGCATGTCCTATTTCCAGGATCTGATGCCGGGTCGGGCCGGGGTGGCGACCACGTTGTTTGCCAACAGCATCCGCACCGGCTCCATCATGGCGGGTGCCATCGCGGGGACTGTGGCGGAGATCTGGAGTTTTCACGGGGTCTTCATGGTGGCCACCGCATTGGCGCTGGCTGCGCTGGCCGCCTGCTGGCGGGTGCCCAATGTGTGAGGTGCCCCTGGCGGGCACTGCGGCATTGACGCCGGCGGCATAAGAAGAGGCCGGCCGCGGTGGCCGGCGGAGCATTACTTGCCGTTGTCGGCCTGGTATTCGTTGCGCAGGCAGCGCAGCAGCAGCTCGGCCGCCGGGCCCAGGGCATCGGTGGAGGGGGTGAGCAGGTAGGTGTAGAGGTAGCGTTCGCTGCCGCCGGCCAGATCGAGCTGCACCAGGGCGCCGCTGGCGAGCTCCTCCCGCACCAGGTGATCAGGTACCCAGGCGTAGCCGAGGCCCAGGCGCACCATGCTGAGCACCTCGTGATAGTGGGTCGCCTTCCAGCCAGTGTCGTCCGCATCGTTCCAGTCCACCGAGCGGTGGATGGGGGGGTGCAGGCTTATCTGGTTATGGCTGGCGAGCAGCTCCGCCGTGATGGGCTCCTCCTGCCCGGCGAGGGGATGCCCGGCCGCGCACAGCGGCAGCAGGCAGACCTCGTCCAGCGGCAGGCCGGTGCGATCGTGGGGCAGGTGCTCGGAGAGCATCAGATCCCCCACCTGGAGCGCATTGAAGTGGCAATGGATCCGTTCGTGCAGATTGATGCGGCAACCCCGGCTGCGGGGATGGAAGTGCGCCAGCGCCCGGTAGAGCCGGTCTCTGGGTTGCAGCGCGGAGACATAGAGGTTGATCTGCGGCTCCCACTGGCGCTCCAGGTTGTTGGCCAGGTTCTCCAGCTCTTCCACCTGCTGGCTGAGCTGACGGGCCCGCTTGAGGAAGATCTCCCCCGCCGGTGTCAGCACCGCCTTGCGCCCCCTCACCTCCAGCAGGGCCAGCCCCAGGCTCTGTTGCAGCTTGGCGACCGCATGATTGAGGGAGGATTGGCTCTTGTTCAGCGCCTCTGCGGCCTGGGCGTAACCGCCACAGTCCACCACGGCCTGGAAGATCCGCCATTGCTCAAACGTGCTCTTGGGACGAAACATAGTGCAACCTGTCAGGGGCCGATGGGATTCAACAGGGCGCGACTGGCACCCCTCTTCACTTTAACCCCATCTGGTTAGTTTGTTGATTTATTTGGGCTGGGCCACGAAGGTCTGGCCTGTCTTGCCACGGCTGTCCGGCCCCATCAGATAGAGATAGAGCGGCATCAGGTCGGCCGGGGTCTTCAGCAACTGGGGATCTTCCGCCGGGAAGGCGCTGGCCCGCATCCTGGTGCGGGTGCCGCCCGGGTTCAGGGTGTTGACCCGCACCCCGGTATTCTCCAGCTCGTCCGCCAGCACTTCCATCATGCCCTCCACGGCGAACTTGGAGATGGCATAGGTGCCCCAGTAGGCGCGCCCTTTGCGTCCCACGCTGGAGGAGGTGTAGACGATGGAGGCCTCGCCGTGCTCCTTGGCGGTCTGGCGAATGAGGGGCAGCAGGGCCTGGGTCAGCAGGAATTCGGATTTGACGTTGACCTGCATCACCTCGTCCCACTCCTTCTCCTGGATGTGCTCGAAGGGGGAGAGGGTGCCGAGCAGGCCGGCATTGAACAGCACGCCGTCGAGGCGGCCGAACTGCTGGGCGAAGGTCTCGGCCATGCCGCGGTAGTGAGCGGCGGTGGCCCCTTTCAGATCCACAGGGACTATGGCGGGCAGGGGGTGACCGGCCGCCTCTATCAGGTCGTAGACCGCCTCGAGCTTGGCGCTGGTGCGCCCGAGCAGCACCACGGTAGCGCCGTGGGCGGCATAGGTGAGCGCCGCTTCGCGGCCGATGCCGTCACCGGCACCCGTTACCAGAATGACCTTGTCCTTGAGCAGATCCCGGGGGGCCTGATAATCGAGCATGTGCACTCCTGTTAACAAATCCGTGACGGATGGGCGCGACAATAGAGGAGGCAAGTGTACTGATCCGGCCCTGCCGTTGACCAGTATGAGACGGCAAAAATGTGAAGAAAACAGGGCGCTAGCCTGAATTGGCGCTGCCTGCCCCTGGCCCATGGCAGAGTTTTTGCACCATGCCGCCAAACTCCTTACTATGTGAAAAAACCGAACATAGCGCGGAGCATCAAGTGGCATTTCTGACCGAATACGGCCTGTTTCTGGCCAAGACCCTCACCTTACTGCTGGCCATAGGCGCCGTCGTCCTGATGGTGGTGAGCAGCCGTCAGCCCAGGGCCCGCAAGGGGGAGCTGGTGGTGACCGATCTCTCCCGGGAGCTGGAGCAGGGCCGTCATCAGCTGCAATCGGCCCTGGCAGGCAAGGCCGAGCGCAAGCAGATGGACAAGGCGCGCAAGGCCGAGGAGAAGGCGCGCGCCAAGACAGAGGACGAGCGCAGCCGGCTCTTTGTGCTCGATTTTCACGGCAGCATGGACGCCAGGGAGGTGGCCTCCCTGCGGGAAGAGGTGAGCGCCGTGATTGGGGTCGCCCGGCCCGGTGACGAGGTGCTGCTGCGCCTCGAGTCCGGCGGCGGCGTGGTGCACGGCTATGGCCTGGCGGCCTCCCAGCTGCAGCGCCTGCGGGACAAGGACATCACGCTGACGGTGGCCATCGACAAGGTGGCGGCGAGCGGCGGCTACATGATGGCTTGCGTGGCGGACAAGATACTGGCAGCGCCCTTTGCCATCGTCGGCTCCATCGGGGTGATAGCCCAGTTGCCGAACTTCAACAAACTCCTGAAAAAGCATGACATCGAGTTCGAGATGCACACCGCCGGCCAGTACAAGCGCACCATCACCATGTTCGGCGAGAACGACGATCTGGGGCGGGAGAAGTTTCGCGAGGAGCTGGGGGCCATCCACGAGCGCTTCAAGGGGTTCGTGGCCGAGCACAGACCCGGCCTCGACATCGACAAGGTCACCACGGGGGAGCACTGGCTGGCGAGTCAGGCCAAGCAGCTCGGCCTGGTGGATGCACTCTGCACCAGCGATGACTACCTGCTGGCCCAGGCCAGCCACCACAAGGTGGTCGGCATCAGCTACCGCAAGCCCAAGAGCCTGACCCAGCGGCTGGGGCAACAGGGGGCCCAGGCGCTGGACGGTGCCCTCGGTCGCCTCTGGCAGCAGAGCCCCTGGCGCTGAGTCACAGTTCAATGGGTTGAAACAAGAGAGCCGGGCATTGCCCGGCTCTCTGTTTATGCTGATGTCGCGGCTTCGCTGCGAGCCTGTGCTCAGCGCTGGAAGGGGTAGACGGAGCCGAGTTTGAGGATCTGGGTCAGCTCGTCCAGGGCGGTGCGGGTCTCCAGCACCAGGGCCGGATCGCGCAGATCGTCCAGCGACAGGCTGTCGCGGTAGTGTCTCTCTACCCACTGATCCAGCCGGGCGAACTGTTTGTCGTCGATGAGGCAGGCCGGGTTGACCGCCTCTAGCTCGGCGTCGTTCATGGCGACCCGCAGGCGCAGGCAGGCGGGGCCGCCGCCGTTCTTCATGCTCTGCTTGACGTCCATGAAATGTACCCCCTTGATGGGGGTGCCCAGGGTCACCAGCTTGGCCAGATAAGCGGATACCGCCGGGTTGTCACGGCACTCGGTGGGGGCGATGATCGCCATCTCGCCGGAGGGCAGGGTCAGGATCTGGGTGTTGAACAGGTAGGATTTCACCGCATCCTGCACCGACACCTCGGCAGTCGGCACCTCGATGAAGTGCAGCTCCCCCTCGCCGAACTTGGTGCGCACCTCGGCCAGGGCCGAGGCTGTGTTGAGGAACGCCTGCTGGTGGAAGAAGAGCACGTTCTGGTTGCCCACCGCGATCACGTCGTTGTGGAACACCCCCTGATCGATCACGTCCGGGTTCTGCTGGATAAAGACGGCGCTCTCTTCCCCCAGGCCGTGCAGGCGGGCGATGGCCTGGCTCGCCTCCAGGGTCTGGCGGGCCGGGTAGCGCTTGGGAGCCGGCTGGGAGACGTCGAAGGCGCTGCGGCCATAGACGAACAGCTCGACCCCGGCCTCGCCATAGGCGCGGCACAGCCGGGTGTGGTTGGCTGCCCCCTCGTCACCGAAGTGGTCGTTCTCCGGCAGGTGCTGGTGGTGGCTGAAGTGACGGTCGTTGTTGAACACGGCGCGCAGGATGCGACCGGTCACTTCGGGCTCCAGGGAGCGGTGGAACTTGTTGGTCAGGTTGGCGGGGGTGAAATGGATGCGGCCATCCTGGGTGTCGGCACTCGGCGAGACGGTGGCGGCGTTGGCGGTCCACATGCTGGAGGCGGAGTAACAGGCGGCCAGCACGGCGGGGGCCTGTTTCGCGGCCTGGGCCAGGACGCTAGCATCGTTGCCGGTGAAGCCGAGGCGGCGCAGGGTGGCGAGATCCGGCCGCTCCTGCGGCGCCAGCACCCCTTGCGTCATGCCGAGCTCGGTCAGCGCCTTCATCTTGCGCAGCCCCTGCTTGGCGGCCTCCTTCGGATTGGACGCCTCTTTGGCGTTGCTTTGGGAGGCGACGTTGCCATAGGACAAGCCGGCATAGTTGTGGGTGGGGCCGACCAGGCCGTCGAAGTTGACCTCGAAGTGCTTCATGACTACATCCTTTCGATTTTTATATGGGGAGCGGTTCCTTCCGCGCACAAAGCTGCGGCGTGCGGCCATTATAAAGAGATTTCATCCTTTGTAACAAGCTGATAACCAAGATGGTTTTTTATGTGACGGGGGTGGCTGGATATGTCATTTCCAATCTAAAAAAGGGGGGGATATAGCATAAAAACAAAAAAGCGGTTGCTTCCCGCGCCTCCCCTTCGCATTAATAAATAAAGAAGCAAGGCGGTTCGGGCTGCATGGCAAATTTGTTCACAAGATTGCTTTTTCCCGTCAAATCTCTTATACAGCCCCACAAAACCGCACGCCAACCCCGTCGGGTGCAATGAGGATAATAGTTACAGCATGGGCAAATCACTGGTCATAGTGGAGTCTCCGGCCAAGGCCAAGACCATCAACAAATATTTGGGCAAGGACTACGTGGTGAAATCCAGCGTCGGTCACGTGCGCGATCTGCCGACCAGCGGCAGCGCCAGCACAGAGCCCAAAAAACCTGTCATTCGCGGCATCAAGCTCAGCGAATCCGAGAAGGCGGCCAAGGATCGCAACGCCCTGTTCTCCAGGATGGGGATCAACCCGACCGCAGGCTGGCAGGCCAACTACCAGATTTTGCCCGGCAAGGAAAAAGTGGTCAGCGAGTTGCAAAGTCTGGCCGCCAAGGCCGACACCATCTATCTCGCAACCGACTTGGATAGAGAAGGGGAAGCGATCGCCTGGCACCTGCGGGAGATCATCGGCGGCGACGACAGCCGCTACAAGCGGGTGGTGTTCAACGAGATCACCAAGACCGCGATCCAGGAGGCGTTCGCCCAGCCGTCCGAGCTGAACATCCACCGCGTCAACGCCCAGCAGGCCCGTCGTTTCCTCGACCGGGTGGTGGGCTACATGGTCTCCCCGCTGCTCTGGAAGAAGCTGGCCCGCGGTCTCTCCGCCGGCCGGGTACAATCCGTCGCGGTGCGCCTCATCGTCGACAAAGAGCGCGAGATCAAGGCCTTCGTGCCGGTGGAGTTCTGGGATCTCAACGCCGACCTGCTCACCGCCGAGAAGAGCGAGCTGCGGATGGAAGTGGTCAGCCGCAACGGCGTCGACTTCAAGCCGGTGACCCAGGCCGAGACCTTCGCCGCCGTGGCCGCCCTCGAAGGGGTCGACTACAAGGTGGTGAACCGGGAAGACAAGCCGACCGGCTCCAAGCCGTCCGCCCCCTTCATCACCTCCACCCTGCAGCAGGCGGCCTCCACCCGGCTGAGCTTCGGGGTCAAGAAGACCATGATGATGGCCCAGCGTCTCTATGAAGCGGGTTACATCACCTATATGCGTACCGACTCCACCAACCTCAGCAAAGAGGCGGTCGAGGCGGTGCGCGAATATATCGGCGAGCAGTATGGCGCCGCCTACCTGCCGGCCGAGCCGACTCTCTATGGTTCCAAGGCTGGCGCCCAGGAGGCCCACGAGGCGATCCGTCCCTCCAACGTGCAGGTGACTGCCGAGATGCTGGAAGGGATGGAGCCGGATGCCATGCGGCTCTATGACCTCATCTGGCGCCAGTTTGTGGCGTGCCAGATGACCCCGGCCCAGTACGACTCCTCCACCCTGACCGTCAAGGCGGGCGAGTTCGAGCTCAAGGCCCGCGGTCGCACCCTGCGCTTCGCCGGTTGGACCAAGGCCTTGCCGCCCATGGGTCGCAAGGGAGAAGACAACCAGCTGCCGGCGGTGACCGTCGGCGAGATCCTCAAACTGGTCAAGCTGGATCCCCGTCAGCACTTCACCAAGCCGCCCGCCCGCTTCACCGAAGCGGCCCTGGTGCGCGAGCTGGAGAAGCGCGGCATCGGCCGTCCGTCCACCTACGCCTCCATCATCTCCACCATCGTCGATCGCGGCTATGTGCGGGTCGAGAGCCGCCGCTTCTTCGCCGAGAAGATGGGGGAGATCGTCACCGATCGTCTGGTGGAGAACTTCGTCGAGCTGATGAACTACGAGTTCACCGCCAAGATGGAAGACAAGCTCGATGGCATCGCCGAAGGCAGCCTGGAGTGGAAGAAGGTGCTGGACGCCTTCTACGCCGAGTTTACCCAGGAGCTGGAGCAGGCCGACAAGCCGGCGGAAGAGGGGGGCATGCGCGCCAACCAGATGGTGCTGACCGACATCGACTGCCCGGACTGCGGCCGCAAGATGGGCATTCGCACCGCCACCACCGGGGTCTTCCTCGGCTGCTCCGGCTATGCCCTGCCGCCCAAGGAGCGCTGCAAGAAGACCATCAACCTGGTCAGTGCGGACGAGTTCGTCTCCGCCACCGACGGGGACGAGGCCGAGACCGAGGCGCTGCGCGCCAAGCACCGCTGCGGCGTCTGCGGCACCGCCATGGATGCCTACATCATCGACGACAGCCGCAAGCTGCACGTCTGTGGTCGCAACCCGGACTGCGACGGTTACGAGATCGAGCAGGGCCAGTTCAAGCTCAAGGGCTATGAAGGGCCAAGCATCGAGTGCGATCGCTGCGGCTCCGAGATGCAGCTCAAGAACGGCCGCTTCGGCAAGTACATGGGTTGCACCAACGAGACCTGCAAGAACACCCGCAAGATCCTGAAAAACGGTGACATAGCGCCGCCGAAGGAAGATCCGGTGCCGCTGCCCGAGCTCAAGTGCACCCAGTCCGACGCCCACTTCGTGCTCCGTGACGGGGCGGCCGGTCTGTTCCTCGCCGCCAGCAACTTCCCGAAATCCCGTGAGACTCGTGCGCCTCTGGTGGAGGAGCTCAAGCGCTTCCGCGATCGGTTGTCGCCCAAGCATCAGTACCTGGCGGACGCCCCGGCGTCAGATCCTGACGGGAACGCATCCGTGGTACGCTTTAGCCGCAAGAGCAAGGAGCAGTACGTGATGACGGAGGTCAACGGCAAGGCAACGGGCTGGACCGCCCATTACGACAACGGGAAGTGGCAGGAGAGCCTGGCCAAGGCGAAGAAATCCTGACGCGCCATTGCTCACATCATGATGAAAGAGGCCCCGTACAGGGGCCTTTTTATTGGGAGATGGCGGTATACTGAGAGGGCTGCATGGATGGCAGCACAAGACAGGGAGGTTGTCATGGAGATACATGAAATCCGGCCAGGCATGACCTGCCTGACGCGGGAAGGAACGGCCTATGTGCTGGAAGTGGACAGGCAGAGTCTGCTGGTATTGCTGCAGCGGGAAGACGAGACCATACCGGTGCAGGTACGTTGCGACGACATCCTGGGCCCCCTTGCCAGCGACTAGCGGCGCCCTGACAGGCGCTAGAACGGGATCAGAAAGAGCAGCTCGGCGAGGTCGGGCTGCCACTGCCACTCCCGCATCCTGACCCGCCCCTTGATCACCGGCACCCCCTCTTCCTGCAATCTTCCTACCTGTTCATCAAAACCCGCCGAGCCCTTGGGCAAGGAGATGGTACCGCCTGCGCCCAGCACGCGATGCCAGGGCAGCGTCTTGTCCGTCTCCCGCAACACTTTTCCCACCAGCCGTGCCCGCCCGGGCAGGCCCGCGAGATCGGCGACCTGGCCGTAGCTCACCACGCGGCCGACCGGGATCAGGGCCAGGATAGCCTCGATGCGCGCCACCTTGTTCAAGGGGGAAGGGGGAGGGGTCATCATCATGGTGCGTTACTCGGCGTGAAACAAAAGCGCCATCATTGTGGCGCTTCCGTGGTCTGGGGGGCAACAGGGGATCCGGCTCAGCCGAAGGTCTGGCTCAGCCCCCTGAGCTCGCTGGCGCGTTTGAGCAGCTCCTGGCTGGAGTTGTCCACCGCCTGGATCTTCTGGCTGTTGGCGCGGGAGTACTGGGAGATCTGGTGGATGTTGCGGCTGATCTCCTCCACCACCGCCTGCTGCTGTTCGGCCGCGGCGGCTATCTGGGTGGAGAACTCGGTCACCTGATCTATCTCCCCCAGCACCAGATGCAGGTTGCCGGAGCCCTGGCGCGTCATCAGGGCGCACTCGCGGGTCTGGGCCAGGTTGTCCTGCATCATCCCCTGCCAGCGGCCCAGGGTCTGCTGGATCTGGCGGATGCTGCCCTGGATCTGCTCGGTCGCCTTGTGGGTGCGGGTGGAGAGGGTGCGCACCTCGTCCGCCACCACCGCAAAGCCGCGTCCCTGCTCACCGGCCCGGGCGGCCTCGATGGCGGCGTTGAGGGCCAGCAGGTTGGTCTGCTCGGCGATGCCCTGGATCTCGCCCATGACGCTGCCGATCCGCTCGGATTCGTTCGCCAGCTCGACGGCGGAGTGGAAGGCATGCTCCGCCTGCCTGGCCAGCAGCTCCATCTGCTGCTCGGTCTGATCCAGCTGCTGCACAGTGTGCTGGCAACTGCTGCGTGCCTCTGTCACCTGGCTGTTGGTGTCCTGGATGTTGCGCGCTATCTCGTGGGCCGTGCTGGCCATCTGGGTCATGGCGGCGGCCATCTGCTGGGTCTGGGCATCCTGCTCGTTGATGTCGAGGAAGGCTTGATGGGAAGAGTCCTGCAGGTCGGTCGCCAGGGTCTGCAGGGGATGGGTGGCGTCGTTGACCCGACCCAGCACGGTACGAATGCGGGCCTGCAGCATCTTGAGATGGAAATCGGCGATGGCGCCGGGGGCGTCCCCCGAGTAGACCAGCCGGGTCAGACTGTCATATTGCTGGCCGAGCCGCTTGAGGTAGCGTGGCAGCGAGATGAGTTCGCGCCAGTAAGTGCCGGCGACGGCCAGCAGGGGCAGCAGCATCAGCAGCATCGTCAGGGCCCCCTGGGAGAAGGCCGCCCAGCCAAAGAGCAGCAGCATCAGCAGGCCGAGCAGCAGGGGTCTGGCACTGTGCAGGGAGGGCAGCTTGCTGGCGCCGCCCTGTTCGGCCTTGAGCAGGGCCTGATAGGCCTGGGCGGCGACCCGCTTGAGCTGGGGTTCCGGCTTGCAGCGCACCGACTGGTAGCCGCTTATCTTGCCGTTCTCGTAGATGGGGGTCACATAGGCGTCGACCCAGTAATAGCGGCCATCCTTGCAGCGGTTCTTGACCATGCCGCGCCAGGGGTTGCCCTCCTTGAGGCGATCCCAGAGGTCGGCGAAGGCGGCCTTGGGCATGTCGGGGTGACGCACCAGGTTGTGGTTGTGTCCGACCAGTTCATCGACATGGTAGCCAGCGATGCGGCAGAAGGCGGGGTTGGCGTAGGTGATGACGCCGCGCAGATCCGTGGTGGAGACGAGTTGCACGTCGGCGGGGAACTCAACTTCACTGTCCTGGATCTGGACGTGTTTGCGGGCCATAGGGATAAGCTCCGATGCGTTGCTGGTTGTTATTGTGGTTGAGCCGGATGCTGGCCCGGGCGCAGTGCGTCTTGCCCGGCCTCATCGGGGGCCTTATTTTGCCAACAAAGGCGGAGTAAAAGTAGGGGCCAGGTTGGATTTCTGTTGTTTGGTGGTAAAAAAATGGCGACCAAAAGGTCGCCAAAAAGAGAAAGACAACACTACCTCTGTGGCACCCGGTAACGCACCTGTAACTGATCGAGGATCTGCAGCTGGCCGGGCAGACGGGCGGCGAAGTGATCCCAGGCCTTGCGGGCGGGGTCGCTCCAGGCCACCTCGGCCGTGGCGAGCATGCGCGGGAACAACATGTAGTCGAGACGATCGCGAGAGGTGATCAGTTCCGACCACAAGGGGCTCAGCACCCCCAGGATGTTATCGTTGGCATGGAAATCGGCAGGGGCAGGATCACATCGGTAGACCTGCTCCAGATTGAGGGTTCCCGCCCAGTAGAGCCCGGGTTCATGGATGTCCGGGCTCCAGGCGAGATCCAGATAGAGAGACTGGGCCGGGGCCATCACCACGGGGTAGCCCGCGGAGGCGGCATCCAGCCCCGCCTGGAAGCTGGTCCAGGCGAAGATGGTGGCGTCCCGGCTCACCTTGTCCCCGTGCAGTATCTCCTCCCACCCCAGCATCTGCTTGCCCCTGGCCGCCAGGTATTGCTGGCAGTGGCGCAGCAGATGGCCCTGCAGCTCCCGGCAATCGGAGTAGCCCTGCTCGGCCATCAACTGCTGACAGGCGGGGCTGTCGGTCCAGACCCCGGTCGGTACCTCGTCCCCCCCCATGTGCACCTGAGTGCCGGGGAAGAGCGCGCACACCTCGTCGATCACCGCCTCCAGGAAGCGATAGGTGCCGGGCAGGGCAGGGTTGAGCACGTTGTCGTCAAAATATTGCACCGAGAGGTAGCGGGAGTGGTCCGCCTCTTCCCGCAGCAGCTCGGGCAGCGCCTTGATGGCCGCGTGGCAGTGACCCGGGATGTCTATCTCCGGGATGATGGTGATGCCGAGTCCGGTGGCATAGGCCACCAGTTCGCGCACCTCGCTCTGGGTGTAGTAACCGCCATAGGGCTCGGGGCCGCCGCTGAGCTGGGGACCGACCGCCAGGCCATGTCCCCGCCAGGCCGCCACCTCGGTCAGCTGGGGGAAGGCCTTGATCTCGAGGCGCCACCCCTCGTCATCGGTCAGGTGCCAGTGGAAGCGGTTGAACTTGTAGAGGCTCATCTGCTTGAGCAGGCGCTTGAGGGTGGCGATGGAGTGGAAGTGGCGGGCGCAGTCGAGGAAGATGCCGCGAAAACCGAAGCGCGGCGCATCCTCCACCTCGAGGCAGGGCAGGCTCTCCCCGTGTTGCAGGGCCCACTGGGCCAGGGTCACCAGACCGTGGCGCCAGCCCGCCTCGCCGGCGGCCCGGATGCGGATCTCCTCGGGGGTGATGACGAGCTGGTATGCCTCTTGGGGGAGCTGGGCCTCGACCAGGTGGATCTCGGCGTCGTGATCCTGAGTCAGGGCCAGCCCCGTCAGCTCGTTGAAATGGGCCAGCAGGGGGGCGAGGGAGACAGGGCCGCTGACATGGGCCCGCTCGGCCAGGCGGAAGTTGCCCTCAGGCAGCCGCAGCTGAGCCGGCTGGGGCACTATGCCGTTGGCGGGCTCCACCTCGGGCAGATCGGGGGCCGCCGCCGGGCTCGGCGGCAGGCCGAGATCCTGGCCCGCCTGCACCACGGGTTGCAGCTGGGCCTGAGCGCCTTGGTCCGTCAGGCTGAGGAAGAAGCCCTGGGGCAGATCGGAGTAGCGTTTGATGGGGGTGTTGCGGCAGCAAAAACGCAGCTCGCAGACCCCCTCATGGGGCACCAGCACCTTGTAGCTGCCGCTCTGGCGCGCCAGGGAGCCCCCCTCCACCGACTGGGGATCTATGTGGCGGGTCAGGCAGAAGTGCAGCTTCCAGGGGCTGGCCGGGAGCTGGCTCAGGGTGAAGCGGAACCAGACGTCTTCACCGTCGCGACGGTCGATCTGGGTATGGATCAGGGGTGCAGACATGAAAATTCCTCTGATGGAGTGAAGGGGACGAACAGCCAGACAGCGTCCTTGTGGTATTGGTCAACCCCGGCCGGGAGCCGCAGGGCTGACATGGGCATCCCCCGCAGCGGGCAGACCGGGGTCAGGCCCGCACTTTGGGGTGGGGTGGATGGGGGCAGGTTCAGGGATGCAGACATGGGTAGGCCTCCGATTGGGCAAACAGGATGGCGCCTTCCAGCGCATCGGCTTGCGGGTGAACCAGGTTGAGGTGCCCCAGGCGAGGGGCCAGGCGCATGCCGACGCCGCCCAGCAGGGCGATGCGGTCGGCTCCCAGCAGCCTCATGCCCTCCAGCAGGGTCTGCAACTGGGCGCAGGTTTCATCCAGCAGCTGGTTGGCGAGCTCGTCTCCGTCGCTGGCTGTGTCGAACACCCAGGGGGCGAAGCGGCCATAGTCGGCGGGAATGGCGCGGGCGGCCCAGCGCACCACCTCGGCCTGATCCCGCTTGAAGTGATCGAGCAGGCGCACGGCGAGCAGGCTGGGAGGCAGGATGCCGTCGTGGCAGAGCAGGGATTGCTGGATGGCGCGCAGCCCGAGCCAGGCGCCGCTGCCGAGATCCGAGATGGGGAAGCCGCGCCCTGAGCAGCTATGCAGCTGACCGTGGCGGTAGATGAGCCCGGCGGATCCTGTGCCGGCGATGAGAATGGCTCCCTCGCGGCCCCCAAAGGCGCCGAGGCAGGCGCCGAAGGCGTCGGAGGTGAGCCTGACGCTCGCGAAGGGGAAGGGCATCTTAAGCAGGGCGTGGTAGCAGTCGGCCAGCTCGGCGGAGGCGAGCGCCAGCCCCACTCCCATCCGCTGTTCGCACTCGATGCCAAGCCCGGCGGCAAGGCGGGCGCTGGCGATGGCCGCCAGCACGTTGGCGTGGGCGAGGGGGATGCCGAGCTCCAGATTGGAGCCCGCGGCGCGCCCCTCTCCCAGCACTCTGCCCCCCTTGTCCCGAATGCGGGCGCGGGTGTGAGTCCCCCCGCCATCGACCCCGACCCAATACTCAATCATGACGGGCCTCCGGCGCACTCTGCCAGCTGATGGCCAGGGCAAACCAGGCGCCGTGGGGGATCCACTGCTCTCCCCAGTGCCAGTTATGATCGAGCCTGTCCTTGTACGTCTCAATCATGACGGGCCTCCGGCGCACTCTGCCAGCTGATGGCCAGGGCAAACCAGGCGCCGTGGGGGATCCACTGCTCCCCCCAGCGCCAGTTCTGATCCAGCCTCTCCTTGTACGCCTCCGGGATGAAAGCCACCTCGTTTTCGTCATCGAACCCGGCGGTGATGCCGTTGCAGATCCCCCCGGGTGCATTGGGATAACCGGCGGTGTAGCTCGGGTTGTTGATGCCGTGCCCCGCCAGCATGCAGGCGTTGAAGGGGTTCTGTCCGAGGATCCAGTCGAGCTGGCGCTGGCCGAACGTCATCAGGAGTGCGCTCTGCTGGGGGAAGTGGCGGGCCGCGGCGAAGGCCATGGCGGCGAGGGAGGCCAGCCGGGCGTTCTCCCCCTGCCACCAGTAACCGGACTCGTTGTGGTGGGGCATAAAGAAGCTGATGCGGGGGGCTTCGTCGACCCCCTTCACATATTGGCGGGCCAGGGCGAAGGGGTTGCCCGCCCGGGCGGCGAGGGCCAGCTCGGCGGCCAGCGCCTGCTGCACCACGGCACTCACCCGGGCGCGGCGCTCCTGATCCGGCTCGACCCCCAGGTATTCCAGCAGGGCCAACACCGGCAGACCCGCCTCGGCGGCGTGGTAGTAGGGGCGCGAGCCGTCGTCGTTGGCACTCCAGTAGTGGCCGAGCTCGGGGTGGGGGCGCTGGCGGGCGCAGAGCCTGCCGGCCCTCTCCCTTGCCTCCCCGAGCCAGTCGCGGCCAAGGGTCTGGGTCAGCTCCACCGCCGCCAGCAGGGCGCAGTAGTCGTCTATGATGTTCTCGCAACCGTCGTCCAGGTAGGCGAGGTTGTGTTCGCGCAGGTGCAGGTAGCCGCGCCTGGCCGCCCCGGCATAGTGGCTGGTATCAAAGTCGCCGCCGGTCTGCTCGCGGGCGGCCCGGGCCAGGGCAGCGATGGCCATGCCGCCCCCCTGGCGAAAGCCCGCCTGCCAGTTGGCGGATTTGAGCCCCTGCTGGGTGGCGTAGGCGCACAGCTCGCGCTGCTCGGGATCCTTGCTCCACTTGTCGAACAGTGTCATGTAGAAGAAGCCGCTCTCATCTTGCATCCGGCAGAGAAAATCCGCCCCGTGCAGCCCCTCGTCACTGAGCCGCTTGCAGAGGTTCAGCCCGTCGATGTCCCGGCGCGTCGCCAGGAGCGCCCGGCTCTTGAGCAGGCTCCACACCACCAATGGGGTCTGCTGGGGGTTGAGGTAGTTGGCGTAGGAGAGATGGCTCAGGTACTTGCTCATGTCGCCGCTGGCATCGAACCAGCCCCCGTGCACATCCTTGTGCCGGTCGGCGCCAAACAGGCGGGCGTTGCGGTCGGCCCTATCGAAGGTGCCGCTGGCGCGCTGCCCCTTGAAGTAGTGAATGACATCGGAGAGGCAGCGGCCGGTCAGCAGATCCTGACCGATGGCGAAGCGGGTGGAGCGGACTATGCCTTGGGCTGTTATCGCCTCCAGCCGGTAGTGGCCGGACTCCTTGAATGCAGAGAAGTCGGCGCGCCAGTAAGCGCGCCCCTGCCAGCCGGGCACCTGGCCTGCGGCCTGGAGAGGAACCTCCAGCAGGAGGCGGTCATCATGGAGGCGGCGCAGTCGCACCAGGCCGCTTATCTCCACGTCGGCGGCGGTCTGCAGCAGGGCAATCTTGTGTCCGTCACACTCGTAACCCACCTGATTGATCAAGAGTTCCATCCAGCTTTACTCCCTGGTCTGGGCAATGAAGGGGCCTCGCGAAGAGGCCCGGGTGAAGGTGTCGCGGGCCGGTAAGGCCGCCCCCGGTGTGGGGGCTGGCTTATTCGTGCAGGTAGCAGCGCACGAAGTGGTTGTCGGCAAGCCGGGTCACGGGGGGCAGGCTCTCCTTGCAGCGCGCCATGGCCTGATGGCAGCGACCGGCGAAGGGGCAGCCCCGGGATTCCGGGGTCCAGAGCGGTATCTCTCCCTTGCGGCCCCCCTCCAGCTCGGCGTGGATGCTCTTCTCGGGGTCGGGCACCGCCGAGATGAGCAGCTGGGTATAGGGGTGCTGGGGATGGTGCAGTATCTCGTCCACCTCCCCCCACTCCACCATGTGCCCCACGTACATCACCGCCAAGTCTTCTGCCACGTAGCGGGCGGTGGCGATGTCGTGGGTGATGTAGAGCATGGAGACGCCGAGCTCGTTCTTCATCTGCTCCATCAGGTTGAGGATGCCGATGCGAATGGAGACGTCGAGCATGGAGGTGGGCTCGTCCGCCAGCACCACTTCCGCCTCCACCGCCAGGTTGCGGGCGATGTTGACCCGCTGGCGCTGGCCGCCGGAGAGCTGGTGGGGATACTTGGCCGCCGTTGCTTTGGCCGGCGTCAGCCCCACTTTCTCCAGCAGGGCATAGACCATGTCAGGCAGCTCCCGCTTGTCGCTCACCTTGCTGTGCAGCAGCAGGGGGCGGGCGATGTGGTGGTAGATGGTGTGGGTCGGATTCAATGAACCGAACGGATCCTGCCACACCATCTGCACGCTCTGGCGATAGTCCAGCAGGGCGGTGCCCTTGTTGAACTCCTCCAGATCCCGGCCCCGGTAGAGGATGCGGCCGTTGGAGAGCTTGTACATCTTGGCGATGATCTTGGCGATGGTGCTCTTGCCGGAGCCCGACTCCCCCACCACCGCCAGGGCGCGGCCCCGGTGCAGGTTGAAGGTGATGTCGGAGAGGGCCCGCATCTTGCCGCTCTTGATGGCATTGGAGTTGACGGCGAAGTCCTTGTAGAGATGCTGGACTTCGATGATGGGCGCGTCGGTTTGGGCGATTTGCATGACAGACATCCTTAACAGCCAGCGGCCTTGTCCAGATAGATGGGGTGGTTCAGGGATTCCTCGGCCGAGTCATAGAGGTGGCAGGCGGCCTGCTGCCCGGGCCGGATCTCGGCCAGCTGGGTATATTCCTGGCGGCAGCGTTCGTGCACCTTGCCGCAGCGGGCCTGGAAGCGGCAGCCGACCGGCACCTCCAGCAGGTTGAGCGGGGTGCCGGGGATCCCCTCCAGCACGGTTTTCGGGCCGTGCAGGGGGGGGAAGGAGTTGCCGAGCCCCCGGGTGTAGGGGTGCAATGGGGCGGTCAGAATTGACTTGGACGGCGCCACCTCCACCAGTTCCCCCGCATACATGATGCCGATGCGATCGCAGAACTCGACCATGAGGGAGAGATCGTGGGTGATGAAGAGAATGGAGAAGTTGAACTTCGCCTTGAGGGCGTAGACCTTCTGCAGTATCTCCCGCTGCACCACCACATCCAGCGCCGTGGTGGGCTCATCCATGATGAGCAGCTCTGGGTTGAGCGCCATGGCGATGGCGATCACCAGCCGCTGGCGCATGCCGCCGGAGAACTGGTGCGGGTAGTCCTTGAGCCGGCTCGGGTGGATGTCGACTATCTCCAGCAGCTCCTGGGCGCGCTTGATGGCCTCGTAGCGGGTCATGCCGGGGTTGTGGGCCAGCAGCACGTCGCAGAACTGCTCCTCCATGCGCAGCACGGGGTTGAGCGCATTCATGGCGGACTGGAACACCACGCTCGCCTGGCGCCAGCGGTAGCTGCGCAGTCGCTCGTCGTCGAAGCCGAGGATGTTCTCCCCCTTGAACAGGATCTCGCCGCCGCTGATGTAGGCGGGCGGCTTGTGCAGCCGGGCCACCGAGAAGGCGACCGTGGACTTGCCGCAGCCGGACTCGCCGGCGAGGCCGAAGACTTCGCCGGGGGCGATGTCAAAGCTGACGGAATTGACGGCGCGCACGTCGCCGCTCTCTGTGATGTAGTCGACGCAGAGCTGGCGCACCGACAGCAGGGGTTGTTGCAAGCTCATGCTGTCTTCTCCTGGGCGGCAATGGGGGTGACGGGGGCTGCGAGCTGTTTCCAGCGGCGCAGGCCCTTGTGAGAGCGCAGTTGCGGGTTGGCGATTTCGTCAATGGCGAAGTTGAGCATGGCCAGACCCGCCCCCAGGGTGGCGATGGCGAAGCAGGGGGCCAGGATCTCCCACCAGGCGCCTACCAGGATGGCGCTGGAGGTCTGGGCGTTGTAGAGCATGATGCCCCAGCTGACCACGGTGGGATCACCCAGCCCCAGGAACTCCAGGGTCGCCTCGGTGACGATGGCGTAGATGATGGAGCCGATGAAGCTCACCCCTATGATGGAGATGAGGTTGGGCAGTATCTCCACCAGGATGATGCGCCAGGCCGGTTCCCCCAGCACCTCGGCGGCGATGACGAACTCTTTTTCGCGCAGGGCCAGGGTCTGGGCACGGATCACCCGGGCGCCATAGGCCCAGGAGGTAAAGCCTATGATGAGCGCAATCACCGTCGGTGACGCCTCCCCGATAAAGCTCGCGAGCACCAGTAATAAAGGGAGGTTGGGGATCACCAGCACCACGTTCATCAGGAAGGTGAGGCACTCGTCCACCACGCCGCCGAAGTAACCGGCTGTGATGCCGATGCCGATGGCGAGGGCGCAGACCAGCAGGCCTGCCCCGAAGCCCACCATCAGGGAGATGCGGGCGCCGCTGGTGAACTGGGCCCAGAGATCGTGGCCCATGCGGTTGGATCCCATCACCAGCTCCACGCTGGGGGGCTGGTGGGGGCGGGCGACCCGCTTGGTGGGCTCGTTGCTGGCGAGCAGCGGGGCAAACAGGGCCATCAGCACGAAGGTGACCACGATGGCGAGACCGAAGGCCGCCTTCTTGTTGCCCAGCAGGATTTTCAGAATAGTCGGCATACGCATCTTATTTGCCTCCTGTACGCAGACGGGGATCCAGGAAGACATAGAGCACGTCCGCCAGGAAGTTGAAGCTGAGCATGGTGATGGTCATGATGAGCAGTTGCCCCTGAATGAGCGGGTAGTCGCGGGCCAGGATGCCCTGATAGAGGGTCAGTCCCAGGCCGGGGTAGTTGAAGATCACCTCTGTGATGAGGGAGCCGCCGATGACGAAGCCGAGCGCCATGGAGAGGGCGGTGACGCTGGGCAGCACGGCGTTGCGGGCGCCGTAGTTGAAGATGACCCTGTTGCTGGAGAGCCCCTTGGCCTTGGCCATGGTGATGTAGTCCTCGCCGAGCAGGTTGATCATGTTGTTGCGCATGGTGATGAGGAAGCCCCCCACCTGCACCATGGCCAGGGTGCCCACCGGCATGATGGCGTGCAGCATGATGCTCTTGATGTGTTCCCAGCCGAAATCGGCGGTGATCTCCGGGCTGTAGGCGTAGCCGATGGGCAGCCAGCCGAGGCTGACCCCGAACAGGAACAGGGCGAGCAGGGAGACCACCACGGGGGGAATGGCCTGCATCACCAGGGTGAGCGGGGAGAGGATGCTGTCCATGCGTCCCCCCCGGTACCAGGCGGCGAAGATGCCGACGATGGAGCCGATGGAGAAGCTCAGAATGGTGGAGGTGCCCACCAGGAACAGGGTCCAGCCGATGGCGCGACCGAGCACGTCGGCGACCGGTTGGGGGTAGTAGCGCACCGAGGTGCCGAGATCCCAGGTGAAGACACTCTTCACATAGGCGAGAAACTGGGTGGTGATGGGACCGTCAACGAACCCGAAGGTGGCCTTGAGGGCCTCGAGGGCGGCAGGTTCCATCATGGCGCCGGCCCGGGCGAACATGACGGAGACGGGATCTCCGGGCATGGCTCTGGGCAGCAGGAAGTTGATGGTGGCGGCCACCAGGAAGGCGACCAGATAGAAGGAGAAGCGTCTTAGTATAAATCCCATGGTGATACCTTTTACTGCAAGCCTGCCCCGCGCCGGGCAAAGCTCCCCCAACCCCGGCAAAGACGGGGGATGGAAGACATGGCGGGGAAAGAGGCCCCCCGCAGGGGGCCGAGGTGATTAGCTGTTTGGCTTGAGTGACAACACGTGCAGCAGACGCTCCGGGGTGTCCGGGTGTACCTGCGGCTTGGCGACCGGGTTGTCGGCACTGAACCAGCCATTGAAGCGCTTGGTGCTGTATTCGTACCAGGTCGGGTTGTTGAACACCGGGATGATGGTCTGGTTGGCCCCGACGCGCTCCTGGATGGCAAACATGATCTCCTTCTGCTTGGCCGCATCGGCGGTCTGGGTGAAGTCATCGATCAGCTTGTCGAGCTCGGGATCCTTGTAACGGGGCGCCGCGAAGCGGTTGCCGCGCTCACCCATGTTGCGGGAGTGGAAGGCGGTCTCGAAGTACTTGTGCGGGTTGGCACCGGCAAAGTAACCCTGCAGGGCGACGTCGAAGTCACCTGTGATCAGGTTCTCGGTCCAGACGGTGGCTTCCGGGGTGGAGGTCTTGGCGTTCAGGCCCAGGGCCTGCAGGCCTTCGACCCCGATCTGGACTGTGTTGACCCAGTCGGTCCAGCCGTTCGGTACCAGCACCTTGAACTCGATCTTCTTGCAGCTCGGGGTGTCGAGGAACTTGTCGCCGTCACAGTCCTTGTAGCCCGCTTCCTTCAGCAGTGCCTTGGCACCTTCCAGATCGAACTTGTTGTATTTGCCGTATTTCTTCTCGACGTCCGGGTTGTCCCAGGAGGCGAATGCCTTGCCCAGACCCGACGGGTATTCGTTGACGGTCGGGTAGCCGTAGCCTGCGATGTCCACCATGGACTGGCGGTCCATCGCCATGGAGAAGGCGCGGCGGAAGTTGATGTCGTTGAAGGCTTCGTTATTGCCCGGGTTCTTGCTCTGGAAGTTGACGTTGAACGCCACCGTGCCGGAGGCCGGGAACCAGTACTTGTTGTTCTTGGGATCGTTGCCGACGTAGAGGCGCTCGATGTCCGGCACGAAGGAGCCGAACCAGTCCACGTCACCCTTCATGACGGCCGCCAGTACCTGGTCGTTGGTGGCCATCTGCGGCATGCGCAGGCAGTCGATGGCGAGGTTGGCGTTGTCCCAGTAGTGCGGGTTGCGGCACTGGGTATAGAGCTGGGCGGAGAAGTTGTCCACTTCGGTGAAGGGACCTGTGCCGACCGGCTTGTCGTTGGTGAAGGCAACCGGGTCTTTCACCGACTTCCATTGATGCTCGGGGACGATTGGCACCAGCACCAGGTCGTTCACCACGTTGGTGTTGACCTCGGCCAGGTCGAATTTGACCTTGTGCTCACCCAGCTTCTCGACACCCTTGATCTGAGTCCAGATGGAGCGCTCGTCCAGCGCCTTGTTGGCCTTGACCAGGTTGAAAGAGAAGAGGATGTCGTCGGCGGTGAAGGCTTCACCATCGGACCACTTGACCCCTTCGCGCAGGTCAAAGGTGACCGACTTCAGGTCATCGCTGAAGGCATAGTTGGTGGCCAGACGATAGACGGGTTTGCCACCCTGCATATCGTTGAAGATCACCAGCGGCTCGTAGATGAAGTGACGAGTGGTGTGCAGCAGACCGGCCTGCAGGAAGGGGTTGAAGTTCTTGACCCATGCGGTCTCCTGTTGCGCGACCAGGGTCAGCACCGTCTTGTTCTCGGCGGCCATGGCAGTGCCGGCGGTACCGGCGAGCATCAGGGTTCCCAGCATGACTGAGGTAGCGATTTTGGATACTTTGGCAAGCATATTTTTTCCTTTCTTATTGGTCTTCCATGGTTTTGGAATGGAGCACCGGATCCCATGCTTGGATGCCGGCCCTCAATGTTGGTCAGGTTTTGCACCCTTGTAGTTGTGTCATCCAACGCCCTTAGAAAAGCAGAGTTAACAGGAAAACAACAACTCTTCATTTCGTCGATATCGTAAAAACTCGCACTCTCTCGTCATTATCGTCAAACTCTATTTTTAATCCTTTTAAATTATACAGTTGCATTAATTCTCACAAAGTACCAAGTCACCCTTTATGACAATTCAAAGACGATAGTGTGAAGTGGATCGTGCTCGTTTTTGCGCCCCTTCAGTGGCTTTTTTTTGAGCTTGAAACAAGCGAACCTGGGGGCGGGGCAGAACTGTGCGCTGGCTCACTAAGGGGGCATCTCCCGGTGAGTCGGGTGATGGCAGGCGGCCCCTCTCTTGCAGAAGGAGCCGGTGCAGGCTGCCGAGGGGGGTTCGCGCAGGTGGCTTGCTGGCAATAAAAAAGCCAGTCGGCATTCACTGACTGGCTTCGGGTGTCACATCCGTTGGCGGATTAGTTGACCAGGCTGGCCCACAGGTCGTACTCGTCCGCCTCGTCGATGCGGACCTTGACGAGATCGCCGGGCTTCAGATCGGTTTCACCGTTCAGGTAGACCAGGCCGTCGATCTCGGGGGCGTCGGCGAAGGAGCGGCCGGTGGCGCCCTCTTCGTCCACTTCGTCGATCAGCACTGTCATCTCCTTGCCGACCTTGCGCGCCAGCTTGCGAACGGAGACCTGCTGCTGCAGCTCCATGAAGCGCTGGAAACGCTCTTCCTGGACCTCTTCCGGCACAGGATCCGGCAGCTCGTTGGCCTTGGCACCCTCGACCGGGCTGTATTTGATGCAGCCAAGGCGGTCCAGCTCCACCTTGTCGATGAAGCCGCAGGCCAAGACCACCTTCACCCCGACCAGTCTGCCGCGCCAGCTGCAGAACCGGTTGCTGGGTCATGGCGGGAAAGTGCGCCTTGGCTACCGACCCCTTCCACTCCCTGGCCGGTTATGATATCCATTTGATAACCTTGTCTAGAGCATGCCGGTCTCGGAGCCTCGCTGCTGGCGAGGCCGCCGCTCGCGGGTGCGACCCTGGGTTTCGCCTCGTCGTGTTCATCCTTCCCCAGCCGGTCAGGGGTCATACGCAAAAGAGGCTTTATGGAGTTGTTGTTACTGGCGGATGCGCCATCTGCCGCAGGCGTGGTTGCCTCATGGTATTTTGACGAATGGTGCCGCGACAGTGGTCGCAGCACTCAAGAGCAGGTGCTGGCCAAGGTCACGGCGGCCACCCAGGTCGACCGGGCTCCGCTGATGGTACTGGCCCGCCAGGCCGGTGAATGGGTGGGGGCTGCCGAGCTCAAAATCCGTGAAATGGCGATGTTTCCCGAGTACGAGTATTGGTTGGGTGGGGTCTATGTCGTTGAAAAAGCACGCGGGCAGGGGGTCGCTTCCTTGCTGGTAACAGAGATCCTCAGCCGTGCCCGCAGGGCAGGGATCAGCAAGCTGTACTTGCAAACCGAAAACCTGAGCGGTGGCGTTTATAGTCATCATGGTTTCAAGGCCCTTGAGGAGGTCCATTATAAAGGCCTTCATGTTCTGGTGATGGTGGCGGATATCGGCCTCTCGCCCTCGTCAGAAGCGCTGACCGAGTGACGCCAGGTGCAGCAGCGTGCGCCCCGCTTCAGCGCGTATAACCATCTTGTGCGATCAATAAAAAAAGCCAGTCAGGGTCACTGACTGGCTTTTTTGCGCGCCTGCCGGGCAGGCGCCGTCATGGACAGCGGACTTAGCCTATCAGGCTGGCCCACAGATCGTACTCGTCAGCCTCGTCGATGCGGACCTTGACCATGTCGCCGGGTTTGAGGCCGGTTTCACCGTTCAGGTAGACCAGGCCGTCGATCTCGGGGGCGTCGGCGAAGGAGCGGCCGGTGGCACCCTCTTCGTCCACTTCGTCGATCAGCACTGTCATCTCCTTGCCGACCTTGCGGGCCAGCTTGCGAACGGAGACCTGTTGCTGCAGCTCCATGAAGCGCTGGAAACGCTCTTCCTGGACCTCTTCCGGCACAGGATCCGGCAGCTCGTTGGCCTTGGCGCCCTCGACCGGGCTGTATTTGAAGCAACCAACGCGGTCCAGCTCCGCCTTGTCGATGAAGTCCAGCAGCATCTGGAACTCTTCTTCGGTCTCGCCGGGGAAGCCGACGATGAAGGTGGAGCGCAGGGTGATCTCGGGGCAGATCTCGCGCCACTTCTGGATGCGCTCCAGGGTGCGCTCGACGGTACCCGGGCGCTTCATCAGCTTGAGGATGCGCGGGCTGGCGTGTTGCAGCGGAATGTCCAGGTAGGGCAGTACCTTGCCGTCGCGCATCAGCGGGATGACGTCATCCACGTGGGGATAGGGGTAGACGTAGTGCAGGCGCACCCAGATGTCGAGCTTGGCCAGCTCTTCACACAAGGCGACCATGCTGGTCTTGACCGGCATGCCGTCGTAGAAACCGGTGCGATGCTTGACGTCCACGCCGTAGGCGGAGGTGTCCTGGGAGATCACCAGTATCTCTTTGACGCCGGCCTCTTTCAGGCGCTTGGCCTCGGCCAGTACCTCGCCGATGGGGCGGCTCACCAGATCCCCGCGCATGGAGGGGATGATGCAGAAGGTGCAGCGGTGGTTGCAGCCCTCGGAGATCTTGAGGTAGGCGTAGTGACGGGGAGTCAGCTTGACGCCGTGGGCTGGCACCAGGCTGGTGAAGGGGTTGTGGGTCGGCTTCTCCACGTACTTGTGAACGTGGCCCAGCACCTCTTCATAGGCGTGGGGGCCGGTGATCTCGAGCACCTTGGGGTGGATCTCGCGGATCTGGTTCTCTTTGGCGCCGAGGCAGCCGGTGACTATCACCTTGCCGTTTTCGGCCAGGGCCTCGCCGATGGCTTCCAGCGACTCCTGTACCGCGCTGTCGATGAAGCCGCAGGTGTTGACCACCACCAGCTCCGCATCGTCATAGCTGGGCACCACATCGTACCCTTCGGTACGCAGCTGGGTCAGGATGCGCTCGGAATCGACCAGATTTTTGGGGCATCCCAAGCTCACAAAACCAATCCTTGGGGGATGAGACCTAATAATGCTGGAAGTCGCTTGTTGGACAGGTTGGTTGTCCAATGGCTGAGCCTGCGTGGTTGCAGGCGTCAGGCTGTCTGAGCTGGGGTCAAAACGGTTGACAGTCATAGGGGGTCGCTGGTCACTGATGCAAAAAAAGATGGCGGATTATACCTGATGAGCAGGAAAGAGGAAGAAGTGATGTGTGTATTTTTTGACCTGCCATATTAGGTTTCAATACACGATATTTTGTGTCTTTTCCTGAGAGATGAAGATGATGCGCTCATCAACGACAGGGGCCTCGGTTACGAGTTCTGCCTCTAAGTCTTCAAGCCATCTTCGGCCGCCAGCATGTGCGGGAGACCTACATCAAGCAGTCCAGTACTGCCGTTGATTGCGACCGGCAAAATGAATCGCAGCTTGCTGATGATCCTAGCGTTGTTTCCTGATACCACGATTCGGAACATCCTCAATAGTTCAGCCCTCTAGGGTCGCTACTAGTTCAGATATGGCGATGGAGGGCGTTGTTAATGGGATGGTCGCCCCTACCCAAAACGGCATCTGAAGTGCCAAAGTGGCGAATGTACGTTCCCACTGATGAGAGAGGCGACCACCATGAAGGCTACGACAATCGGCATAGATTTGGCAAAAGAGGTATTCCAGGTTCACGGGGTGGGCGAGCACGGTAAGCGGTTGTTCAACAAGCAACTCAAGCGTTCACAAATGACCTCCTTTTTTGCCAATATCCCACCCTGTTTGATCGGCATGGAGGCCTGTGCCTCTGCCCACTTTTGGGCCAACAAGCTGAGCGCATTGGGTCATCGCGTCAAACTGATGGCTCCCCAGTTCGTCAAACCCTATGTCAAAACCAACAAACATGATGCTGCTGATGCAGAAGCAATCTGCGAAGCCGTCACTCGACCCAACATGCGGTTCGTGCCTATCAAGACCCCTGAACAGCAAGCAGTGCTGGCACTTCATCGGAGCCGTCAGGGATTCATCAAGCAGCGGACTGCACAAGCCAATCAAATCCGGGGTCTATTGGCTGAATTTGGCATCATCGTGCCCCGAGGGATCCATCAACTACAGCAACGGTTACCGGAGATTCTGGAGGATGCCGATAATTCGTTACCCAGCCTGTTTCGCGTGCAATTGAGTTTGTTACAGAAACATATGGAGTACTTGTTTGATGTTGTGGCTACGCTCGACAAGCAGATTGAGCAGTGCCATCAGCAAAATGCGCTATGCCAGCGTATCGGTAAGATCCCTGGCATCGGCCCTATCACTGCCAGTGCGTTGATTGCGACTATCGGCAACGCCAACAATTTCGAGAATGGCAGACAACTTGCGGCCTGGCTTGGCTTGGTGCCACGCCAGCATTCCAGTGGTGGTAAGCAAGTACTGCTAGGGATCAGCAAACGAGGCGATACCTATTTGCGGACTTTGCTTATCCATGGCGCCAGGGCGGTGTTGCAGTCAGTCAAACGTAAACAGGATACTGTATCGGGCTGGGCCAGTCGGCTATTGGAGCGCCGGAATAACAACATTGCCTCGGTAGCATTGGCCAACAAGAATGCACGGATTGTGTGGGCGCTCTTGGCCAAAGACCAGGAGTACTGTGCGCCAGTGATGAGCATTTAAGCTTCTGAGCCAGTGAGACAGAAAAAACACCACCGATTGCTCAGGCAAGTATGAAGTGATGGCAGGACAGGTCAGACCGTGATGGGGAAAACCCGGTTTAGGCAAGGCTCTTGAGAGAGCGCGTTGTTGATAGAGGCCTCCATCAGCACATTCCATCAGGGACAGAGGTGTTTCATCACCTCAGAAAAGTCCGGATCTATGGCTGCAACTGATGACCCGTAAACCACCACAGCATATTAGCTTGGCAAACTGGGGGCGACCATCTATGCCCAAATCAGCGATCCAGTAATGACTTCTCCAGCCCCAGGTGACAGCTACATTCAGGGCCTTCTGACAGGCGGGCCCAGCATATTCAGTTTGTTTATGTGTATGGAGATGGTATTCACCTGACAGTTGCCCACAAAAGGGAGTGGTCATACGGCTTCAAACCGGATAACAAAACGGTACCCCTACCGTGTTATCCGGAGTCACCGTATGACCACCAACGAGAAAGTAGCACGTCGTAAACTCAGCCTGCTAGAGCTCGCCAAATAGCTCAATAACGTCAGCAAAGCCTGCAAGCTTATCGGCTACAGCCGTCAGCAGTTCTACGAAATTCGCCGTAACTATCAGACCTATGGCGCCGAGGGCTTGCTCGACAAACTACCCGGCTGTAAAGGGGCGCATCCCAACCGGGTCGCTCCCGAGATTGAACAGGCCATCCTCGATTACTCTCTCACCAGACCAACCCATGGCCCGCTGCGGGTCGCGCAAGAACTGGCTCTGCAAGGCATCAACGTCAGTGCGGGCGGTGTGCGTGGCGTGTGGCAACGTCATGACTTGCTCTCCAAACATGACCGTTTGTTGCGCCTCGAGAAAACCCATAGGGAACAGACCATTGAGCTCAATGACGAGCAAATTCGCCTGCTCGAGCGCTTCAGTCCCGAGTTCCGCGAACGCCAGATAGAGGTCCACTACACCGGGGAACTGGTGGCGGTCGATACCTTCTTCGTCGGTGCACTCAAGGGGGTAGGCAAGGTGTATCTGCAAACCGTGCTGGACTGCTACAGCCGCCACGCCTGGGGACGACTCTACACCAGCAAGCTGCCGGTGACTTCGGTCTATGTACTCAACGAAACGGTGCTGCCGTTCTTCGAGGCTCATGAGGCACGGGTCTATACCATCCTGTCGGACAATGGGCGCGAGTTCTGCGGGCGCCCTGACCATCATCCCTACGAGATGTTCCTGCAACTGGAGGGGATTGAGCACCGGACCACCAAGGTACGCAGGCCGCAGAGCAACGGCTTTATCGAACGGCTGCATCGAACCTTGTTGGATGAACACTTCCGTATCAAAGGGAGGACAACCTGGTATGAGTCGGTGGAGCAGATGCAGACAGACCTGGATAGCTATCTGGATCACTACAACAACCAGCGACCACATCAGGGCAGGATGATGGAGGGTCAGACCCCCTACAGCATGTTCAAAAAGGGTCTGAAATTGATACCGAAGGAAGTGCGCTCTAAAGTAGCGTAAACAAGACACCGGTTTGAGGCCGGTGTCAGGTGATAACTAGATCTGTACATTGCCGAATTGAGCACTGCACTTACAGGCATAGCAAGACTGCGGCTTGAAGTTCGTCAGCCAGAATCCCGACTGGCCTTGTAAGGACAAATATTCATCTTGAACAGCTAACAGTAGTTCGTGCGTGGGAGACAAATAAAATTCTTAACCAACTATGCTGCCGCTTCTATCCGTTGATTGGCTGTGAGGTTATTCCATGCTCGGTGAGCCCAAACTAACTCTACTGAATAAACAACACTAGGACACTTTCACAATGATTACTGCATGGCGTAGGAGTTTCTGGGTGCTGCTAGGTGCTGCATTGATTCTTTTCTTGTCATTAGGCACTCGTCATGGCTTCGGTCTGTTTCTTTCGCCGATGAGTATGGAATTCGGATGGGGCCGCGAGATTTTCGCCTTCGCCATGGCACTTCAGAACCTAGTGTGGGGGATCTTCCAGCCCATTACCGGTGCTTTGGCTGACCGCTTTGGTGCACGGCGAACCATCGTCGTGGGGGGACTCCTATACACAGTCGGCCTAGTCTTGATGAGCTTTGCAAGCTCTCCACTATCGCTGTCCATTAGTGCGGGGGTTCTAATCGGAATAGGTCTGTCGGGAACTTCATTCTCCGTAATATTGGGCGTTGTTGGTCGTGTCGTACCACCGGAAAAACGCAGTATGGCGATGGGTATCGCCGCAGCAGCAGGATCTTTAGGTCAATTTGCCATGCTGCCAGGATCATTGGGGCTGATCGAGTGGCTTGGCTGGTCGGCCGCATTGATTGTGCTTGGTATAACTGCTGCGTTCATAATGCCGCTTGCCGTAATGATTAAGGATAGCCCCCCCATCTCGCACGGACCACAACAAACACTAGAAGAAGCTCTGCGGGAAGCATGCAACCATTCGGGCTTCTGGTTATTGGCATTTGGATTTTTCGTCTGTGGCTTCCAGGTAGTGTTTATCGGTGTACATTTACCAGCCTACTTGGTCGATCAGCAATTGCCGGTGATCGTCGGCACTACTGCACTTGCACTCGTGGGGCTGTTCAATGTGTTCGGTACCTATATAGCTGGCTGGCTCGGCAGCAAACATTCCAAACCGCGTCTGCTGAGTGCCTTGTATCTGGTGCGTGCTGTTGTGATCGCGTTGTTCATTACGTTTCCTGTCACAACCTGGACTGCCTATGCGTTTAGCATTGCAATGGGGCTGCTGTGGCTCTCCACTGTTCCGCTGACCAATGGAACCGTGGCTACGATGTTTGGTGTCCGGAATCTCTCCATGCTCGGGGGCATTGTGTTCTTTTTCCACCAAATAGGTTCATTCCTCGGTGGATGGCTGGGTGGTTACCTGTTCGATCGTACCGGCAGCTATGAACTGGTCTGGTACATCTCCATCGCGTTGAGCTTTGTTGCTGCCGCATTGAACTGGCCGGTGAAAGAGCAGTCGGTGGCACGCATCGAGAGGGCGCAAGCATGACGATTCGCAAAGTCTGGTTCGTCCTCGCCGCCTGCGCGGCAATGGCGGTGTTAAGCTTAATCCTCTACGGCTGGCGCCAGGGGGGATTAGCTCTTCTCCAGTTGGACATGGGCCTGTGCTGAAACACGTGAAGTGTCTGGATCTATGGGGGCAAATCCAGCCCCCCTGAATTGTCCTCAGTTTCAGTTTCAGTTACATACAAGACATCACGTTCAGGCTAAAGTTAGGTGACAACTAGTTATTGTATAGATTAGGCATTATCGACCATGGGTGATGAACGAACACATGCTGAGGAGCAAAGTTCTGGAGATTGGCTGCAACTACAGCATGACAAGGAGACTGGGATAGAAAGCGTACAAGCCCATTTTCGTGGGCACGCTTATGATGCACACGACCATGATGAGATGTTAGTTGGCATTACCTTACAGGGCGTTCAGCGCTTTCATTGCAGAAGTGCTCTACACACTAGTCAGCCGGGACGAGTCATACTGATCGAGCCTGGTGCCGTACATGATGGTCACGCACCTGAAGAGCAAGGTTTCACCTATTCAATGCTCTATCTGCCACAGCCATGGGTCAACACCGCCTTGATAGCACGAGGTGGCAATGATGTTTCACAGCTCCAAGCTACCTTCCGTGATACACTGACTGATGATCGTCAACTTGCAAGTGCTATTCAACAAGCATTCATAGCCATTCACGGTCGAGAAGGGCGTTTGGCTCGCGATTTGAGCTTGGATTTACTCATGTCCCACCTAGCACAGCATGTCCAGCTCCATCCGAGCTCTGTGCGCTCCAATTCACAGCAACAAGTCCTACGTGCTCGTGACTTTTTACATGATCAGATGGCTAGAGATGTCAGCCTGGATGAATTAGCCTTATATACAGGAATCGACCGTTTTCGCTTAAATAGGCAGTTCAAACAAGTTTTTAACTTGTCCCCCCATGCCTACCTAGTGCGTTTGCGGCTACGTGTTGCCCGCCAGCGCCTAGCCCAAGGTGCCTTACCTTCACAAGTAGCCCTAGAGGTTGGCTTTGCTGATCAAAGCCATCTTGGGCGCTGGTTTCAACGTGCTTATCGCTTGTCGCCTGCAAGTTACCAGCGACTGTGCACAAATGTTCTAGATTAACCCTGCCCTGATCTCCGAACATTACCCTATGGTAAATGCAAAGGAGAAGATTGAATGTTTGATACCAAAATCGCCTTGATAGTTCGTGATGATCTTGCTATTTGGCAGCGTTTGAATGTAGTGGCATTTTTATCTAGTGGAATTGCCGCAGCATCCCCAGAGGTTATGGGGAAACCCTATATTGATGCCCTTGGTCGTCAGTATGGGAACATGCTTGGCCAACCTATGTTGGTGTTCCAGGCAAATTTGGCTGGATTACAAAAAGCACACAAAAAAGGGATTGTTGAGGATATATCTATCATTCCCTATGTCCATGCTATGTTTTCTACTGGCCATGATGAGGCGAATCGACAAGTGTTCCTAGCTGAGGATGCGAATAACTTGGATTTAGTTGGTCTTGCACTACGAGGTCCTAAAAAGATCATCGACAAGGCCATTAAAGGCTTGGCATTGCATAAATAAAATTTTATTGCGGTATATTCTATGTCTTGGGATTTGCTTGTCTCATTTTGGGCCTTTTCACTGGTATTTGTTGTAACTCCTGGAATCGATTGGTCTTTTGCTATAGCAGCAGGAATTCGAGGTCAAGGAGTTCTGATTAGCATAGCAGGGTTGTTGGTTGGCTATTTGGCCTTGACGGCGTTTGTTGCGTTTGGTGTCGGTACGGTGCTTGCTCAGCATGACTATCTAATGCGATTAATGACACTTGGTGGGGCACTTTACATTGGCTGGCTAGGGGTAGGTATGATCCGGCAACCCACTTATATCCAACTTGGTGCAGAGAGTGTTGCAGCAGTTGATAGATGGAGGAGTTTTAGACATGGCATTGGTGTCAGTGGGTTGAATCCCAAGGCGTTGTTATTCTTTGTGGCGTTCTTGCCGCCTTTTACTTCTCCTCACTACCACTGGAGTTTGGTCCAACAAATTATGGTGATGGGGTCGATCCACACGGCCAGCTGTGCAGTTGTCTACACCTGTGTAGGCTATTCTAGTAAATGGCTACTGAGTTCTCGGCCCTATGCTGCTATGGTGGTCAGCCGCCTCGCTGGCGTGATTATGGTGTGCCTTGCTGTTGGCTTGTTGGTTCATTGAGAGAGCGCAGTACAAATTATTTGCATATTGCTCAACCAAATATTAACTCTGTGTTAGACCTATTTTCGGCTTCTTTTGGCGGTATTCATAAATTATATGGATACCGCCATTTTCAGTAATCCAACAGGTAAGACATGGCCTCAGTACAATACCAGCTCTATTTTGAGACCCTGACTCCGAGTGACCTAGGGAAGGTGCGAACAAGTCCCTGATATGAGATCATGTTTGTCATCTGGAGCCATGAAAAAGGGTTCATCATGAGTCATCAGCTCACCTTCGCCGACAGTGAATTCAGCAGTAAGCGCCGTCAGACCCGAAAAGAGATTTTCCTCTCCCGCATGGAGCAGATCCTGCCATGGCAGAATATGACCGCCGTCATCGAGCCGTTTTATCCCAAAGCCGGTAATGGTCGTCGGCCCTATCCGCTGGAAACCATGCTGCGCATTCACTGCATGCAGCATTGGTACAACCTGAGCGATGGCGCGATGGAAGATGCTCTGTACGAAATCGCCTCCATGCGTCTGTTTGCCCGGTTATCCCTGGATAGCGCCTTGCCGGACCGCACCTCCATCATGAATTTCCGCCACCTGCTGGAGCAGCATCAACTGGCCCGCCAATTGTTCAAGACCATCAATCGCTGGCTGGCCGAAGCAGGCGTCATGATGACCCAAGGCACCTTGGTCGATGCCACCATCATTGAGGCACCCAGCTCGACCAAGAACAAAGAGCAGCAACGCGATCCGCAGATGCATCAGACCAAGAAAGGCAATCAGTGGCACTTTGGCATGAAGGCCCACATTGGTGTCGATGCCAAGAGTGGCCTGACCCACAGCCTATTCACCACCGCTGCCAACGAGCATGACCTCAATCAGCTGGGTAATCTGCTGCATGGAGAGGAGCAATTTGTCTCAGCCGATGCCGGCTACCAAGGGGCGCCACAGCGTGAGGAGCTGGCCGAGGTGGATGTGGACTGGCTGATCGCCGAGCGCCCCGGCAAGGTAAGAACCTTGAAACAGCATCCACGCAAGAACAAAACGGCCATCAACATCGAATACATGAAAGCCAGCATCCGGGCCAAGGTGGAGCACCCATTTCGCATCATCAAGCGACAGTTCGGCTTCGTGAAAGCCAGATACAAGGGGTTGCTGAAAAACGATAACCAACTGGCGATGTTATTCACGCTGGCCAACCTGTTTCGGGCGGACCAAATGATACGTCAGTGGGAGAGATCTCACTAAAAACTGGGAATAACGCCTTAAATGGCGAAGAAACGGTCTAAATAGGCTGATTCAAGGCATTTACGGGAGAAAAAATCGGCTCAAACATGAAGAAATGAAATGACTGAGTCAGCCGAGAAGAATTTCCCCGCTTATTCGCACCTTCCCTAGATGCACATGCAGCTAACCTCACTTGGGTGGTGAAGATGGTAACAAAAGTGTTGCAAGCTTAACGATTTAGAAACAATTCGTTTTATTTAAAAATTTAAATATAAAATCTTTTTTTGTTCTCAAACATATATATCTATTCCGCGCTTTCACTTCGTTTCAGCGCGAAGGGGAGCCAGGTATTTAAAGATGTGAGGTTTTAAGGTGTTAAAAGAAGAAAATCTTTATAAAGAAAGTGAAAAACAAGACATTTATGGCGTATTTTTTTTGATAAAAAATACAACATTAAATTATCATGGAAAATGAAGTTGTGCAATGTTTTTTTGCGTGAAACTGAAAAAAAACCTCCTGTCAATATGTTTGTGAAATGTTGCAAAATAACCAGTGACGCTTCTGGGGGGTGGGCGCTAGGTTGTCAGCGTTAACACCGCAT
>NZ_CBCPLW010000015.1:0-125207 GCF_965119515.1 Aeromonas sp. Marseille-Q7275
GCCAGCGGGGCGCCCTGCTGGAAACCGTCTGGGACGGGCCACACAAGTCAGAGGCGTTGGGGCAAGCCACTGTGTCGCCAATCGGGTGTGCTTATGAAAGCCGTCTGGGACGAGACCCAGAGGTCAGAGAAGCCGGGGGGACAATCGCACTGTGTCGCCAATCGTGTTTGCTTATGAAAGCCGTCTGGGGCCGGGTTCAGAGGTCAGAGAAGCCGGGGACAATCGCACTGTGTCGCCAATCGGGTTTGCTTATGAAAGCCGTCTGGGGCCAGGCCCAGAGGTCAGAGGAGTTGGGGGCAATCGCACTGTGTCGCCAATCGGGTTTGCTTATGAAAGCCGTCTGGGACCAGACCCAGAGGTCAGAGGAGCCGGGAGCCAATAGGGCTGTGTCGCCGGTGGGGCAGCGAACTATAATGGGCACAATCCCGTTGTAGAACCCGGCCAAGATGTATCGACTCCTGCTCCTGCTATTCACGCTCTCCCTCTCCTCCTCCCCGATGGCGGCCACCCGATTTACCCTGCTCAGCCCGGAAAACGAACAGGATGCCCGCATGGACTACTACCGGGAGGCGATGCGGCTGGCGCTGGAGAAGACCCGCCAGCAATACGGCGACTACGAACTGCGTGACTCCCTCAAGATGAACAAGGCGCGGATGCGGCTCGAGGTGCAAAAACCGGGCAAGAGTGCCCTCTTCATCGTCGACAGCTGGCCCCAGAAGACGCCTCACCCCGAGGTCAGCCTGCTCCCCTTCCCCATCGATCTCGGCATTCTCGGTTACCGGGTCTGCTTCGTCGCGGCTGACCGCGCCAAGGATCTGGCCGGGGTCCGTACCCTGGCCCAGCTTCAGGCGTTCAGTCAGGGGACAGGCAAGGAGTGGCAGGATGCCGACATCCTGCGCCACAACGGCTTCCAGGTGCAGGAGGTGGACAACTACGAGTCGCTGTTTCGCATGGTGGCCCGCGGCCGGGTCGATCTCTTCTGTCGCGGCGCCAACGAGATACTGGCGGAGTGGGAGACCCACCACCCCAGGCTGCCGACCCTCGCCGTCGATCGCCATGTGGCCCTCTTCTACCCGCTGATCCACGCCTTCTACAGCCATGCCACCTACGACAAGGAGCGCGAGCGCATCCAGCTCGGCCTGCGGCTGGCCTGGCAGGACGGTTCACTCAAACGGCTCTGGCGCCAGCACTTCCAACCCTCCCTGGCGTTCACCCAGCTAGCCTCGCGCCAGCTGTTCAGGCTGAGCAACCCCCAGCTGCCCGGCGAGGGGAGCGACTACAGATCCTATCTCTATGATCCGGCCCGGGATGCCTTCGGCGTGCCTCCCCACGACAAGGGGGACAAGATCGGCAAGTAGCGCCTAGCCCCGTGCCCCCTGCTCGCGACACAGGGGGACAAGGTCGGCAAGTAGCGCCTAGCCCCGCGCCCCCTGCTCGCGACACAGGGGGACAAGGTCGGCAAGTAGCGCCTAGCCCCGCGCCCCCTGCTCGCGACACAGGGCGAGCCAGGCCTCGGCAGTGCGGGAGAGGTAGCGCTTCGCTGGCCAGATCACCCCGAGCCGCCAGCTCAGCTCCGGCAACAAGGGCCTCAGCACCAGGCCGTCCGGGGTCAGCCGCCGGCAGATGGGCTCGGGCAGGAAGGCGACCCCCATGCCGCTGCGCACCATGGCGGTGAGAAAATCCCACTGACTGCTGCGCGCCGCCACCTGGGGCACGAAGCCCGCCTGCTGACAGGCCTGCTCCAGCCGCTCGCTCAGGGTGAAGGCCTGGGTGTAGAGCAGGAAGGGCTCCTCCTGCAGATCCGCCAGCCGGATCTCGCTCTCCCCGCGCCAGCGGGGCAGGTCCGGCAGCACCACCTGAATGGGATAGCAGTCCAGCTCCAGGGCGCTCAGTACCCCCTCTTCCCTGGTCGGCAACATGGTGATGGCGAGATCCAGCTCCCCCTCCAGCACCGCCTGCTCGATGCGGCGCCCGCCGTACTCGACGATGGAGAGCTCCACCTTGGGGTAGCGGCTGCGGTAGGCGCGGATAAGATCCGCATAGACGTGGCCCACCATGGGGGGGATGCCCAGCGCCAGGCGCCCGTGCTGCAGGCTCTGCAGATCCGCAAGCTCCGCCTCCAGCTGCTGCATCTGGGCCAGGATCAGCTGGCCGCGGGCAAACAGCACCTGGCCGCTGTCGGTCAGGGTGAAGCTGTGCCCCTCCCGATTGAGCAGGGGCTGGCCCAGCACCTCCTCCATGCTGCGGATCATCTTGCTGATGGTGGGCTGGGTGACGAACAGCTTCTCGGAGGCGCGGGTGAAGCTCTTCTCCCGCACCAGTTCGACAAAGTAACGCAGGGCTCGGATATCCATGGGACGCTCGTCTGGGGTGATCGCCAAATAATGCCAATTTGGCATATTTTTCATAATTTAAATTCATTTTTTGCAGGTTTAGCCCCCGTTTATACTGTGATCAGGTTCACAGAAAGACGCCCATCATGAAAGCCTTCTGCCTTCGCTGGTTGCAAACCCCCTTCCAAATCGCCCTGCTGGCGGCCATCTGGCTGCTGGCCGACACCGCGGTACGCACCTTCCACCTGCCCCTGCCCGCCAACCTCACCGGCATGCTGCTGCTGCTGATCTGCATCCTGCTCGGGGTGGTCAAGGCCCAGTGGTTCAGCGCCGGAGCCCGCTGGCTGCTGGCGGAGATGCTGCTGTTCTTCGTGCCCGCCGTGGTGGCCGTGGTCAACTATCAGGATCTACTGCTGCAGGAGGGATGGCGCATCATGGTGGTGCTGGTGACAAGCACTGTGCTGGTACTCGGCACCACGGCCCTGGTGGTGGACAGGGTCTATCGCCTGGAGCTGAAGCTGGCCCGCCGGAGTCGTCGCCATGTCTGACACCCTGCTCGGCCTGCTCTGCTTCGCCCTCACCCTGCTGTTCTACTACGCCAGCAAGTGGCTCTATGGCAAGAAGCGCATCCTGCCCCTGATGCCGCTGCTGCTGGCCCCCGCCCTGCTGGTGGCCGTGGTGGTGCTGTTCCACATCCCCTATCAGGACTACATGGCCGAATCCCACTGGCTACTCTGGCTGCTGGGCCCGGCCACCGTCGCCTTCGCGGTGCCCGTCTACGAGAACCGCGCGCTGATGCGCCGCCACTGGCTCTCCCTGTCGGTGGGGGTGCTCGCCTCAGTGCTCATGGCGGTGGGCAGCACAGTGCTGCTGGCCCGCTGGCTCAACCTCTCAGAGCTGCTGCAGCGCAGCATGGCCATGCGATCCATCACCACCCCTTTCGCGGTGGAGGCGACCCGCTCGGTCGGCGGCAATGCCGATCTCACCGCCCTGTTCGTGGTGCTGACCGGGGTGATCGGCATGGCGGTGGGGGAGAGTGTGCTGACGGTGCTCGCCATCCGCAGCCGCCTCGGCAAGGGGGCGGGTTTTGGCGCCTCCGCCCATGGCGCCGGCACCGCCAGGGCGTACCAGATGGGCAACGAGGAGGGGGTGGTCTCCAGCATGGTGATGATGATAGCCGGCATGGCGACTGTGCTGCTCGCCCCCCTGTTGGGCAAGTTGTTCTGGTAAGGCATTGCGACCACCAACGAGAAGAGGCGCCCAAGGGCGCCTCTTCTGTTTTCCTCTCTTTATACCGCTTTAGAACCTTTCTACGATCTGTCGCGAGAGGCCGTCAGCAAGGTAAAGAGCAGCGCAGGAACCGGAGCGTATAGATATACGTGAGCCCTCTTGGTTACAAACAAGCGAGCAGCACATGAGCCTTGATCACGACCTCGCAGTAAGATCGTGAACAGGTTCTTACAGGCTGGCGCAGATCTGCCACAAGTCGTACTGAATGGCGGCGGCCGTCACCTCGCGCCCCGCCCCCGGCCCCTGAATGACCAGGGGGTTGGTGCGATAGCTGTCGCTCTCGATGGCGAACACGTTGTCGCAGGGCAGGAGGTTGGCGAACGGATGGTGGGGCTCCAGGGTCTCCAGCCCGACCCGCGCCTTGCCGTCGTGCTCGAAACGGGCGACGTAGCGCAGCACCTTGCCGACCCGGCATGCCCCCTCGAACGCGGTCTGGATGGGATCATCCAGCTCTTTCAGCCTGTCCATGAACTGATCCGTGCTCACCTTGCGCAGGGAGACGGGCACCAGGTTCTCCAGCTCGATGTCGGCGGAGTCGAGCTCGAAGCCCGCCTCCCGCGCCAGGATGAGCAGCTTGCGGCGCACGTCCTGACCGGAGAGATCCTCCCGTGGATCCGGCTCGGTCAGACCGTGCTGCCAGGCCTCGTCCACCAGCTCGGAGAAGGGGCGGCTGCCGTCATACTGCTGGAACAGCCAGGAGAGGGTACCTGAGAAGATGCCGGAGACTCCCTGGATGCGATCCCCGCTCTGGCGCAGCATCTGGATGCTGGACTGGATGGGCAGCCCGGCCCCCACGGTGGCGTTGTAGCGCCACTGCACCTGATGATCGCGGCAGATCTGCTTGATGCGCTGGTAGAACTCGCTGTCGGCGGCGCCGGCAAACTTGTTGGCCGCAATGATGTGGCAGCCGAGCTGGGCGAAGTCCGGGTAGTAGCGGCTCACCGTCTCGCTGGCGGTCATGTCGAGGGCGATCAGGGAGTCAAAACCGTGCTGCTCCAGCTGGGAGAGCAGCTCCGGCCAGATAAGCGGCCTGGGGTTGAAGTTGTCGCGCACCTTGAGGGGATCCAGCCCCTCTTCATCCAGCAGGCCTCCCTTGGAGTCGAACACCCCGTAGAGGGTGAGCGCCAGATTGAGCTCGTGCTCGAGCCGCGCCTTCTCCCGGGCGTAGAGCGCCAGCCAGTGACCCCCTATGTTGCCCTTGCCGAACACCACCAGACCGACCCGGGTCGGGCGGCTGAACAGGGCGCTGTGCAGGGCGATGAGCAGGGGCTCCAGCACCACCTGGCGCAGCACGGCCACCAGGCTCAGGCCATCTCGGGCCACCTGGACGAACTCCAGGGGCTGATCCGCCAGCAGCTGGTAGAAGCGGTGACACTGCTCGGCGTTGTCGGTCACCCCTGCCCCCACCAGGGCCACCAGGCTGAACCCCTCCTTCTGGATGAGGCCAGTGAAGCTGCCCTGCAGCTGGAAGTCCCGCAGCACCTCGAAGGCCCCTTGCGCCACCTCCAGGGTGTAGGCCAGGCGCAGCACCCGCCGATCCGGCTGGCGCTGCAGGGTGAGCGGGTGGAGGCGATGGCGGGCCAGATGGGCCTCGATAGCCGCCACCGTCTGCTCATAACCTGTCTGGGGCAGCACCTTGAGCTCGATGAGGGCTATCTGATCCACCGAGGAGACGATGCGCGCCCCGCCGGAGCGCGGCGCCCGGCGCAGTATGTGGGTGCAGCCCTCGTCCGGGTTGTAGCTGCAGCGCAGGGTGAGGCGCTGGCGGCTGTCGGCCACCGGCTGCAGGGTGCGGGAATGGAGCACCGAGGAGCCGAGGCGGGCCAGCTCGTTGGCCTCCGCCAGGCTCAGGCGCTCCAGCAGGCGCGCCTCCTTCACCCGGCGCGGATCGGCGCTGTAGACACCGGCCACGTCGCTCCAGATGGTGGTGGACTCCCCGTCCGCCAGGGCGGCCAGCAGGCTGGCGCTGTAGTCGGATCCGTTGCGGCCGAGCAGTAAGGAGCGCCCCTCCATGTCGGCGGCGATGAAGCCGGTCACCACTATGCGGCCGGGATGCTCCGCCAAGCGGGCCTTGAGCAGCTCGCTGGAGATGGCGGTATTGACCTTGACCAGGGCGCCATCCTCGGCGCGCAGGAAGCTGCGGGCGTCGAGCCAGATGGCCTTGTCGCCGCGGCTGCTGAGCAGGGCGGCCAGCAGGCGCGCCGACCACACCTCGCCAAAGGCCAACAGGCCGTTGCGCTCGAAGCGATCAAACTGCCCTTCCAGGGTCTTGGCGATCTGCTGCATGTCATCGGTCAGCTGCTGGCTCAAGTCGAGCAGCAACTCCCCCTCCAGCAGGCCGTCGATCAGGCTCTGCTGGTAGGCGTGCAGGGCAGTGATGGCTTCCCCTGCGGCCTCGTCACCCGCCTCGGCCAGTTCCACCAGCTGGATCAGCCGGTTGGTGGTCTTGCCGGCGGCGGAGACCACCACCAGCTCCCTGCCACCGCCCTGCTGCTCGGCCTGTTGTTCGAGAATGCTGGCGACCCGGCGATAGCAGACAGGATCCGCCAGGCTACTGCCGCCAAACTTGTGCACATGACGCCGCTTCAAGGCTCTCTCTGCCGCCACCGCACTCTCTCCTTGCTGTTGCTGTTCCATTACTTCACCTGCTCTGCCTGTTGTGCCAACTGCGCCTGTTCAAAGCCTTGAGCCAGATCGGCCACCAGGTCTTCACCGTGTTCTATGCCCACCGAGAGGCGCAGCAACTGGGCGCTGATGCCCGCCGCCTGCTGCGCCGCCGGAGTCATGGCCCTGTGGGTCATGCTGGCCGGATGGGCCACCAGACTCTCCACCCCGCCGAGGGATTCCGCCACCGAGAAGAGGCGCAGCGCCGCGAGGAAGGCGCGCAGCCCCGTCTCGTTGCAATCGAGTTCAAAACTTAGCATGGCGCCGAAGCCGGACTGTTGACGGCGCGCAATCTCGTGGCCCGGGTGGCTCGGCAGGCTGGGATGATAGATTTTTTTGACCAGCGGCTGCTGCTGCAGGAAGGCCAGGATCCTGTCCGTATTCTCCTGATGGGCACGCAGGCGCGGCGCCAGGGTGCGTAGACCGCGCAGGGTGAGGTAGGAGTCGAAGGCGCCGGAGGTGAGCCCCAGACAGTTGGCCCACCACACCAGGGACTCGGCCAGCTCGGCCTCCTTGGCGATCGCGACCCCGCCCACCACGTCGGAGTGGCCGTTGATGTACTTGGTGGTCGAATGCACCACCACGTCGGCCCCCAGCGAGAGCGGCTGTTGCAGCAGCGGGGAGAGGAAGGTGTTGTCCACCACCACTTTGGCACCCACCTCATGGGAGGCGGCGGCGATGGCGGCCACGTCCACCACCCGCAGCAGCGGGTTGGAGGGGGTCTCTACCCACACCAGGGCCGGTTGCTGCGCCAGGGCCTCGGCGAGCGCCGACTCGTCTCCCTGATCGACGAACTGCACCCGGTAGTGGCCCTTGGCCGCCAGATACTCGAACAGGCGCCAGGTACCGCCGTAACAGTCGTGGGGGGCGATCAGCAGATCCCCCGCCTTGAGCAGGGCCGTGGTCACCAGGTGCACGGCTCCCATGCCGGTACCGGTCACTACGGCGCCGGCGCCCCCTTCAAGGGCCGCCAGGGCGTCCGCCAGATTGGTGCGGGTCGGGTTGCCTGAGCGGGCATAATCGTATTGACGGGGCTCGCCAAAGTCGGCAAAGGTGTAGTTGCTGGAGAGGTAGATGGGGGGCACCACGGCACCGTGTTGTGTGTCTGTCTCAATCCCGGTGCGTACCGCCAGGGTGGCCTTGTGGGTCATGTCACTCTCCTTGATGTGTTGCCGGAGCCGGTCCGCCTCGTGGATCGTCCTGCCCCGCTCTCATTTGCGCTGGCCGGAGTGCCGGCCCATGGTGCATCACACTACGCCACCTTAAAAAAGCCGTCAACACTTCTAGACGTCTAAATGGCTTTGCTGTTGGATTGCCATTGAATTCCTTAAGGGTTAAAATCCGCGCTCACGGCCAAACGAGAACAGGTGGAACATGGGTACAGAGTGGAACGGCGACTACGTCAGCCCCTATGCGGAGCACGGCAAGAAGAGCGAACAGGTCAAGAAGATTACCGTCTCGATCCCGCTCAAGGTGCTGAAGGTGTTGACCGATGAGCGCACCCGTCGCCAGGTGAACAACCTGCGTCATGCGACCAACAGCGAGCTGCTCTGTGAGGCCTTCCTGCACGCATTCACCGGTCAGCCGCTGCCCTGTGACGACGATCTGCGCAAGGATCATCCGGACAGCGTCCCCGCCGAGGCCCGCGCCATCATGGAGGCGCTCGGCAAAGAGATCGAAGATTTCGACGCCGAGTAATCCGGTGGCCCATGGCACATAATCCCCCCTCTTCGATGACGCGGCCCGGTGCCGCGTCATCCCTATCCGCCCCCAGCCCGTTCAGCCTGCGCCGCTACCAGAGCGACATCAGCAGCCACAGCCACGACTTCGCCCAGCTGGTGATCCCCCTGGACGGCCCCCTCGAGATCGAGGTGCAGGGCCAGGGTCGCCGCCTCGCCCCTGGCTTTGCCTGCGTCATCGCCCCCGGTCTTCGCCACGACTACGCCGCCGACCCGGCGCTCTCCTTCCTGGTGCAGGAGAGCCACTGGCTGCCCGAGGCCCTTGGCGAGCGCCCCTTCATCCCCCTGGACGAGCCCCAGCGCCACTACCTCGCCTTCCTCCATCAGATGGTGCGTCAGGGCCGTCATGTGGCCGGCATGGAGCAGGTCTGGCTGGGCCTCCTGGCCCAGGGTCAGGGCATGGGCCCCACCCTGGCCCCCCGCATGACAAGAGTGCAGCGCCACATCGAGGCCCACCTCGCCGAGCCCCTTGGCAACGAGCGGCTCGCCGCTGTTGCCTGCCTCGGCCAGAGCCAGTTCAAGCACGCCTTTCGCCAGCAGTTCGGCATGAGCGCCTCCCACTACATCCGCGGGCGGCGCATGGCGCTGGCACGCACCCTGCTGGCTCACAGTGCCCTGCCCATAGGCGAGGTGGCCAGCCGCTGCGGCTATCAGGATCAGGGAGCCTTCGCCGAGCGCTTCCTGGCCGAGACGGGCCTCACCCCCTCCCGCTGGCGCCAGCAAAACGGCCCGCAGCCATAACAGTCCGGCTCCTTGCCGAAGACAGGGGCTGCCGTTTCGAGGCATGCTGGGGTCAATGCATGGTGTGTGAAAGGAGGAGCCAAGATGCAGACCATAAGCTGGCAGCAGTTCGAGATGGTGGAGCTGAGAGTGGGCACCCTGGTGCGGGTCGAGCCCTTCCCCGAGGCGCGCAAGCCCGCCTACAAGGTGTGGGCGGATTTCGGCCCCGAGCTCGGGGTGCGCAAGAGCAGCGCCCAGATAACGGATCTCTATCAGCCGGAGGATCTGGTAGGGCGCCAGATCGTCGCCGTGGTGAACTTCCCGGCCAAGCAGATCGGCCCCATCCAGTCGGAGTTTCTGCTGACCGGCTTCTACCGGGCCGATGGCGCCGTGGTGATGGCCATCCCGGAGCAGGCGGTGGAGAACGGCGCCAAGCTGGGTTGAGGCCCTGTGCCCCATGAAAGAGAAGAGGCGACCCCGGGGTCGCCTCTTCTCTTTTTAACCACCGCGCCGCAGTTACTTCAGCAGGCTGAAGAGCAGGGCCGAGACCGAGAGCGAACCGGTCAGCAGGATGAAGCCGTTCACCCAGCCCTGACGGAAGCGGGCCAGCGCCTCCACCCTGTAGATGGCCACCACCGGCATGATGAAGAGGATCATGGCGATGACGGGGCCGGAGAGGGTCTCCATCAGCCCGAGGATGCCCGGGTTGATGACGGCGGCGCCCCAGATGGCGAAGAACATCAGGGCGATGCCGAGCCGGTCCGCCTTGGCCAGCGACAGCCCTGTGGGCTTGGCGATCAGGCTTTTCAGGCTCTCCCGGGCGCCGAGGAAGTGGCCGAGGAAGGAGGAGCTGATGGCGATGAAGGCGATGAGCGGCCCCAGGGTCACGATCACAGGGTTGTCTGTGATGTTCGCAAGATAGGAGAGCACGGAGACGTTCTGGGCCTTGGCCTCTGCCAGCTGGGCCGGGGAGAGGCTCAACACGCAGGAGAAGACGAAGAAGAGCACGAAGCCCACCAGCATGACGGTGGTGTTGCGCAGGATCAGGCCGCTCTTGGCTTCGGCCTGCTCGCCATATTCCCGGCGCTGCACGTTGGCAAAGCCGGAGATGGCGGCGGCGTGGCTGAAGGCGAACACTGTGACCGGCAGCGCCAGCCAGACGGTGTTGAGGAAGCTGGCCCCCTCGAACGCGGTCGCCTCCGGCCAGTGCCACTGGGGAATGAGGTAGCAGGAGAGCGCCGCCAGAATGGCCGCCAGCGGGTAGACCATGAAGGCAAAGGCCCGCAGCATCGCCTTCTCCCCCGCCATCATCACGGCGATCATGGCGAACACCAGCAGGCCAGAGAGCATCACCCGGTTCGGGGCATCCATGCCGAGCTGGTTGATCATGAAGCTCTCCACCGTGTTGGTGAGCCCGACGCCGTAGATGAGCAGTATGGGGAAGATGGAGAGGAAGTAGAGCGCCGAGATGAGGCGACCGGCCATCTTGCCGAAGTGCTCCTCCGCCACCTCGGTGAAGTCGGCGTGGGGGCGCGAGGAAGAGAGCACGAAGCGCGCCAGCCCGCGGTGGGCCAGGAAGGTCATGGGGCCCGCCAGCACGGCGACGATGACCAGGGGCCAGATGCCCCCCAGACCCAGGTTGATGGGCAGGAACAGTATGCCGGCGCCGACCGCGGTGCCAAACAGGCTGATGACCCAGTGGGTATCGTGACGACGCCAGCCAGTGCGGCTGATGGATGGGGAACCAGATAGCTCCCGGGTGACCTCTGCAGATGAACTCATTGATAAACCACTTATATATAGTATTAAAATCTAAAAATATTGTGCTCCTTTAGCATTTAATTCTCAAAAAACGGCATTGGCAGATCTCACTGGCAAAGCCAGGCTCAGCCAGTGAGATTGGGCGGCATTTCCAGCCCGCCCTGTTCGGTTAAACCTTTAAACGGCGAATTTAACGAAATATAAAACCAAAATATAACCACTGGTCGATTTTTTATTTTGACCAATACGAAGTTTTCAGAATTACCTGAAAATAGATGCCAGCACTTTGGGTTTGATTGTGATGATCCACTACAGCAATCCATTTAAGTAGCGAATACACCTGAATATGCCGCGCCAAGCCAGCGGATCACACCAGGCGATCAGGCGGCCACGGGGCCGCCTGATTGGATGAACTGGCTACATTTCAACCGGCTCAGTGAGTCAGGATCTTGCCCCAGGCGAGATCCGGGTCCCCCATCACGATGAAGTCAGGGTTCTCCAGCGACTCCGTTTCGTTGTAGCTGAGCGGTTGCAACGCCAGGCTGAGGATGCGCCCCCCCGCCGCCTCGACGATGCACTGGGCGGCGGCGGTGTCCCACTCGCCGGTGGGACCGAGCCGCACATAGCAGTCTGCCGCCCCTTCCGCCACCAGGCAGGACTTGAGGGAGCTGGAGCCAAGCGGGATCAGCTCGTAGTTGATGGCCGGGTTGAGGCGGCGGGTCAGGTTCTCCAGCTTCTGGCGGCGGCTGATGGCCACCACCAGGGAGTCGGGCTGGTCGTGCTCGTGGTGCATGGCGCTGATGGGGTACACCTCGTCATTCACCTCCTTGAAGGCGCCGTGGCCGCGCACCGCCCAGTAGAGCACGTCGGCCTCGGGGGCATAGATGACCCCGAGCACCGGGACATTGTCCCGCACCAGGGCGATCAGGGTGGCGAAGTCGCCGCTGCCGGCGATGAACTCGCCGGTGCCGTCGAGGGGGTCCACCAGCCAGTATTGCCGCCAGTTGGCTCGCTGGCTGAAGGGCACATCGGCCGCCTCTTCGGTCAGCACGGGCACATGGGGGGTGAGCGCCGACAGCGCCTGCTTGAGGTAGGCATCGGCAGCAAGATCGGCACTGGTGACCGGGGTCGCATCCTCCTTCAGCTGACGCTCGAACTGACCGCCGTGATAGATTTCGTGAAGGATACGTCCCGCTTCGCGGGCTATCTCCTTGACCCCAGGTATCCAGGCCAACAACTCCTGCATCTTGTTATCCTCTGTTTTTATTACCTTTACCCACGTTTGGGCTAGCTTTCCTGCTCCGCCAGCCATTTGCTGGCCAGCAGCAGGGCACTGATGCTGCGCGACTCGGTGAAGTCGGGTCGCGCCAGCAATTCGTCGATGCGATTGAGGGGCCAGGGGATCACCTCGAGGGGCTCGGGCTCGTCGCCCACCCGCTGCTCGGGGTAGAGATCCCGCGCCAGCAGTATGTCCATCCGGCTGGAAAAATAGCCGGGGGCCAGGGAGACCTGCTTGAGGGGGATCAGGTCACGGGCCCCGAAGCCCGCCTCCTCCATCAGCTCCCGGTTGCCCGCCTCGAAGGCATCTTCGCCCGGATCGATCAGCCCCTTGGGGAAGCCCAGCTCGTAGGAGTGAGTGCCCGCCGCGTATTCGCGCACCAGCAGCAGGGTGTGGGCATCGAACAGGGGCACCACCATGACGGCACCCCGGTTGCCGCCGCGCATCCGCTCGTAGACCCGCTCCTCCCCGTTGCTGAATTTCAGGTGCAGGGATTCCACCTTGAACAGCCGGCTCTCGGCCACCAGCTCGGCCTTGATGATCTCCGGCTTGCGCTTGTCATGGGCCATGGCCTCGACGCGGACGTGTTCGGGTTTGCACTTGTGGGGGTCACTCATCTGGGCTGACTGCTCGTTAAAAAAGAGTGCTTCAAGAGTAAACGACTCCCCGAGGGAACACCACGGGGCAAGGGCCGGAAAGGTGCCTGAAAAATCCGTTATAATGCCCCCCGTTTTCCCCACCCAGTCCGACACAAAGAGGCCCCATGCCCACCCCACTGCCCTGGCACCAGATAGACACAGTTCTGCTCGACATGGATGGCACCCTGATCGACCTTCATTTTGACAGCCACCTCTGGCAGCAGCTGGTGCCCGAGCGCTACGCTGCGCGCCTCGGCCTGCCGCTGGCCGACGCCAAGGCGCAGATCGATGCCCACTATCAGGCCGTCAGCGGCACCCTCGACTGGTACTGCGTCGACTACTGGAGCCGGACCCTCGGGCTCGACATCCGCGCCCTCAAGCAGGAGATACTGGACAAGATCCAGTGGCGGCCCCACGTCATTCCCTTCCTGGCCGCCCTGCGGGCGGCGGGCAAGCAGCTGGTACTCTTCACCAATGCCCACCCCGCCAGCCTGTCGGTCAAGGATGCGCACCTCGATCTCGCCAGCCACCTGGATCTCATGGTGAGCACCCATGAGCTCGGCTGGTCGAAGGAGAGCCAGCACTGCTGGCAGGCGCTGGCAGAACGACTGGCATTCGATCCGGCCCGCACCCTGTTCGTCGATGACAGCGAGCGGATCCTGCGCGCCGCCGCCGACTACGGCATCGGTTATCAGCTCGCCATACAGAACCCGGACAGTCGCCAGCCGGGGCAGCAGATTACCGCCTTCCCGGCGATCCGCGACTACGCCGAGTTATTGCCGCTGGCCGTGTGAATCGGCATTTTGCGCATCAATGGGGAAGTCACAGACCCCATGAGCAAGCGGACAAACAGAAGGGCTGCCTGGGCAGCCCTTTCTCCTTGAGGGCGGGCTAGTCCACCCACTCCACCAGCCGGTACTGCTTCTTGCCCCGGCGCAGCAGCAGGTAGCGGCCAAACAACCAGTCCGCCGCACTGAGCCGTTCATCCTGTCTTATCGCGCCGTTGAGGCTGATGGCACCCGCCCCCAGCAGCTCGCGGGCGATGCGCTTCGAACTCGCCAGACCGCTCTCCACCAGCAGGGTCACCAGATCCGCTTCCTTCTCGATACGGCAGCTCGGCATGCCATCCTGGGCCAGCTGGGCGAGATCGCTTTCCCCAAGGCGGGCCACGTCGCCGCAAAACAGCAGCTCGCCGATGCGCCGCGCCGCCGCCAGTGCCCCCTTGCCGTGCACCAGTTCGGTCAACTCGTCCGCCAGCACCTGCTGGGCCTGCTTGCGCCCCTGCCGACCCGCATCTTCGACTTCCAGCTCCCTGATGGCCGCCAGCGGCATAAAGCTGTAGTAGCGCAGGAAACGGTAGACATCCTCGTCCGCCGTGCCGAGCCAGAACTGATGGAAGGCGTAGGGCGAGGTGAGCGCCGGATCCAGCCAGATGCCCCCCCCTTCCGTCTTGCCGAACTTGGTGCCATCCGCCTTGGTGATGAGGGGCAGCGTCATACCATGAACCTGGGCCTGATGCAGTCGCCGGGTGAGATCCATGCCGCTGGTGATGTTGCCCCATTGATCGTTGCCGCCGATCTGCAGGGTGCAGCCGAGACGCTGGTTGAGCACAGCGAAGTCCTGGGATTGCAGCAGGGCGTAGGAGAACTCGGTAAAGGAGATGCCCTGATCCGGGCGAGCCAGCCGCTGGCGCACCGATTCCCGCGCCAGCATGGCGTTGACCGAGAAGTGCTTGCCGATGTCCCGCAGAAAATCGAGGGCCGACATCTGCCCCATCCAGTCGGCGTTGTTGACCAGCACAGGGGCCGCCAGCCCCTCGCTCGCGGGCAGCAGCGCCCGGATCTGGGCGGACAGGCTGGCCACCCAGCCCTGCACGGTTTCGCTGCTGTTGAGGCTGCGCTCGGTCGCCTTGAAGCTGGGATCGCCGATGAGGCCGGTGGCGCCCCCCACCAGGGCCACAGGGGTGTGGCCCGCGAGCTGGAAGCGGCGCAGCATCAAGAGCGGCACCAGATGGCCTATGTGCAGGCTGCCAGCGGTGGGATCGAAGCCGCAATAGAGGGTGCGCGGCGTGGCGAGGTGGGAGGCCAGCGCCACCGGGTCGGGCATCTGGGCCACCAGGCCGCGCTCAGCAAGATCATCAAGCAAATGGGGGTCGATCATGGGGTCTCCAACAGCAGGGGAAAGTCGCCATACTCGCCCCTATGACTGGTGGCGGATATGTCCCCCAGGGGACAGTTTTGCCACTCTCGTGCTAGCATCCCGCCCATATCGGGGTGCTTTCCCCGCCAGCCGGAGCCCATCGCCATGAGCCAGCCCCTCGCCACAGACTCGCTGACCCAGAGCCTGACCGCCGTCGTCGATGCCCTGCACAGCCCGGCCTTTGCGGCGGCCCTGGTGCGCCTCATCCAGCAGCAGGTGGCGTTCGACTGCGCCCTGCTGCTCGGGGTGGGACAGCGTCCCGTCTACCTCTATGACAACCTGAGCCACCAGCGGGCTCTGCTGTTTGATCGCTACCTCACCAGCCACTTCAGCCAGGATCCCTTTATGCTGGCGCTTCAGGACGGCCTCCCCGCCGGGGTCTGGACCCTGGCACAGGTGTCCAAGGGGCGGCTCGATCCCGAATACCGCCACCACTTCTATCAGGCCACCGGCTGGCAGGAGGAGGTGGGGCTGATCCTGCCGGTGCGCAGTGGTCTCACCCTGATGCTGTTTCTGGGCCGCCTCGACAAGCGCCAGAGCCTTAGTCCACAAGAGCGGGCCAGGCTGGAAGCCTTGTTCCCCCTGGTGCACTCCCTGTGCCGCCAGCAGTGGCGGGAGGCGGTACCAATGCTGGCCCAGAGCGCGGCGACGAGAGCCACGGATGGTGCTGCGAAAAGTGCAGCCAAGAGTACGGCAAAGGATAGGGTGCAAGGCGTAGCGGCCAGCCTGGACGGCGCCAGCCTCAAGGCCGCAGTGGAGCAGGCGATGAGCAGCGTGGGCGGAGACAGGCTCACCCGCCGGGAGCGGCAGGTGGCGAGCCTGCTGCTGCAGGGGCTGGACACGGAGGGAATCGCCGCCGAACTCGGCATCGGCAGCGGCACCGTGAAGAATCACCGCAAGCACCTCTACGGCAAGCTGCGGCTCGGCTCCCGGGCCGAGCTGTTCAGCCTCTTTCTCAACCACCTCATCACCACATCGACGAGCTAGCGCCCCACCATAGGCCTGAGCCCATCACAGTACAGCCCTGCCACCTTGGTGATTCAAGATGGCTGCCACCCCTGGTAGCTGGTGAGGCAATAGCCTCTCGCCGCGATCAACTCAGGCAGGGCCGGATCGGTGAGGATGGCCAGCTCGGTGAGCCTGGGTTGGTGATAAGCGCTGCGCTGCACTTCGAGATCGATAAAGGCGGGGTGGCACATGATCTCCAGGGAGTTGACCCCCTGTTCATTGGCGTCATCCAGCAGTTGCAGCAACAGCTCCCGGGTGAGTGACTCACCATAGAAGCGGCTGTCAAAGCGCTGGCAACTGAGCTCATGGTTGACGGTCAGGCCGTGACGGCGCACCTCCTCCCGATCGATGCGCATAGGGATGCCCTGCTGGCGGGCGAAGGCTTCCACCAGCGGATAGAGGCTCGGCAGCATATGCACATGGTGATGGCTGTCGATGTGGCTGGGCGAGCGGCCAAACAGGGTGACGAAACGATCGAACTGCTGCCTGAGCTCTTCCATGATTTCCCTTGCGACCAGCAGGCCCTGCTCGCTTTTTTGCCAGATGCTCTTGTCCAGCTCCCCCCGGGCATTGACCAGGCAGGAGAGAGGAGAGAGCGGCTTGCCCCAAGTGAGCACGAAGTGCAGCCCGATGGGCAAGTCCGGGAAGCGCTTGGCCAGCCAGGCCGCATGCGCTATGGCCGGGGAGTTGACCATGGCGGTGGTCGAGCTGACCACCCCATGCTCGAAGGCTTCCACTATGCCGTAGCTCTGGGCAGGGCAGAGACCAAAGTCGTCGGCATTGATAATCAATCTTTTATGCATCTCTATCTCCTGTATTACCCCGCCGATGATCAACGGGGCCCGGTGTTGTCAGGCGAGATCCGCAATGGCGGCGGCAAACTTGGGCAGGTGCTCGCGGTGTGCCAGCAGCAGCTCCTGGGCAACGGTTTTTGCCTCGTTGTCCGAGTGGATCAGCGGATTGAGGTTCATAGCCAGCAGCAGGTCATCGAAGGAGCCGCTCAAGGCAGCCTGGGAGGCGGCAATCTCGAAGCTCTTGATGAGGTGAATGAGCCCGTTGACCTTGTCATCGAAACGGGTGAGGCGCGGGTGAGGAGTGGCGCCATCACGGCCCACCAGGCAGGTCATCTCGACGGTCCAGTCGGCCGGAATGTTGGTGACATGGCCATGGTGGGGGATGATCACATACTGTTCGCTGCGCTTGTCGTTATGGATGGCGCTGATCACCTCGCAGGCCGCATCCGAGTAGTAGGCGCCACCGCGCAGCTCCAGCTCCTTGGGCTTCTCGTTGAGTTCAGGGTTCTGGTAGAGCTCAAACAGCGTTTTCTCGACTTGTTGCACCACCTGGGCCCGGGCGCCGCCCTTGTAGAACTCGCCCATCTCGATCCCCAGCATCTCTTTCTCTTTGAAGTAGTAACGCAGGTAGGAGCAGGGCAACAGGCGCAGTCCGCGCATCAGGCTCGCATCGAAGGGCAGATCGAAGATGTTCTTGACCGAGCTGGAACTGGTGAGGCTGCCGTCTATCACCCCCTCGAGCAGTTCATCGAAACGCGATACCCCATTGACCAGCACGTCGCCGATGAACACCAGGTGATTGAGGCCGAAAATGTCGATGGAGAGGGCGTCCTCTGTGGTGACCTTGAGGGCGTCGCGCACAAACATCTGCATGCCGACCGGAATGTTGCACACCCCGATGAAGCGGCGGAACTGGGTGTGGCGATGCACGGCTTCGGTCACCATGCCAGCCGGATTGGTGAAGTTGATGAGCCAGGCATCCGGGCAGATCTCTTCCACATCGCGGATGATGTCGAAAATGACGGGGATGGTGCGCAGCCCCTTGAACAGGCCGCCCGCACCATTGGTCTCCTGGCCCAGCAGACCGTGGCTGAGGGGAATGCGCTCGTCTTTTTCCCGGGCTTGCAGCTGGCCGACCCGCAGCTGGGTGGTGACGAAGCTGGCGCCTTGCAGCGCGGCGCGGCGATCCAACGTCTTGTGCAGCGTCATGGGGATGCCGGCTTTCTGGATCATGCGCTGGCAAAGGTCGAAAATGATGTCCAGTTTCTCCTGGCCTTCGGGGACATCGACCAGCCACAGCTCGTCGATGGGCAGCTCGGCGTAGCGTTTGATGAAGCCATCGACCAGCTCCGGGGTATAGCTGCTGCCACCACCTATGGTGACCACTTTAAGCGTCTTGTTCATAAGCACCTCTTTCATCATTCTCAAATTGGGTTGAATAAGGGGCCGCCCTGCATCGGGGGTGCAGCGGGCCGCAGCCACCTGTGGCAGGGGCCGGTCAATCTGGGTCAGCTGTTTTGCCGCACATGGTTTTTTAAAAATACGGCTCGCCAATCTCAGGCCGGGGTTTCAAATTTCGGATAGAGATATTTTCGGTAACTGCCCGGGGTAAAGGAGGTCAACTTCTTGAAGTTTTTGATAAAGAGGCTGACATCGTTGTAGCCGGTCTCGAAGGCGATGTCGGCCACAGAGTCGTTGGTGACTTCCAGCTGCATCTTGGCGTAGTTGACCCGGATCTCGTTGATGATCTGCATCGGCGTCTTGTTGTAGTAACGCCGGGTGGCACGGGTCAGGTACTCCTGGCTCTTGCCGGAGAGATGGATCAGATTGGCCAGGGCATCGTCGGCAAACAACGAACGATCGTGCATGCGCTCTACCGCCTCATGGAGCCAGAGTGGAAGATCCTCGCTGGCCGAGGCGTCCTTGTAGTGACGCAGCCGGTTCATCACCGAGTAGGTCACCACTTCGAGAAATTCGGTCAGCGCCTCTTCCCTGAAGCCGGGAGAAACCAGTACCGACTCGATATAACTCAGGAATTCATGCTTGAGCGGATAGGCCTGGGACGCCACGAAGTGTTCCGGCAGCAGGTACTTGAAGTGCTCGTCAAAGTAGCTGCGGCTGATCCCGACGTTGAAGATCCGGGTGGTACCAAACTCGTAGAAGCTCTGATGGGATGAGCCCAGCGGAATGAACACCAGATCGCCGCGCTCGAGCAGTACCCGCTTGCCGTTGACCTCCTGATAGTAACGGCCGGTCAACACCAGGGTGAATTCGTAATAGTCGTGCTGATGCAAACCGGTACCGCTCACCTGCTTGTTGTAGATGAACATGTGAAAGGGTCTGTTGTTGAACAGCTCGTTTTCCCGGATGGTCTTGACGCTCATTATTCGCCCCCTATGGCTGGCCGATGCCGCTGTTATTTGCCGAGCAGTTTTTCGTGCACGTCGATGAGCTCGTTGATCAGCTCCCGCGCCAGCATGGAGGTCATCAGGTGATCCTGGGCATGAACCAGTACCAGAGTAACCGGGACCTTGCCCTCGCCCTGATCGCTCTCAATCAGCTGGGTCTGCACCAGGTGGGCGGCGTTGAGGGCCTCGCGGGATTGGGTCATCAGCAGGCGGGCGGCGGTTATGTCGCCCTCCTTGGCCTTCTTCAGGGCGCTGTAGGCCAGGCTGCGTGCCTGCCCCGAGTTGATGATGAGTCCCATCACCACCTCCTCCATGTCATCGCAAGTCGTGGTCTCTGCCTCTATGTTGTCCATATCGAACATCTCTTTATCCCCTTGATTACAGCTAGTTAATTGAAAGCGGTTTAATGGCATCTCACTTAATTGAAACCATGGTTGCGTGCCACCTCGGCAAACCAATAGCCGCTCTTCTTGATGGTGCGGGTCTGGCTATCAAGATCCAGCCGGATCAGGCCATAGCGGTTCTTGTAGGCATTGAGCCAGGACCAGTTGTCGATGAAGGTCCAGAGGTGATAACCGCAGCAGGCGCTCCCCTCTTGCAGGCCACGATGCAGCCACTCGAGGTGACCACGAATGAAGTCGATGCGGTAGTCATCCTCTACCCGCCCTTCGGACCCGATGAAGCGATCTTCCCCCTCGACCCCCATGCCATTTTCCGAGATGTAGCAGCGGGGGTTGCCATAGCCCAGGCGCAGCTCGGTGAGGATGTCGTAGATCCCTTTCTCATAGATCTCCCAGCCCCGGTGCGGGTTCATCTTGCGACCCGGCATCTCATAGAAATCGAACAGATCTTCGGGAGTGCGCGGCGCCCCCGAGCAGGCTTGATCCTTGGCCTTGACTCGCCGTGGCTGGTAGTAGTTGATCCCCAGCCAATCCACCCGTCCGGCACTGAGAAGCGCCTTGTCACCGGCTTCCACCGCAGGCAGTAGATCATGCTGGCGCAGCAGGGCGACCAGCTCGGGGTCATAGCCCCCTTTCAGGGCCGGATCGAGGAAGCTCTTGTTGAGCAACAAGTCGGCCCAGCGCGCCGCCTGGCGATCTGCCGCCGAATCGGATCTGGGGTAGGTGGGGCTCAGGTTCAGGATGATGCCAATCTCGCCGCTGGCACGGGCATCGCGAAAAGCCTTGACCGCACCGGCGTGGGCCAGGGCTGTGTGATAGGCGACCGTGACGGCGCGACGAAAATCCACCACACAGGGGTAGTGGAAGTGGCCGAGGTAACCACACTCGACCGGCACTATGGGTTCGTTGAAGGTAAACCAGTGCTTGATCCGTGAGCCGAACAGTTCGAAGCACAGGCTGGCGTAACGCACATAGGCCGCTACCACGTCCCGGCTCTCCCAACCGCCTAGCTCCTGCATGCACAGCGGCATGTCGAAGTGGTAGAGATTGATGAAGGGGGTGATCCCCTCGGCCAGCAAGCGGTCAAAGACGGCATGGTAGAAAGCGACGGCCTGCTGATTGACCTCGCCCGTCCCGTCCGGGATCAGTCGGGACCAGGAGATGGAAGTACGAAAACTGTTGTGATTGAGCTGCTTGAGCAATGCGATATCGCTCTCGAAACGGTCATAGAAGGTCGAGGCTTGCGCCGGGCCTATGCCCTGATGGAAGCGCGTCGGCTCAATGGCGTGCCAGTAGTCAAAGATGTTGTCGGACTTGCCATCTCGGCTGGAGGCTCCCTCCGTCTGGGGCGCCGAGCTGGCGCTGCCCCACCAAAAATCGTCCGCAAAGCGATACGTCATCTTCTTCTCCTTCGGCTTGAAGAGGGAGGAGCCAGGCTCCTCCCGGGAGTGTCATCAGAATTTCAGGGCCAGCGCGATATCCTCTTCGCTCTCCTGTTCTTCCTCGATAACGGCCTGGGCCTTGTTGGCAATCAGCACGAAGGGGACATACATCAGGGTGGCTATCCCCAGGTTGAATATCGCCAGCAGGGCCGCGGCTATGCTGCCGTTGGTGTTGAAGAAGGCCCCCAATCCGGCTGGCATGGTCCAGGGCGCCATGTTGGTGATGGGCGGGATAAAACCTGTGTTGTAGGCAAACAGGGTGATGGTCGCCAGCACCGGTTGCACCATCACGAAGGGGATGAGCAACACAGGGTTCATGATGACCGGCAGGCCAAACAGGATGGGCTCGTTGATCTGGAAGATGCCGGCGGGCATGCCCAGTTTGGCCACCTGACGGTAGTCATCGCGACGGGACACCATAAACACTGCGAGGATGAGGCCTAACGTTGCACCCGTACCACCGAGGAAGATGTAGGAGTCGAGCATCGGCTTGGTCCAGACGTGGAAGGTCTTGCCGGCGGCGATGGCGGCTTCAACGGAGCCGTATTGGGTATAGAGGGCGACGTTTTCCAGGGTAAAGGGCACCAGAATGCCGTTCTCCAGTGCCGACAGCGCCAAAGAACCATGGACCCCGAAGAACCAGAGCAGCGGGGAGAAGAGCACATAGACCCAGCCGACCAGGCCACCCATGTTGGACAGGGGGGTTGAGATGGTATCCATGATGATCTGGTGGAAGTTGGTACCCTCTGTCTGGAGCAGGTAAGCGACTATCCCCATGATGGAGAGGATGATGAAGCCGGGGATCAGCGCCGAGAAGGAGCGTGCTACCGAGGTCGGTACGCTGTCAGGCAGGCGGATCACCCAGTTGCGACGAATGACGAAGGCAAACATCTCGGCCGAGACGAGACCAATGATCATGCCGGAGATGATGTTGGCACCACCCAGCCAGTTGGCGCCGACCGCATAGGCCTCGCCGACGCTGAAGGGGGTGACCGTCATGAAGGCGGCGACCGAGAGCAGACCGGCCGAGAGGGGATCAACCTTGCGCTCCTCTGCCATGGCATGGCCGATGAAGAAGGGAGCCATCAGGGACATGATCCCCAGGGTGCCGTTGTAGACGCTGCCACCTATGCTCTTGAAGCCGTCCAGGGTGGCTATGGTGGCGGGATCGAGTCGCACCCCCATGGAGTAGAAGAAGGATCCTTCCCCAAAACTCAGGAAGACGTTGTTGATCAGGACAAACATGGCCCCGGCCAGGGTCAGGGGCATCAGTTTGATGAAGCCATTCTTGATGGCGTTGACATGAGGCTGCTTACCCAGCTTGACGGCAATGGGCAATATGGCCTTTTCCAGCGATGCGATTATGGTGCTCACGGTGTTCTCCTTACTGAGTGAGGCTCTTCTTGATGGATGCGACGGCGGCCTTGAGGACCCCTAACCCATCGACCTTGCCATAGAGCAGAGAGTCGATGACTTCGACCGGCTTGCCCGGCAACAGGGCCTGGATTTCCGGCAGCATGTAGGCAATCTGCGGGCCCAACAGCACCAGATCCGCATCCTGACCCTTCTCGGCTGCCAGGGTTTCCGGGTAGGCATCTATCTCCACGGGCACATCATATTTCTCAGCCTGCGCCTTCATCTTCGAGACCAGCAGTGACGTCGACATCCCGGCAGAGCAAAACAGGTAAATACGCTTCTTTCCCATAACCATTTCCCTCAACACTTGAAACCAGATGAATAGATCGGCCGAGATGGTTGCCTGTCGCGCTATCAACACAAATCAATCATCTCCAATTGACCTCATTGTACCGACCACTGTGCTCCACCTGGTATTTCGATACTTATATCAATTGTCTCGGGTTGACCCTCGGTTTTGCCATTGCTCACATTTCTGATGGGCAGGCTCAGAGGTAATGAGGTGCAAAGAGGATATCCACCTTGGTTTAATCTTTATTTTTCAGTCAGTTATTTTTTGCGTTTGGAAGTAGGTCGAAATCTGGATGGAAAAGATCAATAACGGGTGGCAGCTCACATTTCACAAGCGATGCAACCTGATTGATATTCAGCTTGGCTGGGGGGCTTGGCCATTTTTTCAGCGCGATGCGCACTCATTGACTATTGGCTGCAGATAAGTTGCTGGGTGAGGCAAGCTGTTGCCGTATTGAGCGGGTTGGTGGGGAGGGTGTACATAGTCACTATCGGGAGGGGACGTGGCGGTAAGTGAGGGCTGAGGGAGTCAGGGTAGTGAGGAGATAGGGCGCAAAGGATGAGAAAGCCGACCCCGGAGTGGCTCCGGGGTCGGCGGGGATGGCGTTAGATCCGGCCCTGATAGCGCAGCGGGAAGCGGCCCTGACCGTCGGGTTGACCGAGGAAGGGCAGCCCCTGCTTCATCTGATCCGGCAGCTCGGGCCCAGGCTTGAGGGTGCCCTGGAACAGGTACTGGCGATTGGCCTGCAACTCCAGCTTGCCCTGCACCTGCACCGCCTCGGAGCCCTGCTTGAGCTCGGCCACCAGACGGGAGTCGAGACAGGTCAGCTTGAGCTCGGGATCCCCCAGCAGCAGCTTGCCCGCCGGGGTGTCGGCCTCAGCGCCGTACCAGTTGAGGTTGCCATAAAGCTCCTCACACCAGGGCTTGCCCTGGGCGAACTGATCGACCTTGAGTTGCAGCTGACCCGCCGTCGTCAGGGGGAAGGGCAGGCGCGTGGGCACCCGCGCCAGCACCCAGGGAGCGGGGGCGTTGAGGGTGATGTCACGACCGAAGGCAGCGCCATTCCAGCCGATCACTCCCTGACCGTTGAGGCCGGCGCGATCGCCGAAACGCACCGACACCTCGGGCGCCAGGCGCAGCAGCGACCAGCCGTCGAGATCCCAGCGCAGCTGGGTCAGGGACTCGCTGGCATATTGCAGCCGGGCAATCTGGCCGCTCCAGAGGGTGCCGCTCACCCCTTCCAGCTGCACCAGGTTGGGGGGCAGCGGCAGATGGCGCACCACCAGAGTGGCTGGCAACCTCACCAGCAGGAAACCGAGATAGGCCACCAGAAACAGGGTGGCGATCAGGACTTTTTGTTTCATAGAACAGGACTCGACTGCAAGGATCCGGCCCGGGCCAAGCCAGGAGCCAACATTGAGCGCCATGCCAAAAACCGGGCGGCGCCCATTACGCTTGGTGTCATTGGGGGCGGCTCAACTGCAAGCGCCTGACCTTGACCAGGCCGGGAGCCAGCCCCTCCCGGGCCACCTCTATGATCTGCACCTGGACGCCGTACTGATCGGAGAGGGTCGCGAGCCAGAGCAGCAGATCCTCGAACGGGACAGTGTCTATCCACACCTGCAACTCCTGCCCCTGGGGTTGCAGCCTGGCTATCTTGATCTTCTGGTTGAAGGCGGTTCGGTTCACCACCCCGTCCAGGGTGCCGCTGGTGTCGAGCTGGCGGCCTTGGCCCCCCTGCATCGCCAGCACCTCCTGCCCCTTCTCTTTCAACCAGGCGAGCGTCTGCTGCTGGTTGGCCACCTGCCGCTGCCGCTCGTCGATGCGATTGGCGACGGGCTGCCAGATGACCCAGTAGCAGAGCCCGATCAGCAGGGCACAACCCCCCACCGCCACCAGCCGCTGTTCGCGGGGGCTGATGCCACGCCACCAGCCTTGCAGTTTGTCCATCATGATGATTTCCCCTTCAGCACCAGCGCCCCTTCCACCTTGCCCTCATGGCTTCGCACCTCCCCCTGCTGCACCTCGAAGCGCTTGCCCGCCAGCTCGCGAAAACGCTCTATCTCGGTGAAACCGGGGGCCGTGACCTGCAACCTGAGCTCGCCCCTGGCCGCGTCGAAACGCATCACCTCGGGCTTGAGACCCGGCACCTCGGCAAACACAGGCGCCAGCTCGGTCAGCAGCAGCAGAACCCCACCCTGCGGGGCCTGCCCCAGGGACTTGAGGTGCTGGCTCATCTGGCTGCGGACGTTGACGATCCGGGTCTCCCCCGGGAAGATCCGGGTATAGACCTGCCGGATCTCCGCCTTGAGGGCCTTGTCCTGCTCCGTCAGTTGATAGAGCTGTACCCCGCGCTGGGCCAGGGCCACCAGCAGCAGTATCCCCGCCAGCACCGCCACCTTGCGCCACTGCAGCCAGTAACGGCCGTACTCGGTCTGGGGCCGATAGGGCCCCTGCAACAGGTTCGCCTGGCAAGCGATCGCCCCTTTCGCCAGCAGCAGCATGGGCAGCTCGGGATCCGCCGCCTGCCAGTTGGCGGCCGCGATGGCGGGAGCCGGGGTATGGCTATGGATGGTGACGGGTTCGGGCTGGGCCGCCAGCAGCATGGCCAGCAGCGGCTCGTCGGCGACTATCCCCTGGACTGGGCCCTGGCGGATCAGCCACTCGGCGCCGAGTTGCAGGGCAGACCACCCCTCGGCGGCGGGCGGCAGGGCCAGCACGTCCGGCAGCAGTTGCAGGGTCTTGAGCCCCGCCTGCTGCAGCCACGCCAGCCACGCCTGCATCTTCCCCTTGTCCACCGCCATCAGATCCACATCCTGTCCCTGATGAGCCAGCACCACTAGATGCAGCTCGTCCACGTCGGAGGCGATCTGCTCCTCGAGCAGATAGGGCAAGGCCGCCGCGGCCTGACGGCTGTACTTGCCCGGCAGTCTGACCCGCCGGAAGATGAGATCGCTGCCGGGCACCAGGGTCACCACGGGGCGGCCACCGGCACGCTCCTGCAGCTCACCCAGGGCATGGGCCGAGGCCAGGGTGCCGGAGGCGATGATCTCCTGCTCCTGCGTCGACCACACCAGCCAATGCACCGGCTGCTGCGCATTGGTCCCCAGACGGATGACCAGACTCTCGCTCACAAATGATTCTCCTGCCATGCCCGCCAGCATCCTCGTCGATGGGCGGGCCGCAGCCGTCGGCTGCAGTCCAGATAAGGGGCGGGACAGACAGGCCAGAGGCCGGCCATCTCCCTGTTATTCTGCACCGTCGTTCAGACGGCGCAACATCACCAGCTTGTTGTCCTTGCCGCGCTGGAAGACGGTCTCCAGCCGGGCTCGCACATCACCCACCTCGGCCAGCAGACGGGCCTCGAAGAAGCTGCTCTTGATGTCCAGCGCGCCGTCCAGCCCCGTGATGCTGCCCGGTTGTACCGACAGCTCATCCGTCATCTCCTTCTTCTCCTTCCACCCCTTCTTGGGGCGGTTGGTCAGCACCCGCTTGGCGTCGTCCAACCCTATCTTGCCCTGATAGAGCCCCACCAGCAGGGCAGCCTGCTCCGGCTTGATAGTATTGATGTTCACCACCAGCTTGTCGTTTGGCAGGGTGCACACATAGGGGGCCAGCCGGGCGTAGAGCTCGCTGCTCACCCCGCGCACGGCCCGCAATTCGTCCGTTCCCAGCAGCCACTGGTTCGCCACCAGATAGGGGGGATTGAGCCCCTCGTAATAGGCATCCTCGGCCCCGTTGCTCGAGACCAGCTGGGTATCCTTGTCGGTCCAGTCGCGGATGGCGTCGGTGAGCTGCACCGCCTCGTACTCATCCACCTCCAGCGCCTCGAGCAGCGCCCGGAACGCCTTGAACTGATAGGGCTGCGCATCGAGATCATCGCCGCTCTCCCCCTCTTTCAGGGCCAGGCTCAGGCTGTTGAGGTTGAAGCAGGATTGCAGATCCCGCACCCGCCCGGACAGGGTCCCGTCGTCCACCGGGAAGACGGCATCCTGCCGTGCCCAGTTCTGGCCCAGGTTGACCACATCGGGGTCATCCTTGAAGTCCTGGTTGAGCACCTTGATCACCAGCGCCTCCGCCGACATGGCATACCACCAGGCCTGCTTGCCAGCAGTGAGGTTGCTGGTCCGGCGCAGCTCCAGCTGCAACCGGCCGCTCATGTTGCTGGCGATGATCACCATCACCGACAGAATAAGCAGCACCACCAGCAGGGCCATGCCCCCTTGCCGGCCGGGTGTGGTACGGAATGGGCCCCGGCTGCGCTTAATTGCCATTTTCAGCCCTCTGACCACCGGCTCCTATCAGGAACTGGCGACGGCCAAGGGTGCCGTCATCTTCCATGACGGACAGGGAAAAACGACGATCAATTACCATTTTCAGCCCTCTGACCGCCGGCTCCTATCAGGAACTGGCGGCGTATGGTGCCGTAATCCGCCAGATCCAGCTCCACCGCCAGCCCATAGGGCAGCAGGTCGCGCTGGGTCCACTCCTCCTTCCACGTGCCCTTGTCGTAGAAATAGAGCCGCAGGGCCGTCACCCCGGTCAGCACGGGCTGAATCCGCGGCTCGGTGCCGATCGCGGGATCCGGGTAGAGGTAGCTCAGCCGCTCCAGGGTCTGCTCCTTGAGTCGCCAGCCCACCCGCTGCAAGCCGGAACGCGGCAGCATGCCGTCCGGATTGAGCCAGCCGCCACGGATGAAGGCCATGCCCCAGTCATCGCTCTGCTGGCCGAAGCGGGAGGCCGCCAGCAGCACCTTGTTGTTCTCGCCATCGATGCGGCCGCTGCGCGGCACCATCTGGGTGATGTCCCGCTCCAGCAGGCTGAAGGCGAGCTGCAGTTCGGAGAGGCGAAGCTCCTTGTGCTTGGCCACCTCGTCGCTGGTGAGAACCCCCTGCAGCACCTGATAGGCCCCCATGCTGAGGCTGGCGAAGATGGCGATGGCCACCAGCATCTCAAGCAGGGTAAAGCCGGCCTGGCGGACAGCGCACCGGCCTGAGGTCACCGACATGGGCGATGGCCGCAGCAACCTCTCAAGCAGAGTAAAGCCAGCCTGGCGGACAGCGCGTCGGCCTGAGGTCACCGACATGGGCGATGGCCGCAGCAACCTCTCAAGCAGGGTAAAGCCAGCCTGGCGGACAGCGCGCCGGCCTGAGGTCACCGACATGGGCGATGGCCGCAGCAACCTCTCAAGCAGGGTAAAACCACGGTGGCGGGAAGGGCGGGTGTTGCTCTGAATCATCGGCTGATATAGGTCCGCATCATGGCCACCGGGCTCTCTGCCTTGGGCGCGGTGCGCACCTCCACGTCCAGGGCCTTGAAGTTGTTGTCGCTGGTGGCGACGCCACGATAGCGCCAGTACCAGGTCTGTCCGGCCATCTCCTCGTCCCCTTCCACCCAGCTGTCTCCCGGCCACTTGCCCTCGAGCTTTTGCTGCACCAGCCGGTTTTCCACCACCCAGGTCGCCAGGGTCTTCTGCTCCAGGTAGTTGAGGCCGGAGAGGTGCTCGCTGGCGGTCTTCATCACGGCAAGGCCGGCGATGGCGAACACCGCCAGCGCCACCATGACCTCCAGCAGCGTCATGCCGCGCGCCCTGGCGGGCCCGCCCGTGACGCGGCGAACTCGCTCGCCACCTGCGCTCCTGCCCGTCACTCTTCTTCCTCTTCGTCTTCTTGCAGGAAGAGACGACCGAACTCGTCCCCCTTCAGGGTGCGCAGGTAGCTCAGATCCTCGTCCTGCTGGCTCAGGGTCAGCACGAAGGGGGTGAGCTCCCCCCCCGGAAAGATGAAGATCTGGGGCGTGCGCTCCTTCTCGTCGCGGCCCTGCTCGCTCTTCTCGTCCGAGTCGGTGCGCCAGCTGAAACCCTCCAGCTCGACGGCCAGGGTGATCCCCTCCGGCAGTTGCACCGGCCCCAGCAGCTTGTCCCCGGTCAGTGCCTGCCACTTGCGATCCTTGGGATTGCGGGACATAAACTGCCAGCCGTTCTCCTCGACTCTCAATCCCAGCAGCCGGCCATCCATCACCGAATACTCCTGCGCCTGTTGCAGGGTCGCCATGAGGCGACGCGCCTGCTTGTCCAGCTCCCTGTCCCCCCGGGCGCCCCCCATGCTGAGGACGACGGCGGTGGCCACCAGCCCCATCAACATGGCGACCAGCAAGACCTCCAGCAGAGTGAAGCCAGCCTGACGACGAGGCTTCACAAGGCCGGCCCCATCAAGATGGCGGCGAGCAAAGGCACCTCCAGCAGAGTGAAGCCAGCCTGACGACGAGCAGATGGCGCAGCCCTCATTCAGGCTGCTCCAGCAAGGCGGAGCAAACGGGGCGCCAAATCACCTACTGGAAGTCCTTCAGGTTCCAGTTGCCGATGTCGTCATCTGTCCCGGCTTCCCCGTCCAGCCCCATGCTGAAGATGTCGATCTTGCCGAACTGGCCCGGGCTCAGCAGCTGGTACTGGTTGCCCCAGGGATCCTGCGGCAGGCGCTTGATGTAGCCCCCGTCCCGGTAGCTGCGCGGCTCGGGTGACGCGGTCGGCTTGTTGACCAGGGCATCCAGACCCTGCTCTGTGGTCGGGTAGCGGTTGTTGTCCAGCTTGTACATGTCGAGGGCATTTTCCAGCGCCACTATGTCGGAGACCGCTTTCTGCTGATCCGCCTTCTCCTTGTTGCCCATCAGGTTGGGCACCACCAGGCTGGCCAGGATCCCCAGGATCACGATGACCACCATGACTTCCAGCAGGGTGAAACCCGATTGACGACGCTTTTGCATGACTACAGCTCCTAACGAATTGAGATGGCATGAGCCATCAGAGATTGATTGTTGACCCGCGCTCGTCCGATTACGCCGCCGTGCGGCTAATCGAACCTGCGAGATCGACTGGCTTTGCAGGTTCGAATAGGGTCGCGTATTCGGACATCCGAACCTCACTCACAAATTGACCATGCTGTTCAGTTCGAGCGAGTTGACCGCAGGATCGACCGACGTCACCCGCACGCCAGCATCATAAATTCACCATATTGTTGAGCTCGAGGATCGGCTGCAGGATCGACATCACGATAAACAGCACCACCCCGGCCATGGAGACCACCAGCATGGGCTCGAATACCCCGAGGGCGATGTTCACCTGGGTTTCGAACTCCCTGTCCTGGTTGTCCGCCGCCCGCTCCAGCATGCTGTCGAGCTCGCCGCTCTGCTCGCCGGAGGCGATCATGTGCAGCATCATGGGCGGGAAAATCTTGGTCTCATCCAGCGCCTTGCGCAGGCTGGTCCCCTCGCGCACCCGCTCGGTGGCCTCACCGATGCGGTGGCGGGCAAAGTCGTTGGAGAGCACCTCCCCCGAGATCTTCATCCCCTCCAGCAGCGGCACCGCGCTGGCGTTGAGGATGCTCAGGGTGCGGGCGAAACGGGCGGTGTTGAGGCCCCGGCTGACCCGGCCGATGACCGGCAGGCGCAGCACCACCTGATGCCAGTGGCGGCGCCGTCCGGCATCCGTGAGCCACCAGCGCCAGACAAACCCACCCACCAGCAGCAGCAACAGGAACCAGAGGCCATAGTGCTGCATCAGCTCGCTGGTGCCGATGAGGAAGCGGGTGGTGGCGGGCAGTTGCTGGCCCATGTGTTCGAACTGGGCCACCACCTTGGGCACCACTGCGGTGAGCAGTATGGAGATGACGCCCACGGCCACCAGGGTGAGGACTATGGGGTAGATCATCGCCTGCAGCAGCTTGGTGCGCATGTGCTGGCGCTGCTCGGTGTAGTCGGCGAGGCGGTTGAGCACCTTCTCCAGGTGACCGGACTTCTCGCCGGCCGCCACCATGGAGCGAAACAGCTGATCGAACACATGGGGGAAGGCGCCGAGCGAATCGGCCAGGGAGTAACCTTCTACGACCTTGCTGCGCACCGTGGCCACCAGGCTGCGCAGGTGGGCCTTCTCGCACTGCTCGGCCACCGCCTTGAGCGCCTCTTCTATGGTCAGCCCGGCCCCCACCAGGGTCGCCAGCTGGCGGGTGATGAGGGCCAGCTCCGAGGTGGAGGCACCGCGGCGAAACAGCACGAAGCGATTGGCCTCCCGCTTCGCCTTCTCGGTGGTCTCGTTCACCTCGAGGGGGGTCAGCCCCTGCTCACGCAGCAGCTGGCGCACCTGACGGGCGGAGTCCCCCTCCATCACCCCGGACTTCTGTCTGCCTCTGGGGTCGAGGGCCTTGTATTCGAACGCAGCCATCCTAGTCTTCCCGGGTCACGCGCAGCACCTCTTCGAGGCTGGTCTGCCCCTGGAGCACCTTGTCGATGCCGTCGCGGCGTATGCTGGGGGTATGGCCCCGGATCAGCCGCTCGATGGCGAGCTCGCCGCTGGCGCTGTGAATCGCCTCGCGCACCGCCTCGTCCACCACCACCAGCTCGTGGATGCCAGTCCGACCGCGATAGCCGGTGTGGTTGCACTGCTCGCAGCCCACGGGGCGCCAGATCTGCTGATCCGGCGGAAGATCCAGCCCCATGGCGAGGCGCTCCTGCTCGGTGATCGGGTGCGCGGTACGGCAATCCAGGCAGAGGGTGCGCACCAGCCGCTGGGCCAGCACCGCCAGCAGGGACGAGGAGAGCAGGAAGGGCTCTATCCCCATGTCCCGCATCCGGGTGATGGCGCCGATGGCGGTGTTGGTGTGCAGGGTCGACATCACCAGGTGGCCGGTCAGCGACGCCTGCACCGCGATCTGGGCGGTCTCGAGGTCACGGATTTCCCCCACCATCACCACGTCCGGATCCTGACGCAGTATGGCGCGCAGGCCCCGGGCGAAGGTCATGTCCACCTTGGTGTTGACCTGGGTCTGGCCGACCCCTTCCAGGTCATATTCGATGGGATCTTCCACAGTGAGAATGTTGCGATCCCGGGAGTTGATCTCGGAGAGCGCCGCATACAGGGTGGTGGACTTGCCCGAGCCGGTCGGGCCCGTCACCAATATGATGCCGTGGGGCTTGCGGATGAGATCGCTGATGATGTTGCGATTGGCCAGCGTCATGCCGAGCTGCTTGAGCTCGAGGCGCACGTTGTTCTTGTCGAGCAGTCGCAGCACCACCCGCTCGCCGTAGCTGGACGGCATGGTGGAGACCCGCACGTCGACGGCGCGGCCGCCGATGCGCAATGAGATGCGGCCATCCTGGGGCACCCGCTTCTCGGCGATGTCCATCCGCGACATGACCTTGATCCGCGAGACCAAGAGTGATGCCAGCTTACGATGGGGGCGCAGTATCTCCCGCAGCACCCCGTCGATGCGAAAACGAATGACCAAGGCCCGCTCGAAGGTCTCGATGTGGATGTCGGACGCCTCTTCCTTGATCGCCTCGCTCAGCATGGCGTTGATGAGGCGGATGATGGGGGCGTCGTCGTCGGCGTCCAGCAGATCCTCGCTCTGGGGCAGCTCTTCGGCCAGGGCGAAGAAGTCCATCTCGTTGCCGAGATCCTCCATCAGCTGGCGCGCCTCGGAGGAGTCGCGCTGGTAGTGGGCCATCAGCAGCGTCTCGAACTCGTCATGACCCAGCTGCTCCACCGCGAAGGCGCACCCCGCCACCCGGCGCACCTCCAGCAGGGTCTGCGGCGCCACATCCTGGCGACAGAGCAGCACGGGGGCACCCTGACGCTCGGTCAGGATCACCCCGAAGTTGCGGGCGAAGGCAAACGGCAGTTCCGGCAAGGGGGCCGGCAGCTCGCTGCCATCGAGCTGGTAGGCGGCCATCAGGGCTTGCTCTGCACGAACGGCTGTTGCACCGGTTGTTGCACTATGGGTCTCACCACAGTGGTCGACTGCTGCTGGGCCTTCATCAGTTCAATCTGCTTCTGTACCTCGGGGGAGAGCATCACGTCCTGACCATAGGCCGGCAGCACCTGACGGGGTGGCGAGGTGGCGTACCCCTCCTCAGCCGCCAGGTTCAACTGTTCGGCACGGAACAGGGTGTACTTGTTGCTGGAGACCCCGGAATAGACGTTGGCATCGCGCAATATGGTCGGCCGGATGAAGACCATCAGGTTGCGCTTGGCGGTGGTGTTGGAGGTGGAGCGGAACAGGTAGCCCAACACCGGGATATCCCCCAATATTGGCACCTTGGAGACCTGCTCCTTGGTCTGCTCGTCCATCAGGCCGCCCAGCACCACTGTCTCGCCGCTCTTCACCAGAACGGCGTTCTTGACGGTACGGGTATCGAAGGTGGGGCCCAGGTTGGCGGTACCCGTCGCCTGGGTCTGGGCTACGCTGGAGACCTCCTGCTCTATGTTGAGCAGCACCGAATCCCCTTCGTTGATCTGGGGCGTCACCACCAGCTTGGTGCCCACCGTCTTGCGCTCTATGGTGTTGAACACCTGGTCGCTGGTGGTGGAGCTCTGGGAACCGCTCTGCACCGGCACTTCCTGGCCGACGTTGAAGGAAGCTTCCTTGTTGTCCATGGTGACTATGCTCGGGGTCGAGAGGATGTCGTTCTTGGTGTTGGTGGAGAGCGCCGTCACCAGCATGGCCCAGTCCCCCTTGTAGAAGCCGGCCGCCATGCCGCTGAAATCACCGAGCAGGTTTTCGAGCCCGTCGGTGTTGCCGTTGTCCTTGTAATCCTTGCCCGCGATGATGGCGGGTCCGATGGGCAGACCGGTATTGGTGAACTGGGTGCCGCCGCCATTGGCGTTGCCCCACTGCACCCCGAGGTTGAGGCCGTCACCGTCCTGGATCTCGACGATGATCGCCTCCACCAGCACCTGGGCACGGCGGATGTCGAGCTTGGCGATGACCTGCTCCAGCTCGGCCATGACGTCCGGCTGTGCGGTGATCACCAGGGCGTTGGTGGTCTCGTCGGCGGAGATGGCGAGCTGGCCGCCGCCTATGCTGGCACCGCCGCCGGTGGCTGCACCACCCTTCTTGTCTGCCTCGATACTGGAGCTGACGCCCTTGAGCACGTCCACCAGATCCTTGGCCTTGCCATATTTGAGGTAGAAGACCCGAGTATTGCCCTGGCTCTGCAGGTCCCGGTCGAGCTGGCGCACCATCTGGATGATGCGGGCACGGGCCTTGGGCTCACCGCTGATCACCACGGAGTTGGTGCGCTCGTCGGCCACCACCTTGGGAGAGAGCAGCAGGGAGGCGTTGGCCCCCTGGTTGTTGCCATCCTTGTTGAGGTTGGTCACCAGCCGCACCATCTCGCCGGCGGAGGCATATTTGAGCTTGATGACGTCCATCTCCTGATCGCCTGCGCGATCCACCCGGCGCACCACCTCCACCAGGCGGTTCACCACGGCGGCGCGGCCTGTGATGAGCAGCACGTTGGAGGGCTCGTAATGGACCACGTTGCCGCCGCCGGCGTTGTCGTTGAGCTGGCGCAGCAGGGGGGCGAGTTCCCGGACCGAGACGTTGCGCACCGGCACCACCCGGGTCACCATCTCGTCCCCCACACCGGGGTTAGTGTCGTCCACCACGGGGATCGCCGAAGTCTTGGCATCCTTGGAGCGCACCACCTTGAGCACGCCGTTGTTCATGGGCACCACGGCGAAACCGTAGACGTCGAGCACGCTCAGGAAGAACTGGTAGTACTGATCCTCATTGAGCAGATCGTAACTGCGGACGTTGATCTTGCCGCGCACCGAGGGCTCTATGATGATGGTCTTGTTCAGGTTCTTGCCGACCGTGTTGATGAACTCTTCGATGTCGGCATTCTTGAAACTGGCGGAATACTCGGTGGCCCAGGCAGAGCCAGCCATCATCAAGGCTGCCGCCACCGTGGCCAGACGCCAGCCCTTCCCTTTATTTATCATTCTTGGTGTTACTCCAATTCATTATTCTGACAAGCCGACATAGACATCGTAGAGCTGTCCTTGCCGCTCGACGGTGACGGTCATTTCCGTGGCACCCGCCACTTGCTGCATCGCCTGCATGGCCTGTGCGTTATCCCGCAGATCCAGGCCATTTATGCTGACCGCCAGATCGTTGGCGACCAGTCCGAGTTGATTGAACACTTCGGGATTGCTGCCCGGATTGAGGCGATAGCCGACCATGCGACCATCCACCCGGACCGGAGAAATATTGAGATAATCGGTGATCTTGCCAGGATTGCTCATCAACTCGCTGCGAACGGAAGAGAGCTCAGCCCCCTGCCGCGTCACCTTGGGCAGCGGCTTGCCGTACTCTTCCCCATCCAGCATCAGGGTCTCGTCACGGCCGTCCCGGGCAATGATGACCCTGTCGGCAAACACCTGACGGATCCTGGCCTGGGTGCCGTCGATGTAATCCCCTATACCATAGGAGTTCTGCAGGCCGTTGTGGGCGATGATGGCGATGGACTTGCTTGGTTCTGTACTGGCCAACACCCCGTTGAGCTGGGCATTGAGCTGGGTCTTGGGGGCATCGATCAGGGCCGCCTGGGCCACCTTGTCGGCCTGCGGCTGCTGCGCCTTGCCAAACAGGGAGAGCCGGCTGAGGTTGGCGAGATCGAGGCGGGCAGGTCCGGCGCCCTGACCCGGAGTGACCGCAGGCTGCCAGGGCAGAGGTCGGGGGGACTGGGTGAGATCGAACAGACGCCAGGTGAGCACGGCGCACTGCTGGGCCAGCAACAGCAGAAGCAGCCAGAACAGAGGCTGGCTGAAACGGGAGAGTGGCACTGTCTTGCAGCGAGCCAGAAGGGAGCCCAACAAGTCATCCCTGAACGGTAGCGTCATGTTTATCAATATATTCTGGCATCCAAATCGTTTAGCTATTGTGTACGGCAATGGACCCAGAGACAACCGACCGGATGGGATGAAGCTGTGAAAATTCAGATTCCGTCACACCCCGCTTCCCCCTGTTTCTATCCCGGGCCCTGCCTCTGGTATAATCAGGCTCCCTTTTCAGCCATCCCGGAGCCGATCCATGTCGAATCCAGCACAAAGCAGCACTCAGGTCCGCCTCGACAAGTGGCTGTGGGCGGCACGCTTCTACAAGACCCGCAGCCTGGCGCGGGATCAGATCGACGGCGGCAAGGTGCATTATAACGGCCAGCGCAGCAAACCGGGCAAAGCCGTTGAAATCGGCGCCCTCGTCCGTTTCTGGCAGGGCCAGGATGAACGGGAGGTGCGGGTGCTCGAGGTGAGCGAGCAGCGCAAATCCGCCCCCCTGGCTCAGCTGCTCTATGAAGAGACCGAGGAGAGCCTGAAGAAACGGGCCCAGAACAGCGAGGCACGCCGCTTTAACAGCCAGTTCGCCCCAAGTCCGGAGCGCCGCCCCGACAAGCAGGAGCGACGCCAGCTGATCAAGGTCAAGCAATACTGACTCGCCCTTGTGGCCCCTTTATGACGACAGGTGCGAAAATTAGTTCCTAACCACCTGTTTAACAATGTATTTATCTTTTCCCCCAGAAAACCCTAGGAAAGCATGATGAGTAACCAAGATCTCCTGTATCGCTATCTGTTCGAAGAGTACGAAGTCCGGGGGGAGCTGGTCCAGCTGGATAGTACCTATCGTCACATCGTCGATGCCCAGAACTACCCGGTACAGGTACAGAAACTGCTGGGTGAACTGCTGGTCGCCACCAGCCTGCTGACCGCCACCCTCAAGTTCGAAGGCTCCATCACCGTGCAGCTGCAAGGGGACGGCCCGGTGCGTCTGGCGGTGATCAACGGCGATCACAACCAGCAACTGCGCGGCGTGGCCCGCTATGAAGGCGAGCTGCCGACCGACGACAAGCTGCAGAGCCTGATTGGCAACGGCCAGCTGGTGATCACCATCACCCCTGAAGAGGGCGAGCGCTATCAGGGCATCATAGCCCTGGAGGCCGACACCCTGGCGGCCTGCCTCGAGCAGTACTTCGCCCAGTCCGAGCAACTCGCCACCAAGCTCTGGATCCGCACCGGCCACCACCAGGGCCAGCCCCGCGCCGCAGGCATACTGCTGCAGGAGCTGCCCGCCCGGAGCGAGGATCACGGCGCCGACTTCGACCACCTGATCCAGCTCACCAGCACCATCAAGGATGAAGAGCTGTTCGGTCTGGAGGCCGAAGAGATCCTCTACCGCCTCTACCATCAGGACAAGGTACGGGTGTTCGATCCCCAGGCGATCGAGTTCCGCTGCACCTGCTCCCGCGCTCGCTGCGAAGGGGCTCTGCTGCAGATAGAGAAGGAGGAGGCGGTGGCCATGGTGCAGGAGCTCGGCAAGATCGACATGCACTGTGATTACTGCGGCGCTCACTACCAATTTGATGGAATAGACATCGAAACCCTGTTCAGCGGGGCTCCCGGTAATGATGCAAACAAGTTACACTAAATAAAGGCGGGCAAAACCCGCCTTTAACTTAAATAACAAAAAAATACCCTATTTTATAAAGTTTGATGGCGATCGCTAAAAACTACCACCTAGGTGGTAGCATGGACGTCAGATAGAACCCTACACACCTCTGAACCCAGGAGAACATAATGACTATCGTGGTAGAACCCACCCTGGCCCAACAACTGAAGCTGGACCAATACGGTATCAAAAACAGCCAGGAAATCGTTCGCAACCCCTCCTATGAGCAGCTTTTCGCAGAAGAGACCCGCCCAGACCTGGAAGGATTCGAACGTGGCGTCGTCACCGAGCTCGGTGCCGTCAACGTCAACACCGGCATCTTCACCGGCCGTTCCCCAAAAGATAAATATATCGTCAAGGACGGCACCACCCAGGATACTGTGTGGTGGTCTGACCAGGGTAAGAACGATAACAAGGCAATCACCCCGGAAGTGTGGTCACATCTGAAATCTCTGGTGACCAAACAGCTCTCCGGCAAGCGCCTGTTCGTGGTGGATGGCTACTGCGGCGCCAACCCTGACACCCGTCTGGCGGTACGCATCATCACAGAGGTGGCCTGGCAGGCGCACTTCGTGAAGAACATGTTCATCCGCCCGAGCGAAGAAGAACTGAAAACCTTCAAACCGGACTTCGTGGTGATGAACGGTGCCAAGTGCACCAACCCGAACTGGAAGGAGCAGGGTCTCAACTCCGAGAACTTCGTCGCCTTCAACATGACAGAGAAGATGCAGCTCATCGGTGGCACCTGGTACGGTGGCGAGATGAAGAAGGGCATGTTCTCCATGATGAACTACTTCTTGCCCCTGCGCGGCATCGCCTCCATGCACTGCTCCGCCAACGTGGGCAAGGATGGGGACGTGGCCATCTTCTTCGGCCTCTCCGGTACCGGCAAGACCACCCTCTCCACCGATCCCAAGCGCCAGCTGATCGGCGATGACGAGCACGGCTGGGACGACCACGGCGTGTTCAACTTCGAAGGGGGCTGCTACGCCAAGACCATCAAGCTCTCCAAAGAGGCCGAACCGGATATCTACAACGCCATCCGTCGCGACGCCCTGCTGGAGAACGTGACGGTCGCAGCCGACGGCACCATCGACTTCGACGATGGATCCAAGACCGAGAATACCCGGGTCTCCTACCCCATCTATCACATCGAGAACATCGTCAAGCCGGTCTCCAAGGCGGGTCATGCCAACAAGGTTATCTTCCTGACCGCCGATGCCTTCGGGGTGCTGCCTCCGGTCGCCAAGCTGACCAAGGAGCAGACCAAGTACCACTTCCTGTCTGGCTTCACCGCCAAACTGGCCGGTACCGAGCGCGGCATCACAGAGCCGACGCCGACCTTCTCCTCCTGCTTTGGCGCCGCCTTCCTCAGCCTGCACCCGACCAAGTACGGTCAGGAGCTGGTGAAGCGGATGGAAGCCTCAGGGGCGGAAGCCTACCTGGTGAACACCGGCTGGAACGGCACCGGCAAGCGCATCTCCATCAAGGACACCCGCGCCATCATCGACGCCATCCTGGATGGTTCCATCGAGCAGGCGCCGACCAAGGTGCTGCCTGTCTTCAACCTGGAAGTGCCGACCGAGCTGCCGGGCGTGAACCCGGCCATCCTCGACCCGCGCGACACCTATGCCGACCAGGCCGAGTGGGACGCCAAGGCCCAGGATCTGGCCCAGCGCTTCATCAAGAACTTCGAGCGCTTCACCGACAACGACGAAGGCAAACGCCTGGTTGCTGCGGGTCCGCAGCTGTAAGCTGCGTCCCGCCAAGGTGACAACCCCATACCGGTCAGCCCAGCTGGCCGGTATTTTTTTGGCCGATGCGCGGCATATGGATCCTGCCAAGCCTTGCCTTGCAGGCGGTTGCGCGTTAGATTCAGCCAAACTTTATACAATATACAATTTTGCAACCTGCCCGTGACTCAAGCATGACCCTACCCTACAAGACCCGTACCCAGATGGTGATGGAGAACCTCCGCGGCCGGATTTTGCGTGGGGAGTTTGCGGCAGGCGCCCCCCTGCGTCAGGACGCCATCGCCAAGGAGCTGGCGGTGAGCCGCATTCCGGTGCGGGAGGCGCTGATGCAGTTGGAGGCCCAGGGGCTGGTGAAGTTCGAGGCCCATCGCGGCGCCGTGGTCACCATGCTGGACGCCTCGGCCATCGAGGAGCTCTTTTATTTGCGGGCGCTGCTGGAAGCCGATACCCTGTTCCACGCCGTCGACCTGATGACGGAGGAGACCTTCGCCAAGGCGCAAGCCATCCTGGCCCAGTTTGATCTGGCGCTGGAGTCCGGCACCCAGATCGAGCACTGGGCCGAGTTGAACCACAGTTTTCACGCCACCCTCTATCAGGCCGCCAATCGTCCCCAGGCACTGGATCTCATCGCCCAGATCAATCTGAGCTGCGATCGCTACGTACGCTTCGAGCTGCTGTTCGCCCAGGGCGGCGTGGACAAGGCCGAGCGCGAACACGCCCGCCTGCTGGAGCTGTGCCGCGCCCGCCGCAAGCACGAGGCCGTGGTCCTGCTCAAGCAACATATCGAGGCGGCAGGCCAGTCGATCCGACAGATCCTGGCAAGCGGCCACAATCAGTGAACACTCACATCATCACAATCTGGCAATAACGACATGAATCATTTCGAGATTATTGAAACCCGCGTCGCCCAGGTCAGGGCCACTCTGGCCACGTTGGAACTGGACGCCTTCATCGTTCCCCACGACGACGAGCACCTGGGGGAGTACATTCCCGCCTATGCCGAACGGCTGGACTGGATCACGGGTTTCAACGGCTCCGCCGGCCTCGCCATCATCATGGCGCAGCGGGCGGCCCTGTTCGTCGACGGTCGTTATACGGTGCAGGCCCGCATGCAGGCACCGGCCGAGCTGTTTGAGTTTCTTCACCTGAACGAAGATCCCCACGTCCAGTGGCTGGCAGAGCAACTGCCGTCCGGCGCCCGGGTCGGCTTCGATCCCCGCCTGCACAGCCTCGCCTGGTACCAGAGCGCCAAGCCAATACTGGCCGAGCGCGGCATAGCGCTGGTTCGGGTCGATGAGAACCCCATCGATCTGCACTGGAGCGATCGCCCCGCCCCGACCAAGACCCCTGTCATCCTCTACAGCGAGGAGCTGGCGGGCCAGTCCAGCCAGGCCAAGCGCGAGCTGCTGGCGGCGGACCTGCGCAAGCGCGGGCTGGATGCGGTGCTGCTGACCCAGGCCGAGCCCATCAACTGGCTGCTCAACCTGCGCGGCCGCGACGTGGAGCGGCTGCCGGTAGTGCTGGGCTTTGCGGTGCTCTACGCCAACACCAGCATGGATTTCTTCGTCGACACCGACAAGATCGACTGCATCGCCTTCACCCGCCACGTGGGGCAGGATGTCTCCGTCTACCCCATCGACAAGCTGGGTGACGTGCTGCAGCGCATCGGCGAGGATCAGCAGAAGGTGCTGGCCGACCCCAACACCGCCAACGCCTGGACCCAGCTCGTCATGGAAGAGGCGGGCGCCATCCTGGTGGCAGGGCAGGATCCGACCATGTTGCCCAAGGCGTGCAAGAACGCCGTGGAGCTGGCCGGCATGCAGCGCGCCCATCTGCGCGACGGCGTCGCCGTCACCCGCTTCCTCGCCTGGCTGGATCGCCTGATCGCCTCCGGCGACTATCAGGATATGGATGAGGGCACCCTGGCCGATCGTCTAGAAGCCTTCCGCCGCGAGCAGGATCACTACGTCGAGCCGAGCTTTGACACCATCTCGGCGCTGGGTCCCAACGCCGCCATGTGCCACTACCGTCACACCAACGGCACCCCGCGCCCCTTCGGTCAGGACAGCATCTACCTGGTGGATTCCGGTGCCCAGTATCTGGACGGCACCACCGACATCACCCGCACCGTCAAGGTCGGTGAGGTCACCGACGAGCACAAGGCCATGTTCACCCGGGTGCTGCAGGGTCATATCGCCCTGGATCAGGCCCGCTTCCCCCGCGGCACCGCCGGCATCCAGCTCGACGTGCTGGCCCGCATGCCCCTGTGGCAGGCCGGTTACAACTACGACCACGGCACAGGCCACGGGGTCGGCCACTTCCTGAGCGTGCACGAAGGCCCGCAGCGCATCGCCCCCAAGGGCAGCCTGGTGGCCCTGCAGCCGGGCATGGTGCTCTCCAACGAACCGGGTTACTACAGGGAAAACGGCTTCGGCATCCGCTGCGAGAACCTGGTGGTGGTGACCGAGCTGGAGCAGGTGGGCGAGCTGGCGATGCTGGGCTTCGAGCGGCTGACTTACGTGCCGTTCGATATCCGTCTCATCGATCGCAGCCTGTTGAGCCAGGCCGAGTTCCGCTGGATCAACGACTACCATGCCGAGGTCTACCGCCGCCTGAGCCCGCTGCTGGAGGGCGAGGATCTCGCCTGGCTGGAGCAGGCGACCCGCCTCATCTGATCGCAGACAATCGAGGTTGTCCGGTGAAACAGGGCCTGCGGGCCCTGTTTCTTTATCCGTGGTCTGCCACAGCCGACCCGCTTGCATCGACTCCTCTGGCCTTCTACCCTGTGCCTCCTTTTTTGGCTGCCCCGCAGCAGAAACCCGATGAGAGGAGCCCTGATGCACTCGTCCCCCGTATTACGCCTTGCCACCTACGCCGACATGCACGCCATCTGGCAGATCGACGCCGACGTCTTCGGGGAGGATGTCTACCCCGCCTTCTTCTTCCGTCAGGCCATGGATCTGTGGCCCGCCTTGCTGGTCGTGGCGGAGCTGGAGGGCAGGCTGCTGGGTTATGCCCTGGGAGGCCTGGGTCAGGATCGGTCGCAGGGCTGGCTGCTCTCTCTGGCGGTGCGGCCCGAGGCCCGCGGCTTTGGCCTGGCCGAGCGCATGATGCGGCAGGTGGAGCAGGCACTGGCAGAGCTGCAGGTGGCACGAGTCAGGCTGACCGTGGATCCGGCCAATCCGGCCCAGCGCCTCTACTTGCGCCTCGGCTACGTCCTGCTGGCCGAGGAGCCCGGCTATTTCGGCCCCGGGGAGGATCGCCTGCTGCTGGAGAAGGCCCTGAGCTGACCCGCATCGGGGGCTGACCGCCGTTCAGGCCACATAATTGGTTACACTTTGCGGGTTTAATGCACAATCCGGTTGGCGTAGAGTGGAATGCATCAAACCGATTAACCCGATGCCCGCCCAGGAGGCCCATCATGTTGAAACGTATTGCTCTCGTCACCCTGCTGGCCGCCACCACCGCCATCACCGGCTGCGCCAACAGCGACGTCTACTCCGGCGATGTCTACACCAAGGATCGCGCCAAGCAGGTTCAGACCGTCAGCTACGGCACCATCATCTCCACCCGCCCGGTCAAGATCCAGGCCGATGAGAACTCCCTGATCGGCACCATAGGCGGCGCCGTGGTCGGTGGCCTGCTCGGCAGCACCATAGGGGGCGGTCGCGGCAGCGACATCGCCGCCGCCGGGGGGGCCATCGCGGGCGCCGCCGCAGGCAAGGCTGCCGGTGACAAGCTCAACCAGGTGGATGGCGTCGAGCTCGAGATCAAGAAAGAGAACGGCGAATCCATCGTCGTGGTGCAAAAGGCCAGCCCCACCTTCGTGCCCGGCGCCCGGGTCCGCATGACCCAGGGCAATGGCAGCATCAACGTGGCCGTGGTGAACTGATCCCGACGGACGCTTTCCATCAGCAAACAAAAAGGTGAGCCTGGGCTCACCTTTTTGCATTCAGTGCAAACCTGGTCCCTCAAGCATCCAGGTGCAGCCAGGCCGCAATGGCCAGTTGCAGGCCCACGAGATCGGCGCCGTGCAGCAGGGCCGACAGCCGCTCTTCCCCCGCCTCCGCCAGCAAACGCTGCTGCACCCGAAGAGCGGGCAACCAGGCAGGGACCGGCGCCAGGTTCTCGGCGGCCTCGACCACCAGGTCGCAACCCTGCAGCATCCCTTGCAGCGCCAGCGGCCGCTCCTCATCCCCGCACTCCAGCCAGAGCTGCTCGTGATGCTGCCAGAGCTGCAGGCCGAGCGTGATGCAGGCCTTGCCATCGAGCCCGCCGACATCCGGCAAGGGTTGCGCCGCCAGGGGCTTGCCGAGCCCCGCCAGCCGATAGCCCCGCTGCGCCTTGGATTGGGCCCCCAACCTGACGCCCCCCAGCTCCGCCAGACGCGCGGCCAGCCCGAACAGGGCCCTCGCCTCGCCGGACTTGAGCTCCAGCTCCAGCTCGTCGATGTCGTTGCGCCCCAGGGCACCGCCGATCTCCCCTCTATCCCAGGCCAGTTCAATCTGTGCCCCCTCGAAGGCGATGAGCCAGTGACGGCGCAGGAAGTCGGTGCTGAATTGGGCCACCAGAGTGGACTGGATCTCGTCGCGCACGGCCAGACTCGGCCAGATGGCATCAGGGAAGGCGGACAGGGTCGGCAGATCCCCGCTCACCGGGGCATTGTATTCGGGTCTGGCGTGCAGCCCGCCGACCACCTGGCCACGACATTTGATGGTCTGTTCGGAAAATTGGTCGCTGCGGCGGATCCGCAATCCCATGTCGAGCCGGCGTAAATCCAGCTTGGGCGTATCGAAATAGACATTGCCGAGGCTAACCTGCTCAGAGGAGATAATTTCAAGTGAATTCAGAAAGTTGGAGAGAGATTCTTGAATATTGCTGGTGACGAAAAACTTTATCTCGATCTCAGTTTGCATAGTCATTCCGGGCAGGCAGGCAACTTTGGGGGGCATGATCCGGGTCGCGAGGATATAATGCCAGCGATAGATAAGGATTAATTCACGGTTTTATTGATGGCACAGTTCGGTTATCCTGCGCCCCTCATAAAATCGTATCGAGTGTTTTTTCACCGACACAGGTTTGGCCATGCCAGTAAATACTATTTTGGGTCTTTTTGCCAAGTCCCCCATCAAGCCGCTGCAGAAGCATATCGTCAAGGTTCACCAGTGCTCCCAGCAGCTGGTTCCCTTCTTTGATGCCGTTGCCGAAGACCGTTGGGAAGATGCCGAAAAAATCCGGCAACAGATAGCCCAGCTGGAAAAAGAAGCGGATATTCTCAAACGCGAAATTCGCCTCAAACTGCCTCGCGGTCTGTTTCTGCCGGTCGCCCGTACCGATCTGCTGGAACTGCTGACTCAGCAGGACAAGATTGCCAATCGTGCCAAGGATATTTCCGGCCGCATGCTTGGCCGCAAGATGGAATTCCCCACCGAGATGCGAGCCGATTTCATGGCCTATCTCAAACGTTGTATCGATGCGACCGCCCAAGCCGAAAAAGCCATCGGAGAACTCGATGAGCTGCTCGAAACCGGCTTTAAAGGACGTGAAGTTGAAATGGTTGCCGAGATGATCCACCAGCTGGATCTTATCGAGGACGATACTGACACCATGCAGATCGGGCTGCGCCAACAGCTGCAAGCCGTTGAGCACAAGTACAATCCGATCGACGTTATGTTCCTCTACAAGATCCTCGAATGGGTAGGTGACCTGGCTGATCAGGCCGAGCGCGTTGGCGCCCGTCTGGAACTGATGCTGGCTCGTTCGTAATCGACTGACTGGGTAAACACTACTAATGGACATTATCGCAAATTACGGCACCACCCTGGTGCTCGTGGCGGCCTTGTTCGGCTTTTTGATGGCCTGGGGCATAGGTGCGAACGACGTCGCCAACGCCATGGGCACATCGGTCGGCACCAAGTCTCTGACCATACGTCAGGCGATCATCATCGCCATGATCTTCGAGTTCGCCGGTGCCTATCTGGCCGGTGGCGAAGTCACGGCGACCATCCGTAACGGCATCATAGATACCAATGCCTTCACCGATACCCCGGACCTGCTGGTGCTCGGCATGATAGCCTCCCTGCTGGCCGCCGGCCTCTGGCTGATCCTGGCCTCCTACTTCGGCTGGCCCGTCTCCACCACGCACTCCATCATAGGGGCCATCGTCGGCTTCGCCGTGGTGAGCGTCGGCCCGGAAGCGGTGCAGTGGAGCAAGTTTGGCGGCATAGTCGGCTCCTGGGTGGTCACACCGGCCATCTCGGGCATCATCGCCTACTTCATGTTCATCAGCGTGCAGAAGCTCATCTTCAACACCGACAACCCGCTGGCCAACGCCAAGCGCTATGTCCCCTTCTACATGTTCCTGACCGCGCTGGTCATCTGCCTGGTGACCATCAAGAAGGGGCTGACCCACGTCGGTCTGCACCTGAGCGACGGCGAGGGCATACTGCTCTCCATCGCCATCTCGGTGACCCTCTCCATCGGCGGCTGGTTCTACATTCGCGGTCAGCAGTACAACCCGCAGGATGACAACAAGATGCACTTCGCCAACGTGGAGAAGGTGTTCGGCATCCTGATGGTGATCACCGCCTGTGCCATGGCCTTCGCCCACGGCTCAAACGACGTGGCCAACGCCATAGGCCCGCTCTCCGCCGTGGTATCCACAGTCGAGAGTGCCGGCCAGATCACCGGCAATTCCCACATCGCCTGGTGGATACTGCCCCTTGGTGGCATAGGTATCGTCATCGGTCTGGCCACCATGGGTGAGAAGGTGATGGCCACCGTCGGCACCGGCATCACCCACCTGACCCCAAGCCGTGGCTTCGCCGCCCAGCTGGCGACCGCCGCCACCGTGGTGATCGCCTCGGGTACAGGTCTGCCCATCTCCACCACCCAGACCCTGGTCGGTGCCGTGATGGGGGTGGGTCTGGCCCGTGGCATCGCCGCCCTGAACCTGGGCGTGCTGCGCAACATCGTGGTCTCCTGGGTCATCACCCTGCCCGCCGGCGCCATCCTGGCCATCGCCATCTTCTACGTGTTGCAGGCCTGCTTCTCCTAAGCCGGTTACAACCTACAGACGGCAAAAAGCCCGGGTCGGTGACTCGGGCTTTTTTATGCTTCTGCGTTGCCTCAAACGGTCGATGACGCTTCGCTCATCGACCCTGTAGAGGCGCTTATTCCTCGATAAAGGTCCACTCGTCGCGCACCCGGCTGATGGCATCGAGCCGCCGCTTGGCGAGTTGCTCGCGGATCCCCTCCCCCTTGAAACCCGCCGCCACTATCTCCTTGACCGGCACCGCCTGGGCCGCCGCCAGGGCCTGGGCCACATAGTCCGGCTGACTGTAGACCTTCTCTTCGAAACCGGTACGACCGTGGAAGTCGGCACGGCAGGCATCCAGCAGTTGGGCGAAGCGCTCCGGCCTGCGCCAGGCATCCGCCTTGTCGAACACCTTGAGCAGGGTCGGCGGCTTGAGATCGAAGGCGATGTGGATGTGGGTGTGCAGATCGCTCACCAGCAGGGCCAGATCGCGGCAGTCGTTCGGCACCCTGAACCGCTCGCAGAAATCCCGGATGAGAGGCAACCCTTTCTGGCCGTGGCCGTGGTGGCTCGGCCAGAACGCAGGGGGGGTCAGGCCCTTGCCAAAGTCGTGGCAGAGGGCGGCGAAGCGGACCGGCAGATCCGGGGAGCGCTGGCAGGCCTGATCCAGCACCATCAGGGTGTGAATGCCGGTGTCTATCTCAGGGTGCCACTTGGCGGGGGCCGGCACCCCGAACAGGGCGTCCAGCTCGGGGAAGAGCGCCTTGAGGGCATCGCAGTCGCGCAACACCTCGAAGAAGACCCTGGGGGTCCGCCCCAGCAGCACCTTCTCCAGCTCCTTCCAGACCCGCTCCGGGGTCAGGTGGGCGAGCTCGCCGGCGTCGGTCATCTCCCGCATCAGCGCCAACGTCTCGGGGGCCACCGCGAAGCCCTGCTCATGGAAACGGGCGGCGAAGCGGGCCACCCGCAGGATGCGCAGGGGATCCTCGGCGAAGGCCGGGGAGACGTGGCGCAGCAGCCGCGCCTCCAGATCCTGGAGGCCGCCGTAGGGATCGTGCAGTTGCCCGCTCTCGTCTTCGGCGATGGCGTTGATGGTGAGATCCCGGCGCAGCAGATCTTGCTCCAGCGTCACCTCGGGGGCGGCGTGGCAGACGAAGCCGGTATAGCCCCGGCCCTGCTTGCGCTCGGTGCGCGCCAGGGCGTACTCCTGCTGGGTGCTGGGGTGGAGAAACACCGGAAAGTCGCGGCCGACCTGGGTGAACCCCAGGCTCAGCATCTGTTCCACAGTGGCGCCGACCACCAGATGATCCCTGTCCCCCTGGGGCAAGCCCAACAGGCGATCACGGACCGCCCCCCCAACCAGATAAATCTGCACACGCACTCTCCCTCGATAAACCTGCCTCGATGATACCGCTTTTGGCCGACAGACACGACGGATCCCGGCTCGGGAAGAGCGACTACCCTCTGATCATTCGACCCCGCGTCTCATTGCCGTTTGAGCCGGTGACCGGGATGCCCCTCTTATGGTATCCGGGTCTTTGACATCCCTCTGGGGAGGCTTTAACCTGCCGCCATAACAATGGAATGGATCCTTATGTACACACAGTTCTTCGGTCTGTCGGAGCCCCCGTTCTCCATCTCGCCCAACCCCAAATATCTCTATATGAGCGAACGCCACGGGGAGGCCCTCGCCCACCTCAACTACGGGTTGCAGGACGGCGGCGGCTTCGTGCTGCTGACGGGGGAAGTGGGCACGGGCAAGACTACTGTCTCCCGCTGCCTGCTCCAGCAGCTGCCCGCCGAGACCGAGATCGCCTACATCCTCAATCCTTCCCTGACCGAGCGGGATCTGCTGGCGGCCATCTGTGACGAGTTCCAGTTGCCCTATGCCGAGGAGGCCAGCCTCAAGCAGCTGTTCGATCTCATTCGCGATCACCTGCTGGCCAACCTGGCGGCGGGCAAACGCAGCGTGGTGCTGGTGGATGAAGCCCAGCATCTGCTGCCCGGCGTGCTGGAGCAGTTGCGCCTGCTCACCAACCTGGAGACCGACGAGAAGAAGCTGCTGCAGGTGGTGCTCATCGGCCAGCCGGAGCTGCAACAGATGTTGCGCCAGCCCCTGCTGCGCCAGCTGGCCCAGCGCATCACGGCCCGCTACCACCTGCTGCCGCTCTCCTGTCAGGATGTGGACGCCTATGTGCGTTTCCGGCTGCAGGTGGCGGGCTGTGTCCAACCCATCTTCACCCCCAGGGCGATCCAGACCCTGCACCGCCTCTCCGGCGGCATCCCGCGCCTCATCAACCTCATCTGCGACCGCGCCCTGATCGCCGCCTTCGCCCGCGGCAGCCACAAGATAGCCCACGGCGACATCAGCCTGGCGGCCTATGAAGTGAGCGGCATTCGTGACGAGGGAAGCTGGCAGTCCGGCCTCACCGTGACCCTGGCAGGCGCCCTGCTGGTCGCCGCCGGCTGGTGGGGCTGGCAGTTCTTCGGCGTCTTCCCTGCTCGCCCCCTGGTCAAGGTGGAGGTACCGGTCAAGGTGGATGAGACGCCGGAGCAGCTGGAACAGCTGACCCGCGCCATCAATCAGGCGATTTCACCCGACGTGGCCATGCAGAACCTTTACAGGGTGTGGGGCTACCAGACCGAGCTGGAGGAAGCGACCTGTGACGACGCCCCCCGTGCCGGTCTGCGTTGCCAGGAGGGGGAAGCCACCCTGGCCGAGCTGCAGGCCCTGCAATATCCCGCCCTCATCAGCCTGACCGATGAAACGGGAGGACTCTATTACGCCACCCTGGTCAGCCTGGGGCCGGACAAGGCCTCCCTGCTCATCGGCAATCAGAGCTGGCAGGTGGACAGGCAGTGGCTGTCCGATGCCTGGGGGGGCAGTTATACCCTGCTGTGGCGCATGCCCAAGGGCGGCGTACCCCTGATAGGCAGCAATGCCAGCGCGGCCCAGGCCCAGTGGCTGGACAATGCGCTGAGCCGCGCCATGCAGCAGCCGGATCGCAAGGTGAGCCGCTTCGATGCCACCCTCAAGAGCAAGCTGCAGCAGTTCCAGCGCGAGCAGGGGCTGACCCCGGACGGCATCGCAGGCAGCAATACCCTGCTGCGCCTGAATGCCGTGGCCGGTGAACCCATGCCGAGGCTGGAGGATGAATCCCTGCGTGCCAGCACCCCTGTCGATCTGGATGCCGTGGCGGACGACGCCATGGATCCCCTGATGGAGGATGCCTCCTGATGTCTACCCTGCTCAAGGCCCTGCGCCGCGCCGACCAATCCCAGTTCACTCCCCACATGCCCCTCATGGGCCTGCCCGTGGGCCAGGAAGAGGAACCGAACCGCCGCTGGATCTGGTGGATGCTGGCCCCCCTTGCCCTGATCATGGGGGCGGCCGCCAACTATGGCTGGCACCTCTATCATCTCAAGCCCATAGAACAGCAGATCGAGGTGAAGGAGGTGGTGACGCCTCCCTTCGTGCGGGTCGAGCCCAGACCCATGATCACCCGCCCGCTGCCTCCGCCCCTGCCTGAGCCCGTGGTGCAGCCCAAACCCGCTGCTGCGGCCCCCGCGACGGCGACCGCCGGCAACGGCACCCAGAGCCTGGCAGAGCGCATCATGATGGCCCTCAACAACACCCCGCTGGTGGAAGAGACGGCGCCCCAGGCCCAGCCCCAGGCCGGCGCCATGCCAATCAGCGCCCTGGATCCCGCGCTCAAACAGCAGGTACCTCCACTGACCTATGGCGCCCACAACTTCTCCTCCGACCCGGCCAAACGCGCCGTGGTGCTCAACGGGCGGGAGTTGCACGAGGGCAGTGAGGTCGCCCCCGGGGTGCAGCTGGTCGCCATCGCCCAGGACTACATCATCCTGCAGGTCGGCGGTCAGCATGTCAGCCTCAAGGCGCTGCAGGACTGGCGCGGCTGAACGAACCACAATGGCAAGCCGGGCCTGCGGGCCTGGCCGGCAGTTCAAGAGGGAGCCCGAGAGCTCCCCTTTTTAATCAAAACATGAGAACCCCGTGAGCAATTCAGATAACAGCACTTTCGCCACCCGGATCCTGGACTGGTACCAGATCCACGGCCGCAAGACCCTGCCCTGGCAGGAGGACAAGACCCCCTACCGGGTCTGGATCTCCGAAATCATGTTGCAGCAGACCCAGGTCGCCACCGTCATCCCCTACTATCAGCGCTTCATGGCCCGCTTCCCCGATGTGCTGGCGCTGGCCGACGCCCCCATCGACGAGGTGCTGCACCACTGGACCGGGCTTGGCTACTACGCCCGTGCCCGCAACCTGCACAAGGCGGCCCAGCAGATCCGCGATCTGCACGGCGGCCTGTTTCCGGAGCGACTGGACGAGGTGATGGCCCTGCCCGGGATAGGTCGCTCTACCGCCGGTGCCGTACTCTCCCTCTCCCTCGGCCAGCCCCACGCCATTCTGGACGGCAACGTCAAGCGGGTGCTCACCCGCTGGCTGGCGCTGCCGGGCTGGCCAGGGCAGAAGCAGGTGGAGAACGATCTCTGGGAGCTGGCGACCCGCCTCACCCCAAGGCTAGGCGTGGCCCACTACAACCAGGCCATGATGGACATGGGGGCCACCGTCTGTACCCGCAGCAAGCCCGCCTGCGATCGCTGCCCGGTGCAGGCCGATTGCCAGGGGCTGTCGCAGGGCAACCCCACCGCCTACCCCAACAGCAAACCGAAGAAGAGCATTCCGGCCCGCAACGGCATCATGCTGATCATCCGCCACGGCGACCAGCTGCTGCTGGAGAAGCGCCCCCCCCAGGGGATCTGGGGCGGCCTCTACTGCTTCCCCCAGGTGGAGTCCCTGGCCGAGATCGAAGGGCGCCTGCAGGGGCTGGGACTCGATGAGACCGACTACCGGGAGCTCGCTGGATTTCGCCACACTTTCAGTCACTTCCACCTCGATATTCGGCCCTTGCTGATCGAAATGGCTGCCCCGCCCCCCCCCTTGCTCATGGAAGCGGATTCCCGACTCTGGTATAACTTACGCCATCCTGCCGAGGTGGGATTGGCGGCCGCCACGGCCCGCCTGCTCGCCTACCCGGACTTACAACCACAGAGGTCAACATGAGCCGTACCGTATTTTGCCAGCGTCTGAAAAAAGAGGCTCCTGGCCTGGATTTCCAACTCTATCCCGGTGAACTCGGCAAGCGGATCTTCGACAACATCAGCAAGGAAGCCTGGACCGAATGGCAGAAGAAACAGGTGATGCTGATCAACGAGAAGAAGCTGAACATGATGAATCTCGAGCATCGCCAGCTGCTGGAAAAGGAGATGGTGAGCTACCTGTTTGAAGCGGGTGAAGTGGCCATCGACGGTTACACCCCTCCCAGCCAGTAAACCGAGTCGGCGAGCAGGGCGCAGAGTGCCGAAGCCCGGCATCTGCGGCCATGCGGCTCCCGCCCGGTGCCAATGAGTTGTCCCTGTGATCCAGGCTGAGTGGCCCTCGACGGCTGGCCCTCTTCTGGTTCAAGGCAAATGAGTGACGGGCGGCCTCACCGCCCAGTTTGAGGATCTTATGGGTCGAATTTTTTGGCTGCTGTGCGCCCTGCTGTTTCTCTCTGCCTGCTCCTCTTCTCCCAAACCCGGGGCAGAAGACGAGGATCTGGTCAACGGCAAGGACATCCGCGGCTTCGAACACATGATCAGTGCGCTCTCCCATAACGTGAACGAGATATGGGGACGTGAGGCACTGTTTGCAGGCAAGTTTGACTACGTCAAATACACGGATCAATACAAGAGCCGGGCCCACGTCGACTTCTCCAGCGGCCACATCATGGTGGAGACTGTCTCGGGCATCGATCCCCGCGCCCACCTGCGCCGTGCCATCATAGAGACGCTGCTGACCCCGGACGATCCGGCGGAAGTGGATCTCTATTCGGATAGAGAGATCATGCCCGGTGGCGAGCCCTTCCTCTATGGCCAGGTGCTGGACACTCAGGGTCAGGCCATCCGTTCCAGCTGGCGCGCGGAGCGCTATGCCGACTACCTGCTGGCCAGCGCGATGAAGAAGCGCACCCTCGGCATCCGCACCATCTTCTTCGTCGACATCCCCATGGTGGCCAACCATGAGGACAAGCGCGGCTACAAGTACGCCAGCATCATCCGCGAGGCCTCCCGCAAGTACGGCGTCGCCGAGAGCCTGATCTATGCGGTGATCAAGACAGAGAGCAGTTTCAACCCCTATGCGGTCAGCCATGCCAATGCCTATGGTCTGATGCAGGTGATCCCGGCCACCGCCGGACGGGACGTCTATGTGCGGGTCAAGGGCAAGAACGGTCAACCAACCCGGGAAGATCTGTTCAATCCGGCCTACAACATAGACGTGGGAACGGCCTATCTGCACCTGCTGCAGACCGTCTATCTGGCGGATATCCAGGATCCCCAATCCCGTCGCTATGCGGTGATCTCCGCCTACAACGGTGGTGCGGGCGGGGTGCTCAATACCTTCTCCAGCAACCGCAAGGCGGCCCCTGACATGATCAACCGGCTCTCCCCCGAGGCGGTCTATCAGGTGCTGACCGAGCAGCACCCCAAGGCGGAGGCCCGTCGCTACCTCTACAAGGTCAATCAGGCCGAGAAAGGGTTCAAGCGCACCGTCGCCGTCCGGGCCGGCTGACGGCAGCCAGAAAAACAGGAAGGGCGCTTATCTAGCGCCCTTCCCATCAGCATGGTCTGCAAACTTACTTGGCGATGAAGCCGCCCTTGCTCTGGGGAGCGGCACCGACCTTTTCCAGGTGCTCGACCTCGACCTCTGTCTTGTTCCAGCTGTGGTCAACCTCGCCGCGGATGCGGATCAGGTCGTTCGGGCCCACTTCAACGCCGCGCCACACGTCCCCGTCCACTTCCACTTCCACTTCGCCGCTCTCATCGCGGAAGCTGTAGTTCTCGCCGCCAAGGTGCTTGACCAGCTTGCCTTCCAGGGTCACCCACTGATCATCTGCCACGTCTTTCAACTGCGCGACCGAGACCTTGTTCTGCTCCTGGGGGCCTGTGTAGGCCGCCATGGCGAAAGAAGAGACTGACATCAGGGCCACCAGGCCGATTACCTTTGCTTTGTTCATTTTCACGCTCCTGTCATTGGGTATGCAGGCATCTTGCCCGGGCCGGCGTGAAACAAACGTGAAGCCTCCCCCATCCAGGGGAGGCCAGTGTGACCGCAATCGATTTAATGCCCATGGCTTGCTGCAAGAATGTATTCGAGTGGATACCGTGCAGCCTGGCAACAGGGGTCCCCAGCCCCTTGCCTTCGAGGAACAGCCCGCAGGCAGCGCCTGCATCCACTCCATGAGAACAGCAACATGACCAAATGGCTTCTGTGTTTATTGGGACTCTTCGCCCTGACGGCCCATGCCGCCGAGACGCGTCCCCCCTTCTCCCGCATAGTGATGTTCGGCGACAGTCTCTCCGACACCGGCAAGATGTATGGCAAGATGCGCGGTTATCTCCCCTCCAGCCCGCCCTACTATCAGGGTCGCTTCTCCAACGGCCCGGTCTGGCTGGAGCGGCTGACCCAGCCGTTCCCGGGGCTGAAAATAGTCAACGAGGCGGAAGGGGGGGCCACCGCGGTGGCCTACAACAAGATCTCCTGGAATCCCAAGTACCAGGTCATCAATAACCTGGACTACGAGATCACCCAGTTCCTGGAGAAGGACAGCTTCAAGGAGGACGATCTGGTGATCCTCTGGGTCGGCGCCAACGACTATCTGGCCTACGGCTGGAATACCGAGCTGGATGCCAGGCGGGTGCGCGACGTCATCAGTGACTCGGCCAACCGCATGGTGCTCCATGGGGCAAAGCAGATCCTGCTGTTCAACCTGCCGGATCTGGGCCAGAACCCCTCGGCCCGCAGCCAGAAGGTGGTGGAGGCGGCCAGCCATGTCTCCCGCTATCACAACGAGCTGTTGCTGAACCTGACACGCCAGCTGGCCCCTACCGGCATGGTGAAGCTGTTCGAGATCGACAAGCAGTTCGCCGAGATGTTGCGGGATCCGCAGAACTTCGGCCTGAGCGACACCGAGAATGCCTGCTACGGCGGGGGCTATGTGTGGAAGCCGTTCTCCTCCCGCAGCGCCGCCACCGACAGCCAGCTTGCTCCCTTCAATGCGCAGGAGCGCCTCGCCATCGCCGGCAACCCCTTGCTGGCTCAGGCCGTTGCCAGCCCGATGGCTCGCCGCAGCGCCAGCGAGCTCGACTGTGAAGGCAAGATGTTCTGGGATCAGGTCCATCCGACCACGGCCGTGCACGCCGCCCTGAGCGAGCGCGCCGCCACCTTCATCGAACGGGAGTACGAGTTCATCCCCCGGTGATGAGCAGACTGATGCAAGAGGCCGACTTCACGTCGGCCTCTTTATTGGAGTCAGTTGTTTCCCACAACGAACAAATGAAACTCGTATGACACTCATCACAGAATCGGGTCATGCCCCTACAGTCATCAGCCGACTCCTCTATGATGCAGATGGTTATCACAATATGTTTTATATCAGTTGCTTGTGGATTTTAAAAAGCGAGCTAGGTTTAAACATGTTGTGGCTGGATACAGGCCCAACCCATGAGGTGAGGCGACACAAGGTTCGATCTCCCCCACAGACAAAATTGCAGAGGCTTCATATGAACAAAACACTGATTACCTTGCTGGTTTCAGGCTTGCTTGCGGCCAACGCTCAGGCAGCCGGACAAGACAACACCTGGTATGGCGGTGCCAAACTGGGTTGGTCCAACTTCTACGGCGTCGACGAGAGCAACACCATCACCACCGAAGACAAGGACGACGATGAGGTGGGGGCCGGTGTCTTCGCCGGTTACCAGATCAACCAGAACCTGGGGATCGAGCTCGGTTACGACTACCTCGGCAAGCTCAAGTACAACGGCACCAGAAATTCCGCCGTCTTCAACGACTCCGTTGAGGCGCAACTGGCCCAGTTGACCCTGAAGCTCGGCTTCCCGGTGGCAGAGAACCTGGATCTCTACGGTCGCCTCGGTGGCGGTTACGGCTGGACCAGCAGCGACAACTTGGACAGTGACAACGACTTCACTTTCGTCGGTGCACTCGGTGCCGAATACGCCTTCAACCTGGATTGGGCTGCCCGCCTCGAGTACCAGTACAGCTCTCCTTATGGCAGCCGTGAAGACACCGGCCTGCGCATGGACAATGGCCTGCTCTCACTGGCCGCCGTCTACCGCTTCGGTCAGGTAGCGGAAGCTATGCCGGTCGCCGCCCCGGCGCCGGCCCCCGAACCCGTCATGGTCGACAAGCAGTTCACCCTGAGTTCGGATGTGCTGTTTGACTTCAACAAGGCCACCCTCAAGCCGGAAGCCGGTCAGGCGCTGGATACCCTCTACAGCGATATCGAAGCAGCCAGACCCAAGGATGGCTCGGCCACCGTCATCGGCTACACCGACCGCCTCGGCTCGGAGTCCTATAACCAGAAGCTGTCCGAGCAGCGCGCACAGACGGTCGCCGACTATCTGGTTGGCAAGGGACTGCCCGCCGGCAAGGTCAACGTGGAAGGTCGTGGCGAGAGCTCACCGGTCACCGGCGACAGCTGCAGCAGCGGCACCAAGAATGAGCTGATCGTCTGCCTGGCCCCGGATCGCCGGGTTGAGGTCAAGGTGCAGGGGGTCTCCGAGGTTCAGCAATAACCTCACCCCACCCGCAATGGATAACAAAACGGGAGGCCCAGGCCTCCCGTTTTTCATTGTCCCGTTCAGCCGCGGGTACGCACATCCGCCGCTATCTGATCGAGCAGTTGCTGCCAGCCCTGTCCCAGTTCGTCGACCAGGACGCCATAACCATCGGCCGGCAAGACCCGCTCCTGCTGGAAGGGCACGTCCCGCAGCACCACCCCCTCCTCCGTCAGCAAGCGCCAGCGGCCGCTCAGCAGGGCGCGACCATCGTGCCGCCCCTGGAAGCGTTCGACCGAGATGGTCAGCACGGGTCCCTTGCGGGCCCCATCTTGCCGTATCACCCAGCCCGGCAGCCTGCTGGAGAGGCCATTCAGGGTGAGCTGGTTCAGCTGGGCATCCAGTGAACCCGCCCAGCGATGGTACTCGGCAAAGTGCAGCTCCTTGCCCTCCAGCTGATAGACCAGACTCATCCGATCCAGCTGGCCAGAGAGGGCGACGGGACGCAGCACCAGCTGGTGCCGGGGCTGTGCCGTGATACCGTTCGACTGCGGGATCTCCGCATCCAGCGAGTAGTAGTGCAGTGCCGTCGGCGCGGCGCTGCATCCCGCCAGCAGGCCCAGCAAGGCCAGGGTCATCATCCGTTTTTTCATCATTTTCCTCGCTTGGGCTCAGGATCCTGGGGACGGGAGCGGTCGAAGATCAGCGAACTGGGCTGCTCGTTCAGGGAATGGACCAGGGGTTGCAACTCCCCCATCAGCTGATTGAGAGACTGCACCGACTGACGCAGCTCCTGGTTGGTCTGGGAACCGGCATCATAGGTCTGCAACGTCTCCTGCAGCTGCTTGAGACTCTGGTTGAGTGACTCGGGCAACTGCTGGGTCGAACGCTGACCGGTGAACTGCTCCAGATTGGCACTCACCGCCTTGATGTGCTTGAGCGTCTTGTCCAGGGTCGCCAGGGTGGTATTCACCTGCGTCAGCGTGGTGGCCATGTCCATGTCGACGAACTTGTCGAGGATGAGGTTCACCTTGCGCTCTATCTGATCCAGCCCGGCCTGCACGGTCGGGAACACCTGATAGCCTGCCAGCTTGATGGGCTCATAGGCGGGGGCATCCGGATAGAAGTTGAGATCCACCACCTTGCCGCCGGTCAGCAGACTGGACGTCTTGAGGCTGGCCCGCAATCCCTCCTTGAACTGCTTGCTGAACAGGGCACGCCACTGCTCCCGCTCCGCATTGGCGTAGCGATGGGAGAGGCGCTGTACCTCGATGCGGGCCAGCACGGGGATCTGCCGGCTCTTGAAGATCTGCACCCCCTTGTCGTCGATGAGGTAGGGGGCAGAGATGACGGTGCCGACCCGGATGCCGCGATACTGCACCGCCGCTCCGGGGTGCAGGCCACCCACGTTGTCCTCGAACAGGAAGACGTAGTCGATGAATTGATCCAGGCTACCGGCCAGCACGCTCGCCTCGTCCTGGAACAGGGTGAAGCTGTCCATCTGCTTGACCGGCTCACCGGGTGTCCAGCCCGGTGGCAGCCCCATGGTGATGCCGCCGTCCAGCAGGCTCTCGAGCGAATCCATCTTCACCTTCATCCCCTCGCTGCTCATGGAGACCTCGAAGCCCGGGGTCAGCCAGAAGCGGGAGTTGCTGCTCACCAGGATGTCGTAGGGGGCATTGATGAAGAGCTGGTACTGCATCTCGCTCTTCTCCGGCAGGAACTTGGCCTCCTCTATCTGGCCAATGGTGAAGCCCTGATAGCTGATGGGGGAGCCGATCCCCAGGGCACGCGCATCGCGGCTGCTGAGGGAGAGCCTCAGCCCCTTGGCGTCCACCGAGGCGAGCGGGGGCTTGTCCAGCATGGCGTATTCACCGCGCGCCTTGCCCTTCTTGCCCGGCGCGAGTTCGATGTAGGCCCCGGAGAGCAGGGTGCCAAGACCCGACACCCTCCCGCCCGACCCTGGGTTTGACCACCCAGAACTGGCTGTCCTTCTTGAGCATGCCGGCGGCGGCATTGGTCAGACGGGCCTTGAGCACCGCATGGCTGTAGTCATCGCTGAGCTCCACCGCCTCGATGCGACCCACTTCCACCTCGCGGGAGCGGATCACCGTCTTGCCCGCCACTATGCCCTCGGCGGTGGCGACCGTCAGGGTGAAACTGGGGCCTTGTGAATACCAGTGCTGGAACAGCATCCAGACTCCGATGAACAGCGCCAGCAGCGGCACCATCCAGATAGCGGCGGCCGAGCTCATAAAGTCAGAGCCCGGTTTCCACCTCGTCTTACGCTCACTCACGTTCGCGCTCTCCTTGTTGTAAATCCCAGATCAGGCGGGAATCGAAACTCATGGCGGCCACCATGGTGATCAAAACGACCCCGGCAAAAGCAATGGCCGCGGGGCCCGGGTAGATGGTCATCAGATTATCGAGCCGGATGAGGCCAGCCAATATGGCCACCACGAAGACGTCGATCATCGACCAACGCCCCACAAATTCGGTCATGCGATAGAGCTTGAGCTTGCCAAGGGGAGAGCCGACCCGGCCACGCTGCACCATGTAGCAGAGCCACAGCAGTGCCAGTATCTTCACCAGAGGCACCACCACGCTGGCGAAGAAGATCACCGCGGCTATGGGGTATGAACCCATGGCCCAGAGCAACACCACACCACCCATGATGGTCGAGGGGCTGTCGTCCCCCAGAAAGACGGTGTCCATGATGGGATAGAGGTTGGCAGGAATATAGAGGATCACCGAGGTGATGAGCAGTGCCCAGGTGCGGTTCAGGCCGCCCGGCTTGCGGTGATGCAGACGATCGCCGCAACGGGAACAACTGTGGGCATCGCCGTCATTGAGCGCGCCGCAGATGTGGCAACCCACCAGCCCGCACGCCAGGGCGCTGGCCTCGGGATCCAGCTCCCTCGCCTCGGTCGGGCCGAACAGCCGCTGCCACAGCCACATCCGGTCCAGGGACGAGATCATCTTGATCAGCAGCACCGTGTAGCCCACGAAGGCCCAGAACGAGAGCCCCATCTTGACGTCCGCCATGCCCATCAGCTTGACCAGGGAGATGAGCACCCCGATGAGGAAGACATCCACCATCAGCCAGGGCTTGATCCGGCACAGCAGTCGACCGAGAGAGCGCAGGGCATTGCTGTGCAGATCCTTGTCGAGCCGCCACAGCACCAGCATGATGGAGCCGATATAGACCAGCGGCAGGCCGATCAGGGTCAGGCTCAGCACGGCCCCCAGAAACAGATAGCCCTGATCCACCAGGGTGGTGATGCACTGCAGGAAGGTCATCTCCTGCCCCACCCCCTTGGCCGAGAACGACATGAAGGTGAAGGCGTTGGAGAGCACGAACATGATGAGCGCCGCAAAGCCGTAGGCGATGGGCCTGCGCTCCTGCTGCGGCAAGTATCGGCTCAAGACGTGACCACAACGGGGACAACTGCTCGTCTCCCCCATGGCCAGCTCGGTGGCCGGCACCAGCAGGTCACACTCTTCGCACGCGGTCGCGTCATGGGTATAGGTAATTGGGTGTTGGTGTGAAACCGGATGCAAGATAGGACCCCAGCATGAGGCCGCGAACGGCCAGAGGCGCCAATTATTGCAGCCACCGCCGCTAACCACCAGCCCTGTTCATGTACAGAGCCTTAAGGGACGGGAGATAGATGGGCATAGCCCTTGGCCTGGAAAGGGGGCTGATGACATAGCCCGACCCGGCATCAAGGGAAGAGGGGCATATTTATCTGCAGATTTGCGCAAGCTCCCGCACCGCAGCCCCCGTTCACCGATGCTTTGGCGACGGGGTGAGAATGACTTTGACAAGCCTGTGACCATTTAGCACAATCAAACGCCACTTTTTTTCCGCGGGACAATAATTTATGACAACTGAATCCCCAAGCTACTCCACCATAGAGCAGGCTTTCTCCCTTGGGAACGGGCAAGATTCTGCCCTCAACTGGTTGCGCAAGAACCGCAGTCAGGTCGCCATCTTCCTGGTGAGCGGCATCAAGCTGGAGGGGACCATCAGTGGCTTCGACCAGTACAGCGTGCTGTTGACCGATGCCCATGGCAATCAGCAACTGGTCTACAAGGCCAAGATCTCCACCATCGCCATGCACTCCGGCCGCCCCCAGGTCAGCATCCAGCGCGCCCGCAAGCCACGGGTCTCCATGGCCCCGCGCCCCCACGGCGGTCCGAGCCGTTATGACGACAACCAGGGCGGTAGCAGCGAGCAGTGATGCTCGCCTCCTCCTGACTCTGAACTTGCCGCTGCGTCAATCGGTGACGACGCGCATCCCCACTCTCATGTCATGCCTGTCCCGTATGAGAGTGGGTCTTCTCCCCCAGGCCGCCTCGACGACCAGCCCGTTTGCTCAGCAGGTCAATCCGACCGGCTTCCCTTCCTTGACCATGCACACCTGCATGCCCGCGGCCTCACCGGCCTGCGCCCCTATGCCCGTGTCCTCGAACACCAGACAGCCCTCAGGCTCGACCCCGAGTCGCCGTGCCACCAGCAGGAAGGTATCCGGGTGGGGTTTGTGCAGCTCCACATCGTCGGCGGTCACCACCACGGAGAAGTAGCGATCCAGCCCGGTATTGCGCAGCACCGCCTCGGCATTGATGCGGGGTGAGCCCGTGCCTATCCCCATGGGAATGAGGCCGTGATGGCGCCTGACCAGATCTAGCATGGCCGGGAAGGGGGTCGCCTTGTGCAGGTTGGCCACGTAGTGCTCCGTCTTGCAGCGCGTCACCATCAGGGGATCCAGCGCGATCTGCTGCACCTCGGCCACCAGCAAGGCTATCTTGCGACTGGGCATGCCACCCAGCTCATAAAACCAGTCGGCATCGAACTGAAAGCCAAACTCGCGGGCGGTATGCTCCCAGGCGGCCAGGTGCAGGGGCATGGAGTCCACCAGGGTGCCGTCGAGGTCGAAGACCAGGCCTTGAAATCCGGATAGGGTCATGGTGCAGGATCTGTCTGTGAAAAATGGGCCCCCATTCTAGCCAGACCCGGGGATCATCGCCACGCATCAAGGGGCGAGAAACGCTTGCGACCACATTTATGCCGGGCAAGAGGGCCGCCGCCCTGAGGCAGCGGTGAAGGTGAGAGAAGCAGGCCCGGGTCAGCGATAGGCCAGGGTACAGGCCCGCCCCTGCGACTTGGCGTGATAGAGCGCCTGATCCGCCTGTTCGGTCAGGGTCTGCCACCCCTTGTCCAAGGAGGGGATGAGATAGCTGAAGCCGATGCTGACGGTGAGCATGCTCGCCACCCGGGAGGCCGGATGGGAGATCTGCAGGGCTTCCAGTCCCTGGTGGATCTGCTCTGCCAGTCGCTCCGCCTCCCCGGGTTGCGGGGCGCACAGCAGGATCACGAACTCCTCGCCACCATAGCGGGCCACCAGATTGGTGCGCCGCCGCTCCGTCTCCTGCAGCAGGGCCGCGACCCGTTGCAGGCACTGATCCCCCTTGCCGTGACCGAAGTGGTCGTTGTAGGACTTGAACTCGTCCACATCTATCATCAGCACCGCCAAGACTCCCTGATGGCGACGCGCCCGCTCCCACTCCCGCTCCATGGTGATGTCCCATTGACGGCGGTTGGCGATCCCGGTCAGTGGATCCTCCAGCGACAGCAGGGAGAGACGTCGGTTGGCCTCCTCCAGCGCCCGGTTGGTGTCGGCCAGCTGCCGGGTTCGCTCCTGCACCCGCAGCTCCAGGTCACGGTTGAAGCGCTCGAGCGCCGCCTGGGTGCGCTGGCGGATCAGCAACTGGGAGAGCACGGCGGCATACTGCTTGAAGATCTCGCTCTGATACGCCTTGAGCGGGCGCCGCCAGAGCAGGTTGTCGGCGGCGATCCAGCCGATGGGGGTGCCCCCGTCCCAGAGCGACACCATGGCATTCCAGCCCCGCCCCACCTCCTGCTTCTCGTAATAGAGCGGAGTATCTTCCAGCACCAGCACATAGTCCTTGCGGCGCAGCGCCTCCTGCACCGTGGGGTGATCCGGAATGGCGCTGATGAAATGGCGCTCGTCGATGAGCTCGCCCGCCTCGTTGGTGCCCCAGGTCCCGTGCATGGTCTTGAATTCACTGTCCGTCAGGAAGATGGCGATGCGATCGAACTGCAGCTCCTGGCGCGCCAGCACCACGGCATCGTGCAGCAGGCGATCCTCGCTGTCACAGCGCGACAGCTTGACCCCCACCTGGTGCAGCGCCTGCAGCATGCTGAGGAAGGAGTCCTGCAGGGCCTGGCTGCGGACGAGGTCGGCCTGGGTATGGATCCGCTGATCCCGCTCCAGATCGACCTGACCGGCGAGCCGACGACTCTCCAGCTCGGCGGCGAGGTAGTGCATCAGTAGCTGTATGCTCTGCTGCTGACGCCTTGGCAGACGATCGAGGCGGCGCCGGGTTTCCAGATAGACCACGGCCTCCAGCCCCTTGTGGCGTTTGAGCGGGAAGCAGGCACGCAGGCGCGGAACCTCAGGCTCGACGCTCTCCCAGATGGCGCTGGTCGGCGCGATGGGCTCCACCAGCAACTGGCCGAGATCGAGGGAGCGCTCTATGAAGAGGAGGGGCAGGTCGAGGGAGCTGAGCAGGTCGGCGCTCAGACAGAGCAAGCCCTGCTCGGGCCTGTAGTGATAGAGCTGGGGCGTCGGCGCCCGCAGCCACAGATAGATCTGCTCGGCCTCGGTCTTTTCTCTGACCGCGGCCAAGGTCACTTCACAGAGATGTTCAAAACTGGTGAAGTGCTCCGGATCCCATTCTTGCATGCCAAATCATCCTTGGTTGTATCCAAGCGAGTATATCGGCAAAGCCTGGCCATTAATTGACCTGGCAGTCAAAAGCGAGATCCAGAGCCCAGTTTTTACAACAGATTCAATGCCTGCATTGCGGCGCGGATCCGCTCGCGGGTGGCGTCAGACAGCGGCATCACCGGCAGACGGCACTCCTCGCTGCACAGTCCCAGCAGGGAGACAGCGTATTTGGCGCCCGCCGGGCTCGGCTCGGCGAACATGGCCTGATGCAGCGGGATCAGCTTGTCCTGCAGCTCGCGGGCGGCCTGCCACTCGCCGGCCAGGGTCAGGTTCTGGACCTCGGCCACCAGCTTGGGGGCCACGTTGGCCGTCACCGAAATGCAGCCCTGACCACCGCCGATGTTGTAGGCGACGGCGGTGGCATCTTCACCGGAGAGCCAGGCGAAGGGCTTCTTGATGAGCTGGCGCTCGGTCCAGGGGCGGGCCAGATCGCCGGTGGCATCCTTCACGCCGGCGATGCGCGGCAACTCGGCGAGGCGGGCCAGGGTCGCCGGCTGCACATCGACGATGGCGCGGGGCGGAATGTTGTAGACGATGATGGGCTTGGTGGTGGCGTCATGGACCGCCTTGAAGTGGTGGAACAAGCCTTCCTGATTCGGGCGGTTGTAGTAACCGGCCACATGCAGGGTGGCGTCCGCCCCCATCTGCTCGGCGAAACGGGTGTATTCGATGGCTTCGACCGGGTTGTTGGACCCAGCGCCTGCGATGACAGGGATCCGTCCCGCCACTTGCTTGACCACCAGCTCCACCACCCGGCAATGCTCGTCGTGGGTCAGGGTCGGGCTCTCCCCCGTGGTACCGACCGGCACTATGCCATGGGTCCCCTGCTCTATGTGCCACTCCACCAGGCGAGCCAGTGCGGCCTCGTCCAGCTGGCCCTGTCGAAATGGGGTGATCAGGGCAACTATCGAACCTTGAAACATGGGATTTCCTTCTCCTAAACAGATGGATTGGTCAATAAAAAGCCCCGGTACGGGGGTCGCTACCGGGGCTTGAATCGTCTCAGAGATGAGAGGTTACGCGCGCACGCCAGCAGGCCCGAATGTCAGGCTGTGTTTATGCTTTCGTTTCGATACGCATGACCGCATTGCATCATCTCTGGATAAATAAGGTGTCTGGGCATATTTCGGGAACACAGCATAAATGTCAAGGCGAAAGCGGCCATGTATAATAGCCGCCCAAAAAAGCGTGGAGAGTCCCAATGAGCCGTCCTGTCAGTGCCGTCAGCCAGATGCTGGAACGTAATCAAGCCCTCTTTGTCGGCAAACGGCTATTGTTGTGTGGCGCCCTGGAAGATGATTACCCTCGTCAACTGGCCGAGCTGGCCGACTCCCTGACGGTCTTCACCACAGACTACTGCTATTTCCTGAGCCAGCAGGCAGCCCTGGGTGAGCGCATCCTGTTCGATCACCAGCTCGGCGGTGCCCCTCGTTTCGATGCCCTGCTGCTGCTGATGCCCAAGGCCAAGGCCGAGGCGCAATATCTGCTGGCCATGATGGCGCCGCTGCTCGAAAGCGGTGCCGATCTGTTACTCGCCGGCGAGAACCGGGGCGGCATCAACGGGGCCGACAAGCTGCTGGCCCCCTATGGCGAGAAGCCGATAAAGCGCGACTCCGCCCGCCGCTGCTCTCTCTATCATGGCGAGCTCGGCAAGCCGGTCGCCCCCTTCGAGCTGGATGCCTGGTTCAGCCGCTATGAGTGCAAGGCCGGGGATACCGAGCTGACCGTCATGGCTCTGCCGGGGGTCTTCAGCGCCGACGGACTGGATCTCGGCAGCCAGATGCTGCTGGCGAGCCTGCCCCCCATGACGGGCAAGCTGCTCGACTTTGGCTGTGGCGCCGGCGTCATCGGCTCCATCCTGGCCAAACGCAACCCGGCACTGACGGTGAACATGGTGGACATCAGCGCCCTGGCGCTGGAGTCAAGTCGCCGTACCCTGGCGGTCAACGGCCTGAGCGGGCGGGTCTATGCCTCTGATGTCTATTCAGATATTGCCGAAAGATTCCAACATATCGTCTCGAATCCCCCCTTCCATGCCGGGCTCAAGACCTTCTATGCCGCCACCGAAACTTTCCTGGCAAGGGCCCCCGAGTTTCTGACCGCCGATGGCGCCCTGACCATAGTCGCCAATGCCTTCCTGCGTTACCAACCTATACTGGAGACGCACTTCAAACGAACCGAAGTGATCGCCGGCGATGGCAAATTCAAGGTGTATCTGAGCAAAGCCTAAATAAGTGCAACGGTTGTAATAAAACAAGTAGAGAGTGCCAGACGGGATCTGCTAAGGTACCAAGAAAACGTTTACCACCCCTTTAGGGGTGTTTTTTCGCGGCAACATGAAAACCTTTTCAAAGTATGAATTCAGGGAGATAAATACGATGGCAGGCATACTCACCATGATATTGGCAGGCGGCGAAGGAACCCGACTCCAACCACTGACCACCACCCGCAGCAAGCCCTCCGTCCCCTTTGGCGGCAGCTACCGCTTGATCGACTTCGTGCTCAACAACTTCGTCAACGCCGACTTCCTGCGCATCTATGTGCTTACCCAGTTCAAGTCCCAGTCTCTCTACCTGCACATGAAGAAGGGCTGGAACATAGTCGGCATCACGGATCGCTTCATCGATCCCATTCCGGCCCAGATGCGGATGGGCAAACGCTGGTATGACGGCACCGCCGACGCCATCTATCAGAACCTGCGCTTCATCGAGATATCCGACCCCGAGCACGTCTGCATCTTCGGTTCCGACCACATCTACAAGATGGACGTGAGCCAGATGGTGAGCTTCCACAAGCAGAAGGCCGCCGCTCTGACCGTGGCTGCACTGCGCATGCCCATCGAGGAGGCGAGCGCCTTCGGGGTGATAGAGGTGGATCAGGAGGGCCGCATGATAGGCTTCGAAGAGAAACCCAGGCATCCGAAGCCCATCCCCGGGGATCCCACCCAGGCGCTGGTCTCGATGGGCAACTACATCTTCGAGACCGAGGCGCTCTACCGCGAGCTCAAGCGCGATGCCGCCGAGGAGAACTCCAGCCACGATTTCGGCAAGGACATCATCCCCAGCCTGTTCCCCCGCGCCCCCGTCTATGTCTACGACTACAGCACCAACGTCATCCCGGGTGAGAAGCCCAACGTCTACTGGCGTGACGTGGGCACGCTGGACTCTTATTGGCAGGCGCACATGGACCTGGTCGCCGACGATGCTCCCTTCTCGCTCTACAATCGCAAGTGGCCGCTGCACACCCACTACCCGCCCCTGCTCCCCGCCACCTTCATCGACACCGATGACTGCAAGGTCAAGATTGCCAACTCCTTGATCTCCGGCGGTTGCTTCATTCAGGGCAGCCAGATCCAGCGCTCCATCCTGGGTTTCCGCTGCAACATAGGCCCCTGCAGCCACATCAGCGAATCCGTGCTGCTCGGGGATGTGAAAATAGGTGAAGGCTGCTCAATTCGACGCGCCATCATCGACAAAAACGTTGAAATTGCACCCGGCACCGTGATCGGTGAGAATCTGGACCATGACAGAGAGCGATTTACCGTATCCGAAGGCGGTATCGTCGTGGTACCTAAGGGAGCAAGAGTTGGCTATTAACCCACTGAAAGTCCTGTTTGTAGCCTCGGAGGTTGAGGGGCTGGTGAAGACCGGGGGCCTGGCGGATGTGGCCAAGGCCCTGCCGCAGCATCTCGCCCGGGAGGGTCACGACGTTCGCATCATCCTGCCCTTCTACAAGTCGCTCAAGCGCCGGGACGAAGCCACCCTACTCGCCTCGCGCTGGTTGCCCACCCCCCAGGGGCGGGACGACATCAGCTATCGCATCTATCAGCTGGAACTGGACGGGATCTGCGTCTATCTGCTCGACTGCCCGCCCTATTTCGAGCGGCCCCAGCTCTATGCCGAGAACAATCAGGCCTATCCCGACAACGGCGAGCGTTTTGCCTTCCTGGCGGCGGCGGCCCTGCACGCCTGCGAGCAGCTGAACTTCGCCCCTGACATAGTCCACTGCAACGACTGGCACACCGGCCTGCTGCCGCTGCTGCTCAAGACGCGCCACGCTCACAATCCCTTCTTCCAGCGCACCCGGTCTGTCATCAGCATCCACAATGCGGCCTTCCAGGGGGTGTTCGATCGCCAGCAGTTCTGGGCCGTGCCGGAGATCCAGGACTACGAGCAGCGCATCAACTACGACTACGGTCACATCAACCTGCTCAAGTGCGGTGTGCTCTATGCGGACAAGATCAATGCGGTCAGCCCCAACTACGCCAGCGAGCTGCTGACGCACCTGGGGGCTCACGGCATGGCCAGCGTGTTCCAGCAACGGGCGAGCGACTTGCGCGGCATCCTCAACGGTTGTGACTATCAGGATTGGGATCCCGCCTTCGATCCCCTGCTGCCCGCCACCTATGACGCCGACCACCTGGCCGGCAAACACACCTGCAAACGGGCCCTGCAGCAGGAGACGGGGCTGCCCGTCGGCAACTTGCCCATCTATGGCATGGTGTGTCGTCTGACCGAGCAGAAGGGGGTGCACCTGCTCATCCCGGCGCTGGACAAGTTCCTGCAGCACCAGGTGCAGGTGGTGATAGTGGGTTCCGGCGATCCCTCCCTCGCCGCCCAGCTGCAGACCATAGCCCAGCAACATCCCGACAGGTTCGCCTTCATCAACGCCTATGACGACCGTCTGGCCCACCTGGTGGAAGCCGGCGCCGACTTCTTCCTGATGCCCTCCCTGTTCGAACCCTGCGGCCTCAACCAGATGTACAGCCTGGCCTATGGCACCCTGCCGCTGGTGAGAGCCGTCGGCGGACTCAAGGATACTGTGGTGGACTGGGATGCCGATCCCGCCAAGGCGACCGGTTTCTGCTTCAACGATCCCACCGCCAGCACCCTGCTCGATGCCATGCGCCGCAGCCTGCTCCACTACCTGCAGGAACCCGAGCGGTTTGCTCGCGTGCAGCAAAATGCCATGCACACCCGCTTCGACTGGGCCAACTCCGTCCCCCTGTACGAGCAGATGTATCAGGACGCACTGGCCCCGGCGTGACCCAGATTGCTGAAGTTTTGTGCCCTTGATACGGCTTTATCCGTCAACAGCGAAAAAAGTCCCCTTTGGCTGTTGACGCCCCCCCAAAACTCTATAGAATCCCCCACCGCAGTGATGCGAAGGTGGCGGAATTGGTAGACGCGCTAGCTTCAGGTGTTAGTGTCCCACGGATGTGAGGGTTCGAGTCCCTCTCTTCGCACCATACTGCAACATGCTTCATCGATGGCATGTAAAACAAGATTGATGACAATGTGCGAAGGTGGCGGAATTGGTAGACGCGCTAGCTTCAGGTGTTAGTGTCCCACGGATGTGAGGGTTCGAGTCCCTCTCTTCGCACCATGCTTTTATCAGACAGCATGTAAATCCAGACTGATAACCCGAATGTGCGAAGGTGGCGGAATTGGTAGACGCGCTAGCTTCAGGTGTTAGTGCCCCCCGGGTGTGAGGGTTCGAGTCCCTCTCTTCGCACCATGATTCTGACATGTAAACACAGAACAATGCGCTCCAACCGCATTTAAAAACCAGCTGGAGAAAATCAGTGTGCGAAGGTGGCGGAATTGGTAGACGCGCTAGCTTCAGGTGTTAGTGTCCCACGGATGTGAGGGTTCGAGTCCCTCTCTTCGCACCATTCATCATGCAAAAAGGCCCATCACGAAAGTGACGGGCCTTTTGTTTTTGCCCCTGCCATGGCTATGCTGTTGAGGATGCCATGCCACCACAGGGGTTTTCCCATGATCCTGGATACCGACATTCACAACTTCTATGAGCATCTGGTGCTCAAAGAGATAGAAAAACAAGGGCTTAACCAGACACTGACCCCTTACCAGCTGGCCGATCTCTGCTGCCTGACCCTGAACCAGCTCCCCTCTCACTACATACGCCACAATGTCGACATGATCTACTTCACCACGGATGTCGAACGCACCGAGATGGAGCAGAAGGTCATGACCTCACTGCGCCTGGCCTACGACAAGATCCAGGCCGTCCCTTCCCGCTGAACGGCTCCTATAGCCAGCTTTGCTGCCAGAGCAGGGTGACGACCCCCGTCATGCCCGCGACCGGCAGCAGGATCAGCGCTGGCCTCAGCCTGGGTTCCAGCATGACCCAGGCGGCCAGCAAGAAGCCCAGACTCCACAGGCCGTATGCCTTGTCCTGACCCCAGCCCAACACCGCCAGCAAGGCTGCCAGCAAGAGACACCGCACTATCCAGATCATGATGATGCTACCCATAGAACCAAACGATAACGATTATCGTTTGTGATTATGGAGAGTGCAATCGGACTTCTCTATGGGTTTTGGCTATTTGTCCTGCCTCGGCCTGATATTCAAAAAAAGCGCCGATGAGATCAACTAATGAGTAGATTTATCAAACATTAATGCATTTTTGCTAAATAAGTTGGGATTTTGCGCCCCGGGTTTGTGGTAGATTGCGGCCTCTTTTTGGGCCGGCCCCTCGGGATACGTGTATCCACAGGACGAGAGGGACCGACCTTGGCGAGCAAGAGTTTAGGAAGTATCTATGCAAAACCAACAAAACCACATCCGATTGCCTGGCATGGCGCAGGTCTTTGCCTGCCTGGCCATTTTCCTGGCCCTGGCCTTTTCGTTCACCAGCGTGCTCGATCTGCCGATCCAGCTGGCACTGTTCATCGCCTGGTTCGTCATCATGGGGCTCGGCATCCGGCTAGGCCATGATTACAAGTCCCTGGAGCAGGCGGCCGTTGACGGCGTCGCCAAGGGGATGGGGGCCATATTGATACTGGTCTCCGTCGGTGCCCTGGTGGGCACCTGGATCGCCGGCGGCATAGTCCCCAGCATCATCTACTTCGGCCTCAAGGTGATACACCCGTCCATCTTCCTGCTGGCGACCCTGATCATCTGCTCCCTCACCTCGCTGGCTACCGGCACCTCCTGGGGCTCTGCCGCCACGGCGGGGATCGCCATGATGGGCATAGGCCACAGCCTGGGGGTACCTGCCCCCCTGGTGGCCGGTGCCGTGCTCTCCGGCGTCTACTTCGGTGACAAGCTCTCCCCCCTCTCCGACTCTGTGGTGCTGGCGTCGACCATGTCCAACGTCGACGTGGTGGAGCACATCAAGGGGATGCTGCCCATCAGCCTCTTCTCCTACGTCATCACGGCGGCCCTGTTCACCGTGGTCGGCATGCAATACTCCGGCAACGTCAGCCTGGAGCAGGTCAATCTGGTGATGGAGGCCCTCGACAAGCAGTTCAACATCACGCCGCTGGCCATAGTGCCGGTGATCCTGGTGCTGGGCCTGCTGGCGAACCGCAAACCCGCGTTTCCGGTGATCAGCTTCGGCGCCCTGCTCGGCCTTGTCTGGGCCATCGCCTTCCAGGACATGGACCCGGTCAAGGCGATGCACTCCGCCTACAGCCCGTTCGCCATCACCTCAGGCGTCGACTTCATCGACAACATCCTGGGTCGCGGCGGCATGGAGTCCATGCTGGGCTCGGTGGCCGTCATCATCTTCGGCCTGGGGTTTGGCGGCCTGCTGGAGAAGGTCGGCATACTGGCGGTGATCGCCAGCGCATTCGAGAAGCGCATCAACAGCGTCGGCAGCCTGACCAGCCACACCATAGGCACCGCCTTCCTGGCCAACGTGTTCGGCTCCGCCATGTATGTGTCCCTGATCCTGACCCCCAAGATCATGGCCAAGAACTACGATCGGCTGGGACTGGCGCGCAAGAACCTCTCCCGCAACGCCGAGTTCGGCGGCACCCTCACCTGCGGCATGGTGCCCTGGAGCGACAACGGCATCTTCATGGCCGGGGTACTGGGGGTGGCCACACTCGACTACCTGCCCTACATGTGGCTCAGCTTCACCTGCATCATAGTGACCATCACCCTCGCCTATCTGGGCAAGGCGGTGAACCGGGTGCCGGTGATAGAGGCGGCCAGCTCCCGCTAACAGCAGGAAAAATAATGATAAAGGCGCCATCACGGCGCCTTTTGCTTGGGAGAAGTTCGGGGTTAAGCTGGCAGCCAACCTCGTCGCCCGTGGCAGGATGCCCAGATGAATTTTACCTTTCGCCAGATCCGTTACTTCGTGGCCGTGGCCGACAGCTTCTCCGTGAGCCGCGCCGCCGCCGAACTGCACATCTCCCAGTCGGCGGTCACCAGCGCCATCCGCGAGCTGGAGACCGAGCTCGGTGCCGCCCTGTTCGAGCGCAACCCGCGTGGCGTCACCCTGACGGCCCAGGGCCACCAGTTCCTGCTCCATGCCAGGCGCATTCTCGGCGCCATGACCGAAGCCGGCCAGTCCCTCAAGGCGGTGGCCCAGCAGGATCAGGGGCAGCTCACCATAGGGGTGACGACGCTGGTGGCCGGCTACTACCTGTCGGAGGCCATAGGCCGCTTTCGCCGCGCCTTCCCGGCGGTGCGCATCGAGGTGAAGGAGGACGAGCAGCCGTTTCTGGAGCATCAGATCGTCAACGGCGAGGTGGACGTGGGGATACTGATGACCAACCGCACCATACGCCAGGAGGCGTTCGATACCGAGCTGCTGACCCGATCCCCCCTGCGGCTCTGGCTCGCTGCCAACCACCCCCTCTGCGCGGAATCGACCCTCTCCCTCAAGGCATTGGGTGACGAGCCCATGATCTCCCTCACCGCCGATCAGCTGGATCAGATCATCGGGGCCGGCCTGCGCCGCTACGGCATCTCCCCTCGCACTGTGCTGCGCACTGCCTCGGTGGAGGCGGTGCGCAGCCTGGTGGCGAGCCAGCTCGGGGTCGCCCTGCTGCCGGACTTTGCCTATCGCCCCTGGTCGCTGGAGCAGGAGCGGGTGGAGGCCCGCCCCATCAAGGAACCCATCCCTGCCATCGACATCGGCCTGGTGTGGCGCCGCGGCTCGCGGCTCGACTGGACTGCCCGCGAGTTCATCGACATAGCGCGGGATCAGAGCCGGCTGCGGGCCCGCCAGCCGGCCTCCCGCTAGCCAGCGCCCTCAGGGTGATCGTTGCGCCGCCATCAAAAATAAGATTCATCTGCACTCGATATAGATTTGGCAGATACCTCTGGCGTTAAAAATTGAAATTCTCATTACCACTGCCTTCTCCTACGCTCATGACTGGTTAACAGGATGTTAAGCGCCATTGCGGCATCGCATGGCTCCAGATCATGCAAGGAGAGCAAGATGAAACTGACCCCCCTGACCCTGGCCCTGATCCCCGCCCTGCTGGCAGGCCAGACCCAGGCCGCCCCGACCGAGCTCGGCAAGGGTGAAGGCCAGCTCAATATCGTGGCCTGGGCCGGCTACGTGGAGCGTGGCGAAACCGACAAGAACTACGACTGGGTGACCGGCTTCGAGAAGGAGACCGGCTGCAAGGTCAGCGTCAAGACGGCCGCCACCTCGGACGAGATGGTGGCCCTGATGAACGAGGGGGGCTTCGATCTGGTGACTGCCTCCGGCGACGCCAGCCTACGCCTCATCGCGGGGGGCAAGGTGCAACCGCTCAATCTGGCGCTCATCCCGAGCTACAGCAAGATAGACCCCCGCCTGCAGAATGCCCCTTGGCACACTGTGGAGGGCAAGCACTACGGCGTCCCCTACCAGTGGGGCGGCAACATCCTGATGTACAACACCAAGGTGTTCCCCAAGGCGCCCGACTCCTGGAACGTGGTGTTCGAGGAGCAGACCCTGCCGGACGGAAAGTCCAACAAGGGGCGGGTGCAGGCCTTCGACGGCCCCATCCACATCGCCGATGCCGCCCTCTATCTGATGACCCACCAGCCGGCGCTCGGCATCAAGGATCCTTACGAGCTGAACGAGGAGCAGTACAAGGCCTCCCTCGATCTGCTGCGCAAGCAGCGCCAGCTGGTGGGGCGCTACTGGCACGATGCCTTCGTCCAGATAGATGACTTCAAGAACGAGGGGGTGGTGGCCTCCGGCTCCTGGCCGTTCCAGGCCAATGCTCTGATCGCCGACAAGCAGCCCATCGCCACCACTGTGCCCAAAGAGGGCGTCACCGGCTGGGCCGACACCAGCATGGTGCACAGCGAAGCCAAGCACCTCACCTGCGCCTACCAGTGGCTGGAGCACTCCCTGAACAACAAGCTGCAGGGGGATCTCGCCTCCTGGTTCGGCTCAGTGCCCGTGGTGCCCGCCGCCTGCGAGGGCAATGCCCTGCTGGGGAAAGAGGGCTGCAAGACCAACGGCATAGACAACTTCGACAAGGTGCACTTCTGGCGTACCCCCGTCTCCCAGTGCAAGAGCCAGGGAACCTGCGTGCCCTATTACCGCTGGGTTTCCGACTATATCGCCATCCTGGGTGGCCGCTGAGCTTGAGCTGACTGCGCGCAACCCAGCGGGCCGGACAGGAGTCCGGCCCGCACCTCTAGTGACAAGGACGTACCATGACAGCCGTACAATTTGACCGGGTCAGCCGCCACTATGGCGAGGTGAAGGCGGTCGACGACATCTCCTTCCAGATCCCTGCCGGCGAGTTTTTTACCCTGCTGGGCCCGAGCGGTTCCGGCAAGACCACCTGCCTGCGGATGATCGCCGGCTTCGAGTACCCGAGCGAGGGGGAGATCCGCCTGTTTGGCGAACCCTGCTCCCGGGTGCCGCCCTATGATCGCAACCTCAATACCGTGTTTCAGGACTACGCCCTGTTTCCCAACATGGATGTGCGGGACAACATCGGCTACGGCCTGATGATCAGGGGAGTGCCCAGGGCGGAGCGTCACCGCAAGGTGGACGAGATGCTGGAGCTGGTGCGCCTGCCCGGTGTCGGCAACCGCAAACCGGGCCAGCTCTCCGGCGGCCAGCGCCAGCGCATCGCCATCGCCCGGGCCCTTATCAACCAGCCGCGCATCCTGCTGCTGGACGAACCCCTGGGTGCGCTGGACCTCAAGCTGCGCGAGCAGATGCAGCTCGAACTCAAGGCGCTGCAGCGCCAGCTCGGCATCACCTTCATCTTCGTCACCCACGATCAGCAGGAGGCGCTCTCCATGAGCGACCGCATCTGCATCTTCAGTCAGGGCAAGATCGAGCAGATAGCCGCGCCGGATACCATCTACGATGCCCCGGCGACGCCGTTTGTGGCCCGCTTTGTCGGCACCGTCAACCTGTTCGAGGGGGAGCAAGCCCGCCGTCTGTGCGGCGATGCACGCCAGATGATGGTGCGCCCGGAGCGGATCCGGCTCGGCGAGGCCGGCATGCCGGGCTGGTCCGGCGAGATCCGCGAGGTGGAGTACCTCGGCCCCTTCGTGCGCTACCGGGTCGATCTCGGTGAGCAGCTCGAGCTTATCGTCAACCATCCCAACGAGGGGCAGGCCCGCCTGGCCCGTGGTGCCCGGGTCAGCCTCAGCTGGCCTGAGCAGGCCATCCACCGCCTGAGCACCTCAGGATCGGGGGCTCAGCCATGAGCCTCCCCCACGGTACGAGTCTAGCCATGAGCCACGCCATCGAACCTGCACGCTTGCGGCCGCTGAGGCGCCTCTCCACCCTGCTCTACGGCCGTCCCGGCCTGCTTCTGGGGATACTGCTGGGACCGCCCCTGCTGTGGCTCGGCATCATCTATGTGGGCTCTCTGCTGATGCTGCTCTCCAACGCCTTCTTCGGGCTGGACGAGTTCAGCGGTCAGGTGCGCCACGAGCTGGGGCTGCAAAATTTCATCGCCCTGCTGCGGCCGGAAAACCTGGACGTCATCGGCCGTACCGTCGGCATGTCGCTGCTGGTGACCCTGGCCTGCGCCCTGCTCGGTTTCCCCATCGCCTACTACATGGCGCGCTACACCAGCGGCAAGACCCGGGCGCTGTTCTATGTGGGCATCATGCTGCCGCTCTGGTCCAGCTATCTGGTGCGGGTCTATGCCTGGAAGCTGATCCTGGCCAAGGAGGGGGTGGTGAGCTGGCTGGCGGACAGCCTGGGGCTGGAGTGGCTGCTGGACGGAATCCTCTCCCTCCCGGTGATCGGCGGCCCTTCGCTCTCGTTTTCGCGGCTCGGCACCTTCATCGTCTTCGTCTACGTCTGGCTGCCCTTCATGATCCTGCCCATCCAGGCGGCGGTGGAGCGGATCCCGCGCTCCCTGCTGGAGGCGAGCAGCGATCTGGGGGCGACCCCGGCCCAGACCTTCCGCACCCTGATACTGCCGCTGGCGCTGCCCGGCGTGGTGGCGGGCTCCATCTTCACCTTCTCCCTGACGCTCGGGGACTACATCATCCCCGGCATCATAGGCAACTCGACCATGTACATAGGTCAGGTGGTCTACATGCAGCAGGGCACGGCGGGCAACCTGCCCTTCGCCGCCGCCTTCTCCCTGGTGCCCATCCTTATCATCGCCGTCTATCTGGCGATAGCAAAACGCCTGGGGGCCTTCGATGCGCTCTAATCAATCCATGCGCCAAAGTCAGCAACCTTCCGGCCTGCTCAAATACGCCGCCATCGGCGGGCTGCTGTTTCTGCACTTCCCGATCCTGTTTATCTTCCTCTACGCCTTCACCAGCGAGAGCAAGAGCTACCAGTTCCCGCCCCCCGGGCTCACCCTCAAATGGTTCGAGGTGACTCTGAACCGCCCCGACGTGTGGCGCGCCATCCAGCTGTCGCTGGAGGTGGCGGGGCTGGCGACCCTGGCGGCCATGGTGCTCGGCACCCTGGCGGCAGGGGCCATCGCCCGCAGCCGTTTCTTCGGCCAGGAGGTGGTGTCGCTCTTGCTGGTGCTGCCCATCGCCCTGCCCGGCATAGTCACCGGCATAGCGCTGCGCTCCGCCTACGGCCTGATGGAGATCCCGTTCAGCTTCTGGACCATCGTCATAGGCCACGCCACCTTCTGCGTGGTGGTGGTCTACAACAATGCCCTGGCGCGCTTTCGCCGCACCCATCAGTCCCTCATAGAGGCGTCCATGGATCTCGGGGCCGACGGCTTCCAGACCCTGCGCTACGTGATCCTGCCCAACCTCGCCACCGCGCTGCTGGCGGGGGGCATGCTGGCCTTTGCCCTCAGCTTTGACGAGGTGATAGTCACCACCTTCACCGCGGGCCAGCAGACCACGCTGCCCATCTGGATGTATCAGGAGCTGATCCGCCCCCGTGACAGGCCCGTCACCAACGTGGTGGCCCTCATCATAGTGGCCGTGACCACCATTCCCATTCTGCTTGCCTACTACCTCACCCGCGACGGCCAGGACGTCGCCGGCAGTGGCAAATAACGACTCAACGCCCGCGCAAGGATGCAACCATGAAATTCTCTACCCAACTCTTGATCGACGGCCAGTTCGTGACCGGTGACGGCCAGGCCGAGTCCATCCTCAACCCCGCCACCGGCGAGCTCATAGCCTCCGTGCCCGAAGCCTCGTTCGAGCAGGTGAACCGCGCGGTGAACGGTGCCCAGCGCGCCTTCGCCCAGTGGAGCCGCACCACCCCGGCCAGGCGCAGCACCCTGCTGCTGCGCCTGGCCGATGCCATCGAGCGCCACGCCGAGGAGTTCGCGGCGCTCGAATCCCTCAACTGCGGCAAGCCCTATCTGGCGGTGCTCAATGACGAGCTGCCGGCCGTGGTGGACTGCTTCCGCTTCTTCGCCGGGGCAGCCCGCTGCCTGCAAGGGCCGCTGGCGGGGGAGTACATCGAGGGGCATACCAGCATGATCCGCCGCGACCCCATAGGGGTGGTGGGCAGCATAGCCCCCTGGAACTACCCCCTGATGATGGCGGCCTGGAAGATGGCTCCCGTGCTCGCCGCCGGCAATACTGTGGTGCTCAAACCCTCCGAGCAGACCCCGCTCACCGCCCTGCGCCTCGCCGAGCTCGCCAGCGAACTCTTCCCGCGCGGCGTCATCAACATCGTCTGCGGCCGGGGCGAGAGCGTGGGGGCGCCGTTGGTAGAGCATCCGCTGGTGCGCATGGTGTCGCTCACCGGTGACATCGCCACCGGCCAGAAAATACTGCAGAGCGCCGCCCGCACCATGAAGCGCACCCACCTTGAGCTGGGGGGCAAGGCGCCGGTGATCATCTTCGACGATGCGGATCTGGAGGCCGTGGTGGCGGGCATTCGCACCTTCGGCTTCTACAACGCCGGACAGGACTGCACCGCCGCCTGCCGCATCTATGCCCAGGGCAAGATCTACGACAAGTTCGTCGCCGCCATGACGGAGGCGGTGGCTTCCATCAAGGTGGGGGGCCAACGCGAGGAGGGGGTGGAGATGGGACCGCTCATCTCGGACCGCCAGCGCAACCGGGTCGCCAGCTTCGTGGAGCGGGCCCAGAGCAGCGGCCACGTGGAGGTGACCACAGGCGGCAAGATCCGCGCCGGCAACGGCTTCTTCTTCGAGCCGACCCTGATAGCCCATGCCCGCCAGGAGGATGAGATCGTGCGCCGGGAGGTGTTCGGCCCCGTGGTGTCGGTGACCCGCTTTGGCGACGCCGAACAGGTGGTACAGTGGGCCAACGACTCGGACTACGGCCTCGCCAGCTCGGTCTGGACCCGGGATCTGAGCCTCGCCAGCAAGGTGGCCAGCCACCTGCAATATGGCTGTACCTGGATCAACACCCACTTCATGCTCACCTCGGAGATGCCCCACGGCGGCATGAAGATGTCGGGCTACGGCAAGGATCTCTCCCTCTATGCGCTGGAGGATTACACTGTGCCACGCCACATCATGGTCAAGCTCTGAACATGATTCAGGCTGGCCCCGGGGCCAGCCTGAATGCACAAGCAACTACGCAGATCCCCTGCCAGATACCTCCCCCCTACGACAGCCGCCACAGCCAGTGGTGGTCCAGAACAAGCAGACCAAACAGCAACATCAGGTGATAGATGGAGAAGCGGAAGGTGCGCATCGCCTGACCGGGGCGCTCCGAATACTTCAGCAACCAGCCATGCCAGCAGAACCCGAGGTTCAGCGCCAGGCTGCCGATAAGATAGAGCAGCCCGGACATGCCGATCAGGTAGGGCAGCAGGCAGACCAGGGTCAGGATCAGCAGATAGAGCAGGATAGCCGTCTTGGTGAACGCTATGCCGTGGGTGACGGGCAGCATGGGAATGTTCGCGCCGGCATAGTCATCCCGTCTGTGGATGGCCAGGGACCAGAAGTGGGGCGGCGTCCAGGTGAAGACGATCATCACCAGCAACCAGGGCTCGGCCGAGAGCTGTCCCGTGATGCTGGTCCAGCCCAGCAGCGGCGGCATGGCGCCCGCCAGCCCGCCGATGACGATGTTCTGTGGCGTGGCCCGTTTCAGCAGCAGGGTATAGACGACCGCATAGCCAAACAGGCTGGCCAAAGTCAGCCAGGCCGTCAGGGGATTCACGCCCCGATAGAGCAGGACAAAGCCCGTCAACGCCAGCCAGAGCGCAAACGCCATCGCAGACTTGGGCCCGATCCGCCCCATGGCGACCGGTCGCCAGCGCGTTCTGCGCATCTGGGCATCGATGCCGTGATCCAGAGAGTGGTTCATGGCCGCAGCCCCGGCAGCCAGCAGCCCTATCCCCGCCAGCCCCAGCACCATCTCGTCCAGGGAGCCCTGGGTCGGCTCGGCCAGCAGCATGCCGACCCAGGCGGTCAGCAGCAGCAAGGCAACCACCTTGGGCTTGGTCAGTTGGTAGTAGTCCCGCAGCAGCCGGGGGTCGATGAAGCGGGCCAAGGGCTTGCTGTTCATGTCTGACTCCTGATCGCCTCAGGCGACAGCGAAGGGGAAAGCCGGGGGCGGGAGAGCCGCCCACGGGCCAGCACACAACACACCAGCAGGTGCGCCGCCACCAGGTTGTGTGCGAGGGCGTTGGCCAACGGCAGGGCCAGGTGGACGTTCGCCAGCCCCAAGGCAATTTGCACGAGCAGCAGGGCCAGCAAGAGCCCCCCCAGGAAGCGCAACGGGGCCCCCTGACGGATCAGGGCGAGGGCAAAGCCCCCCACCAGCAGGGCGGTGGCAAGAGCTCCCAGACGATGGGCGATATGGATGGTCTGGCGCGCCTCCTTGCTCAGCACCCCGAACTCATAGCTGGCGTGGCCGAGCGGCAGATGAAAGGCCTCCTCCCAGTTCAGCTGCGCCTGCCAGCTCCCCTGGCAGAGAGGCAGCTCGACGCAGGCCATGGCCGCATAGTTTGCCGACGTCCAGCCCCCCAGCGCTATCTGCAGCAGCAGCACGCCGCAGGCCGCATTGCCCAGCCAGGGCAAGCCCTGACCGCGGCAGAAGGGCGCGTTCGCGGGGGAGCGCGCAAGCTCGACCCGATAGAGCCAGAGCAGGGTCAGGATGGCGAACCCACCCAGCAGATGGGTGGTCACCACCAGAGGGTGCAGCGCCAGCGTCACCGTCCACATGCCCAGCGCCGCCTGCCCAACCACCAGCACCAGCAAGGCCCCCGAGAGGTGACGCAGACGACCGCCAGCGCGCCAGCTCAGCACGAACAGCAACGCAATCACACAACCCAGCACACCGGCGAAGTAGCGGTGCACCATTTCGCTGCGCGCCTTGTGGGGCTCCAGCGGCGTATCCGGGTAGAGCTGGGCCGCCCGCTCCATATGCACGGGTTGGGGGACGGCCATGGAGCCGTAACAACCGGGCCAATCGGGGCAGGCCAGCCCGGCATCCGTCAGCCGGGTATATGCACCGAGCACGATGACCAACACCGCCAGTGCGATGGCGATCGACGCCAGCCTCTTCTGTATATTCATACGGTACCCCGCTGAAGCTTGTACCCGGATGATGGCAACAGGACACACGACACAGTCCTCAGGTGCGCGTTCATTGCACACCTCGCTGATACTTGAGCAGTTGCTGCAGATCCGACAGCACGGCCTTGCCAAGCAGCGGCCACGCCGCCGTGCTGGCCGGCACCTCGTAGCGCAGGATGGCCAGCCCTTGCGAGTCCACCAGCATCATATCGCCCGCCCGCACAGATCCATTCGCCCCGCGCGGCGGCGCATCGGCCAGTTGCACCAGATCCAGCTTGTCCAGATTGCGGCCAAGGGCGCTTTGGATCCGCGACATCAACTCGGGCACCTGCTGGCATTGCGCCTCACAACGCCGGGCGGCCAGATAGACCAGTCGCCATTGGTTCTGATGGGGCGGGAGCGGCTGCAACAGATAGACCTCCTGATCCAACCAGGCCCCCTTGTTGCGAGTACCGGGTTCATACCAGCCCTGCCTCAGGGTCAGCGCAGCCAGTACCACAGGCAGCAGTATCACCAGCCCAAAGAGGACAGGCACCTTCCATCTTGACCATGAGTTCATGAGGACAACCTCCTTGTCAGCACCAGGCCCCCCACCAGCATCACCAGCGCCAGCCCAAGCCATTGCACTGCATACGCCCTGTGCTTCTCGGGCGGCATGACATTCGGCTGATAGTGGTGGAGGAAGGGAGTCTGCCTTTGATAAAACACGGCATCAGCGAGGGGCGAGCCGAGGATCTCGCTCAGGGTATCCACCCTGATGGACTGCAGCCGGTTAGGATAGGGGCCGGGCTCTATGTTCTGACCCAGCAAGACGCCACCGGGGGCCGTGCGCAGCAGACCGTCGAGCTCCAGAGTTGCCGGGATGACGGGCCTTGGCAACTGCTGCCGGCTGGCGGGTGCAGGCACCCAGCCCAGATTGACCAGCAACAGGGGACGGGCATCACCGGCGCGTACCGGTATGATGACGTCGTAGCCGATCTCGCCCGCCACCGCCTGGTTGTCCAGCAACCAGACATGAGGGGACACCCATTCGACCTCCCCTCCCAGTGACAGGCCGTCCAGTGACTCAAGGTTGCGCCAGTCGAGCCGGGCAAGCGTCATTGGCGCCACCTGCTGCGCCACCGCCATCCGCCCCAGCCAGGCCTCTTTCTCCATCCCCCGCTGCCACTGCCAGAGCGACAGCTTGCACAAACCCGCAGTCACAACCAGAGTGAACATCAGTACGATCCAGCGCCTGTGATGCCATGGTCGCCGCTTATCCCATGTAGCCATGTCACGCATATAACGGAGGGCTCCAACATGTTGATCAAGATAGTGCTGGTACTGATGCTGCTGCTCATCATTGGGCAGCTGTTTCATGCCCTCTGGTTGATGATGACCACGGGTCATCCCCAGAAGATGTCCGCCCCGCTGGGGCGTCGGGTGTTCTTTTCCCTGCTGGTGGTCGTCATCCTGCTGCTCTCCCTGATGATGGGCTGGCTGGAGCCCAACCCGCGCCCTTACTGATCCCGACCTCAGAGCAGGTAGACGAACACGAAGAGGCAGAGCCAGACCACGTCGACGAAGTGCCAGTACCAGGCCGCGGCCTGGAAGGCGAAGTGGCGCTCGGCGGTGAAGTGATCCTTCAGCACTATCCGCAGCCATATGATCAGCAGGAATACAGTCCCCAGGGTGACATGCAAGCCATGGAATCCGGTCAGGATGAAGAAGGTATTGCCGTAGATGCCGGAGTCCAGTCGCAGCCCCAGATCCCGGTACGCATGGAGGTATTCATAGCCTTGCAGCCACAGGAACGCCAACCCAAGCAACACGGTCACAAGCAGCATCCCCTTGAGACGACTGCGCTTTCCATTCTCCAGCCCGGTATGAGCAAACAGCAGGGTGACGGAGGATCCGAGCAGGATCAGGGTATTGATGAGGGGGATACCGTGCCAGGGCATGGCCTGGGTCGTGGTCCCTCCCGGGGTCTTGACCATGGGCCAGTGTGCCGAGAAATCCGGCCACAGCAACTGGGCCGTCATCGCCTTGTTGCCCGCGCCGTCCAGCCAGGGCATGGCAAGCTGGCGGGCATAGAACAGCACTCCGAAGAAGGCCAGGAAGAACATCACCTCGGAGAAGATGAACCAGACCATGCCTTGCCGGAAGGAGCGATCCATCTGGGCGCTGTAGAGCCCGGTCATGGACTCCTGGATGATGTGACGAAACCAGCCAAACAGCATGAAAATCAGCAAGGCAACGCCAGTCATCATCAAATACCGGCCGACCCCGGCCTGCTTGCTCGCCACCTCATTGACCAGATGCCCCGCCCCGAAAGCCAGGAAGAACAGGGCCACCGCCCCTATGATGGGCCAGCGGCTCTGGTCAGGGACATAATACGTCTGGTTAACTTTGGCCATGATTATTTCCTCTGCGCCAGCGTCGGGGCTGGGGTGGACTGAGTGATCTCATAGAGTGAATAGGAGAGCGTGATGGTGTTTATGTTGTCGGGCAAATCGGGGTCGACATAAAACTTGAGCGGCATCAGCTTGCTCTCCCCCGCCTGCAACTCCTGACGGTTGAAGCAAAAGCACTCCACTTTCTTCAAATAGGCGGCGGCGGGACCGGGCGAGACTGACGGCACTGCCTGACCAATCATGGTGCGATCGGTGGGATTGAACACCCGATAATTGACCAGCTTCATTTCGCCCGGGCGCACCGACAACCGCGCCGTTTCGCCGCTGAACTGCCACGGCATCCGGGTGTCCGCATGGGCAAGGAACTCGATCTGGATGGTCCGTTTGCTGTCGATCACCGCCCGCTCGGCCGTGGCCGGCTGTACGGCGGTCTTGCCGTTGAGACCGGTGATCCTGCAGAAGACGTCATACAGCGGCACCAGCGCAAAGGCGAACCCGAACATGACAAGCACCACCAAAGCCAGCTTCCTGAGCAGGGGACCGTGATTGACCTGAGCCATATGACCTCCTTACCGCACCTCTGGCGGGGTCTTGAAGCTGTGGTAGGGAGGGGGGGATGAGAGCGTCCACTCCAGCCCCTCCGCCCCTTCCCATACCTGATTGCTCGCCTGCTGTCCCCCCCTGATGCACTTGATCACCCCCCAGACGAACAGCAACTGCGACAACCCGAAGGCGAAGCCGCCGAGACTGATCAGCATGTTGAAGTCGGCAAACTGCAGCGCGTAATCAGGAATGCGACGGGGCATGCCCGCCAGACCGACGAAATGCATGGGGAAGAAGAGCACATTGACCGAAATGAGCGAGCACCAGAAATGCCACTGCCCGAGTCGCTCGTCATACATGTGACCCGTCCATTTGGGCAGCCAGTAATAGGCTGCGGCCAGGATCGAGAAGACGGCGCCGGTGACCAGCACATAATGGAAATGGGCCACGACAAAATAGGTATCGTGATATTGGAAATCGGCCGGGATCATGGCCAGCATCAGCCCCGAGAAGCCACCTATGGTGAACAGGGTGATGAAGGCGATGGCGAACAGCATGGGGGTCTCGAACGTCAGGGAGCCCCGCCACATGGTGGCAACCCAGTTGAATACCTTTACCCCGGTCGGCACTGCGATCAGCATGGTGGCGTACATGAAGAACAGCTCGGCGACCACCGGCAACCCAGTGGTAAACATGTGGTGAGCCCAGACCATGAAGGAGAGCAAGGCGATGCTGCTGGTGGCATAGACCATGGAGCGATAGCCAAACAGTTTCTTGCGAGAGAAGGTGGGAATGATGCTGGAGACGATGCCAAAGGCCGGCAGTATCATGATGTACACCTCCGGGTGGCCAAAGAACCAGAAGATGTGCTGGAACAGCACAGGATCCCCGCCCCCGGCCGCATCGAAGAAGCTGGTCCCGAAATACTTGTCCGTCAGCACCATGGTCACCGCCGCCGCCAGGACCGGCATGACGGCGATGAGCAGGAAGGCCGTGATAAGCCAGGTCCAGACAAACAGCGGCATCTTCATCCAGCCCATGCCCGGCGCCCGCAGGTTGAAGATGGTGACGATGACGTTGATGGCCCCCATGATGGAGGAGATACCCATAATGTGGATGGCGAAGACGAACAGCGCCGTGCTGTTGCCGCTGTATTTGGTGGACAGGGGGGCATAGAAGGTCCAGCCCGAGCTGGGGCCGCCGCCCTCCATGAACAGGCTCGACAGCAGGATCAGAAACGCAAACGGCAGGATCCAGAAGCTCCAGTTGTTCATCCGGGGCAGCGCCATGTCCGGGGCCCCGATCATGATGGGGATCAGCCAGTTGGCGAGACCGGTGAAGGCTGGCATCACGGCGCCAAAGACCATGATGAGGCCATGTACCGTGGTCATCTGGTTGAAGAACAGAGGCTCGACCAGTTGCAGACCGGGCTGGAACAGCTCGGCCCGAATGACCATGGCCATGGCGCCACCGGTGAAGAACATGGTCAGGGCGAACAGCAGATAGAGAGTGCCGATATCTTTGTGATTCGTGGTGTATAGCCAGCGTTTCAGGCCCGATGCAGGTTGGTGGGCGTGCTCGCTGTGCAGGGTATCCGTGATTCCATCACTCATGCTGGCGCCTCACTTGTCCTTGTTTGGTTCGACTGGGTTCAGAAGGGACTGCACCTCTGCAGCCTGAATGACATCACCGGTCTTGTTGTCCCAGGCATTGCGCTCGTATGTCACGACGGCGGCGAGCTCCTGCGCCGTCAGCTGCTTGCCGAAGGGCTGCATCGCAGTCCCGCTCTTGCCATGCAGGACTATGTCCAGGTGCTGTGCCCTGTGTTCTGGCAGCGTCGCCACCTTGCTGCCCTTGAGGGCCGGGAAGATGCCGGGCAAACCCGTACCCGCGGGCTGATGGCAGGCGGCGCAATGTCCCAGGAACACCTTCTCACCCAGCTCCATGGCCTGCGGCAGTGTCATGGTCTGGCTGGCCAGGTCTTGCTGCTGGGCCTTGGCTGCCGCCTGATCTGCCGCTGTCTTTGCGATCCAGCCATCGAACTCCCCGGCTGGCTTGGCCACCACCACTATGGGCATGAAGCCGTGGTCTTTGCCGCACAGCTCGGCACACTGCCCCCGGTAGGTGCCAGCCTTGTCGATGCGGGTCCAAGATTCGTTGATGTAACCGGGATTGGCATCTTTCTTCACCGCGAAGGCGGGCACCCACCAGGAATGAATTACATCGTCCGAGGTCATCAGGAATCGGATCTTCTTGCCGACGGGCAACACCAGAGGCTGATCCACTTCCAGCAAATAGGTGCCGCTCTTGGGTTCGTCGCCCGAGATCTGCTTCTTGCTGGTCGCCAGCAAGGAGTAAAACTCCACCGGATGCTCGAGATATTTGTAATGCCATTTCCATTGCGAGCCCGTGATGAGCACGGTGAGATCGGCTTTGGAGGTATCCTCCATCTTCAGCAGAGTCGAGGTCGCCGGTGCCGCCATCGCGATCAGGATCAGCACCGGGATGGCCGTCCATAGCAGCTCGATGCGGGTGCTCTCGTGGAATTGGGCGGCCTTGGCGCCGCGAGACTTTCTGTGGTGGACGATGGACCAGAGCATGGCCCCGAAGACGATAAGGCCAATGGCACAGCAGATATAGAAGATCGTCATATGCAGGTCATGCACCTGCTGGCTGATGGCGGTCGCCCCGCGTGTCATGTTGAATGTGATGTCGTTGGCGGAAACACTGTTGCTGGCGAGCCACACCATCCATGCGCCATGGTTGATTGCATTTTTTCCCACATTGCACTCCCTGTGCACGTTAGAAAAGATGGCAAACATTGACAGCTAAAATGCTAACCATCTGAAAATAATGCATTTATTAAACGTTCAGTCACACTCAAGTATTAGTCCATATTCTGAAAAAACCAAAGTGGTGCCGGCCGACGAGGGACTCATCAGAGCAGTTGGCATCCTATCCGGGGTAAACGAGGAGGGGGGCGGTGGCAACCATTGCCCCATGACATAGCCCTGAACGGTGCAATCACAGGACATATCCGGTAGCGAGCAGCGTGGGCCGCGCGACAAAAGAGAAGGGGCCACACTGGCCCCTTGTTCTTATATGGCGAGCGCAGGTGTCATCTCGCACCGCCGCGGCCATGTCGTCCGTCGTCAGGTCATGGGCGCCTGTTTGTCCAACAGCCGGGCCAGCAGGCTGCGCAGCCGCTTGATCACTGCAGGCTTGCCGGCAACCCCCAACGTCTTTGCCAGCTCGGCCCAGGGCACATACTGCCAGATGGGGGCGATCAGCAGCCGACGCTCGTCGGGAAACAGTTCATCCAGCACAGTCAACTGACTGGCCAGCCAGCGTTGCAGGCTGGCTTGGCACAGCTCGAACGGCTTGTGATGATGGGCAAAGCAGTCGAGCTCCTGATACTCGAATTCATCCAGTTCGGGCGCCTCTGCGGCCACGTCGCCTCTCAGACATAGCCAGACCAGTTCGGGCTCCAGCCCCTTGAGCTCTCCTGCCAGCAGGGTGGGCAACTGGCTCACGAAGCGCCGTCGCCATTGAGCCAGTTCTGGATTGAGCTCCACTTTCAGCGGTTTGAGCAACAAGGCCGCATGGCTGCCGCTGGCTGCATCCCGCTGCAGGCCGATGCGCAATACCGTCAAGCCCCCCTTGAGCCAGAATGGCAGCAGATCGGGACTCGCGGAAAAGGCTGACCCCAGATAGTCGTATCCCTGCGCGCGGTAGTGTGTTTCCAGCTGCGCCAGCAGCAAAGAACCCAGCCCCAGGCGATGCAGGGCGGGATGAATGGCGATGCGCATCACCCTGGCATAGGTGCGCTCCCCAGCCCTGATGAAGCCGGCGTGTGCCAGCAGCGACTGGGGCAGCAGATGACCACGGGGGCGTCTTCGCCCAGCCCAGATGTCATGAGCCAGCGCTGGCGCTATGTTTCCTTCCCGGGCCACCAGGGCAACACCGAGCAGCTCCCTCTCCTGCTCCAGCAGGTGGATGTCGAGGTCCGGGCTCTCCAGCAAATACCGCAGATCGCTGGGACTGGTCTGATAATGGGCCAGGACGAGCAGGCCGAACACCCGATTGAGCAGCGCCTCATCCCCGGCCAGCGCCTCCTGCGCCAGCCGTCGCCAGCTCGGTGTCTTCGGGGGTTGAGGTGCCACTGTGTCGGCATTGAGGCCGAGCAGCCGGAAGATCAGCGGCTCCAGCGGATCATGCCGGCTCCAGCGGATGGGTTCCGCCAGATGCAGCTCCTGCCAATCCGGGGTCTGCCTATCGAGCACCCGTTTGAAACGCAGATGAAAGCCACGCCCCGTCCCCTCATAGCCGTGCTCGGTGGTGGCGAACACTATGCGGCTGTGATGAGCCAGGATGGCCTCCAGCAGCGGAGTCGGAATGGCGGCGGCCTCATCCACCAGCAGCAGATCCGCTTGCACATCCCCTTGAGCGACTCGGTCTGGCGACACATAGGTCAGGCCCGCCAGCCGCTCAGGGGTGTCTGCCAGCGCCGCCGAGGCATGGGCAAAGAGCGTGGCGACAGTCGCCTGGGCGGGTGCCGTCACCACTATCTGCAGGCCGGGATCCTGACGCAGCAGATCGGCGCTGGCCAGCCCCAGCAGCGCACTCTTGCCGCGGCCACGATCCGCGCTCAGCACCAGCGGACGACGGCGATGACCATGCAACACCTTGTAAATGGCCGGCAGCGCACGGGCTTGATCGGTACTGAGTGGCCGACTTGCGTCAAGAGGACGCCAGGGCTCGCCGCCGGGGGGAGGACTCAAGGAGAGGGCGGGATCCCCTGTCAACAGCCGCACCAGGCGGGCGATAAAACCATGACCCGCCAGCCTGGCATCCTCAGGCTGGGCGACCAGTCGCAACCTGTCCGGATCCGGGTAGGCTGGCCACTCATCTCTGGGAGGCGTCAGCAACAGCAGCAGACCACCGGCACGCAGCGTACCCGCCAGGGCGCCGAAGGCATCGGGATGAAAACCGCTGAAGGCGTTGAACACCAGGGTATCGCACTCCTGACCGAGCCGTTGTAGCGCCTTGGCAGCGGGCAGTGGCTTATGGTGCTCGGGGCCATCTCCCAGCCAGAAGACAGCCTCCCCCAGCAAGGGTTCGGCGCGGGTGATGCAATCGGCTTCGAGCCCTTCCAGCCAGATCAGGCGACGCTCACCGGCGTGAGCGAGAGCCTGGCGCAACAGATCCACCTCAGCAGGGATCATGAGGCTGAACTGTCGTCCGGCTTCACCCGCGGCTCAAACATGCGCTCCCCCATCTGATCGATGAAGGTATGGGCTTTTTGCACCATGAAGCGCTCGGCGTCGGCTGGGTTGGCGAACAGATCGGAGCGGATGAAGCGATGAGTCTGTAATTGCCCGTCGATCTCCCTGGTGATGCGACCGGCCAGCCTGTACTGCCCCCCTTCCGCCATGGGTTCGGGATAGATGAGATAGCCGGCGTATTCGGTGGGCGTGACATCGACTATCTGGGCAGCTTGCCCCTTGAACAGGGCACTGAATAGTTTCTTGAGCATCTTGGTCTCCTCTCTGATGGTTGCATTCTCCTCAAGGGGGGAATCACTGGCAAGCAGGGGATCTTATTACCATTCGTTCTTTGCATTACGAACCATTCTCATTTAGATTTCATCTCATTCCAGCATGAGGTCCATTAATATGTACGTGTGTTTGTGCCGCGGCATCACAGATAACCAGATCCGCAAGGCGGTACAGGCAGGCAAAACCGAGTTCAGACAGCTGAAACAGTCGCTGGAAGTCGGTGCCCAATGTGGCAAGTGCGTGCGCATGGCGATGGAGATCATCGCCACCGAGATCGACAAGCTGGAGTCGGAGCAGGCGCCCCTTTATTACGAAGTGGCCTGAAGCGCCTCTTCCCGACCTCCTCACTTCATCGAGCGGATGCTCTCCCTTGCAGGGGAGCCGATTCGCCATCTTCTTATGGTCATTTTTCTCGACTACGCTCTAGTGATCGGTGCCCTAGGCTCGAACACGAGGAGTAATGTCGATGAAAGGAGATCCCAAAATCATTGCCCACCTCAACAAGGTGCTGGCCAATGAGCTGGTTGCCATCAACCAATATTTCCTGCACGCCCGCATCTACGATGACTGGGGCCTCAAGGGGCTCGGGCACAAGGAATATCATGAGTCCATCGATGAGATGAAGCATGCCGACGAGCTGGTCAAGCGAGTGCTGTTTCTGGAAGGACTGCCCAACTTGCAGGATCTGGGCAAGCTGCGCATCGGTGAGACAGTCGAAGAGATGTTGCGCTGCGATCTGTCACTGGAAATGGATGCCATCCCCGACCTGAAAGTGGCCATCACCTATGCCGAGTCCGTCCATGATTACGTCAGCCGTGACCTGTTCCAGGAGATCCTGGAAGACGAGGAGGAGCACGTCGACTGGCTGGAAACCCAGCTGGACCTCATCGCTCGCATCGGCCTGGAAAATTATCAGCAATCCCAGCTTCATACCGCATCATCCTGAGTGCGGATGTCATCAAGATCTGCCCCCAACCCGCCAAGGCGGGTTTTTTCTGGGCCGCCAGCGTCAAGCCCAGGCATGAATCTGAAACATACGGGCATTACTGTCTGCCAGGCAGGAGCCAACCGGGTGGTTTCCCCAAGTCAGCCACCCCCTTTTACGGCACGGGGCGCACCGCCGGGCTCGGCACACGAGGCTCTGCCCCAAGCCGGATTGAACCATTGCAGTGATCACAGTTACGATGCAGGGCAGAGCAGCACACGCCGCTTTCGATTAGGATACGGCCCTATTCCCATCACTTTGCTACGGATGATTTCCATGGAACTGATTGCACGTGAGATGGCGCCCCACAAGCGGGTAGCCCTGGTGGCTCACGACAACATGAAGACCCCATTGCTGAACTGGGTGCTGCGCCGCAAGGAGGAGCTCAAGCTCCACCACCTCTATGCGACCGGCACCACAGGCACCCTGCTCGGCAAGAAGGCGCAGCTGCCCATCACCTGCCTCTTCTCCGGCCCCATGGGGGGCGATCAGCAGCTCGGCGCCCTGATCGCCGAAGGGAAGATCGACGTGATGATCTTCTTCTGGGATCCCCTCAATCCCGCGGCGCACGATCCGGATGTCAAGGCACTGCTGCGCCTCGCGGCGGTCTGGAACATCCCGGTCGCCACCAACGAAGCGACGGCGGACTTCATCATGGACAGCCCGCACATGCAGCAGGCATTCAGCGTACAGGTACCCGACTACGCCGGTTATCTCAAGGCAAGAACCGAGTAGCCTCAGCCAGATAGCAAAGAGCCGGACAGTGTCCGGCTCTTTCGTTAGAAGGATGGTGGCGGCTCAGCGCTGGAAGCTCTTCTGGGCAAACTTGGGTCTGGCATTCATGATCTGCTCCACCTGCTCGTCGCTCATCTTGCCGCGTGACAGCCCCAGCACCTTGTAGGTCAGCAGCGGCCGTGCCGGCAGCGCAATCATCAGGGCGCGGATCTGGTTTTCGTCCTCTTTCTCTCGCACCGGCTTGCCATAGGCATAGGTCAGCACCCCAGCATCCATCAGGTTTTTGACGGCAGGCTCGGTGATCGGCAGGTTTATGACGCTTTTCCGTTGCAGCACGAACTCCCGCAGCACCGCCTTCTCGTTGAAGTCGAGGAAACCTATCATCTGGGCCAGTTGATCCTGTTGACGACGGGATTGCCACTCGTCACAGGCCCACTCCCAGGCGATCAGGAAACCCTGGCTGCAGAAGTAGGAGATGGCGATCAGCATGCCAACCCCCAGCCAGGCGGCGTGAGCCGTGGCCCACTGACTGACGGCGCCTTTCATCAGCCCGGCCGGGAACAGCAATATGATGCTGCAGCAGAGCAGCAGCCAGACCATCAGCCAGTTGAGGCGATTCAGCTGATAAAAATGTTGGATCCACCGTTTCATCGTTCACCCTTCCCAAGTCAATGTGGACAGTAGTCAACTCATAGCAATCCCTGTGCCAAGGCGAGGATCCTGTGGGCGGGATGCGGATCCTGGCGAGCAGACTGATGGGAATGGTCGCTGGCCAGGTTACATCCCCTTACAACTTGCCGGGGGGATGAGCCGCCATTTTCCTTGTGGGGTGACCCGTCTCTTGGTAAAAACCCCGCACTGTCATTGGGGAGTAGCAACCCGCCCGTGATCCGGGCCGGGCTCATGTCAACATTCTTGGATCTGCCGATCCATGGCATGGGCGGCGATAGCATCTATCGCTCTGCAAGACCTTTGGCCTCGATACGCAAGCCAGCCGGGCGAGCCGTATCGGGTCCATCGGTTGTTCTGCTCGCCTGGCGGTTGCCTATTATGTTGATCACCCTGCTGTTATTTCTGCTCTCTGCCGTCACCATCTACCTGGCCTGCGAATATTTCGTCAACGGTATCGAATGGACCGGCCATCACTTCAAGTTCTCCCAGAGTGCCACCGGCTCCCTGCTGGCGGCCCTCGGCACTGCCTTGCCCGAATGCATAGTCACCCTGAGCGCGCTGCTGATGGGGAATGCCCCCGCCCAGCAACAGATAGGGATAGGCGCCGCCCTCGGTGGCCCCCTGGTGCTCTCCACCATAGGCTATGCCGCCGTCGGCCTGACCCTGCTGCTGTGTATGAGCCGCGAGCACAGGGTCATCAATGACGAGGTGCAGCGCGAGATAGGTCGGGATCAGGCCTGGTTTGTCGGCATCTTCCTGGTGGCGGTGGCCCTCGGCATGGTGGCCTTCACCGGCAAAACCTGGCTGGCACCGTTGTTCGTGCTGGTTTATCTGGTCTATGTGCGACGCGAGCTGAAACAGACCGACAGCCACGAGACCGAGTTACCCTCCCCCCTCAAGCTGGATCCCAAGGCCGGCACCCCGGCCCTTCGCAAGGTGCTGCTGCAGACCCTGGGAGCCCTGGTGGTGGTGGCGCTGGCGGCGCAGCTGTTCGTTCATCAGCTGGAGAGCATGGGTGAGCTGTTCGGCCTCTCTCCCGTGCTGGCGGCCCTGCTGCTGAGCCCGGTGGCGACCGAGATGCCGGAGCTGATGAACGTGCTGATCTGGGTGCGGCAGGGCAAGAACCGGCTGGCGCTGGCCAACATCTCCGGTGCCATGATGATCCAGGGCACCATACCCAAGGCATTCTGCCTGCTGTTCACCCCCTGGTTGCTCGACAGCACCATGATGGTCTCCTCCCTGGTGACTCTGCTGGCGGTGGTACTGCTGTGGTGGGGCTTCAGCCGTGGGCGGATGACGGCGGGCAGGCTGGCCTGCGTGGGGCTGGTATATCTGGGTTTCTGCGGCTGGCTGATGGTGAGCTGAAGGCACCTGGCATCTGAACATGGCGCCATCAGCAAGGGCAGGATCGGATCCTGCCCTTTTTCATGGATTTAGGTTAGCGGGTTGAGCCCCGGGATCAGAACTGCTGGAACCAGCGCTGGATCTGGGCCGGATCCTTGCTCTGGGTCAGGGAGAGCATCAGCAGGATGCGCGCCTTCTGCGGGTTCAGGGTGCCGGCGGCCACGAAGCCGTACTTGGCGTCATCGATCTCGGCATCCAGGGTGGTGGCGCCGGTCGGCACGCGAGCGGATCGCACCACGCGGATGCCATCCTTGCTCGCCTTGGCCAGGGTGTCGAACAGTGTGTGGTAGAGGTTGCCGTTGCCCACGCCAGCGCTGACGATACCGTCAAACTTGGCATCCACCATGGCCTTGGCCGGCAGCTCGGTGGCGTTGGCATAGTTGTAGACGATGCCCACTTGCGGCAGCTTGTCGAGCTTGCTCACGTCGAACGGCGTCTTGCTGGTGTGCAGGCGGGCCGGGCTGCGCTGGTAGTCGATCTTGCCGTTGTGAATGTAACCCAGCGGGCCGAAGTTCGGGGCGGCAAAGGTCTGCACCCCTGTGGTATTGGTCTTGGTGACGTCGCGGGCATCCAGCACGGTATCGTTCATGGCGACCATGACGCCACGGCCCTTGGAGCTGGGGTCGGAGGCGGTAACCACGGCGTTGTAGAGGTTGAGCGGGCCATCGGCACTCATGGCGGTGGAGGGGCGCATGGCGCCGACCAGCACCACGGGCTTGTCGCTCTTGACGGTCAGGTTGAGGAAGTAGGCGGTCTCTTCCATGGTGTCGGTGCCGTGGGTGATGACGATGCCGTCCACGTCATCCTTGGCCAGCAGCTCGTTGACCCGCTTGGCCAGCTTGAGCCACACCTCGTCGTTCATGTCCTGGGAGCCGATCTTGACCACCTGCTCCCCCTGCACGTCGGCCAGGTTCTTCATCTCGGGCACGGCGGCGATCAGGGTCTCGATAGCCACCTTGCCCGCTTCATAGTTGGACTGGGTGGCGGACTGTCCCGCACCGGCTATGGTGCCACCGGTCGCCAGGATATGAACCTGCGGCAGGGCCATGGCCAGGGGGGAGAGGGTCATGCCGAGGACGACGGCGAGCAGGGTCTTGCGGATAGGGTGAGTCATGCTGCAATCCTTTTGGGTTAGTTGACAGCAGCATTTTCATCCAACTCAGCTCGTTTTTAAGTGATCACTCTCAACAATAAAAACAAGTAAACAGAATATTGGTCTGATTTTTACCCATATAGGGATAAATCACTCCGCACTGAATCCCCTGGCTTCGATCAGCGCGATCAACTCGTCCCTGCTCAGCTCGCTCTCGATGACGGCCTTGCGGCTGCCAAAATCGACCCGAGCCTGGCTGACGGCACTTTGGGCCAGCAGCGCCTTCTGCAGGCTGGCGGCACAGCCACCGCAGGACATGCCGGAAATGGTGAGTTCTATGGTCATGGGATATCTCCTCTGTTGATGTGCCGTCAGCCTAAAGCTGACGCTCGCGGCAAGGTCAAGCCCTGGTAACGCGGCCCGTCTTGGCTAACACCTCACCCCATCTATTCCAGGTAGTTCATCAGGGCAGCCCCCAGTCAGACGGCTGGTGACCAGCGAGCCGGGGACGTGGCGAGGAGGGATGATATTAACCGCCAATTTGCACCCCATGACTGGGACCATCACATCCCGATAACGCCTTACCCCATCAGTCCCAAATAGTTCATCAGCGCCGCCCCCAGGCTGGTGGTGACGAGCGAACCCAGGGTAGTGGTGGCGATGATGTTCGCCGCCAGGGCGCTGTCCCCCCCCATGGCGCGGGTCATCACATAGCTGGCGGCGGCGGTGGGGGTGGAGCTGATGAGGAAGAGGATGCCGAGGGCCTGGGGAGTGAAGCCGAGCGCCCAGGCCCCCAGCACCAGCAGCACGGGAATGCAGAACAGGCGGTTGGCGGTGGCCCAGCCGGTCAGCATGGCGCCGCCGCGCAGGGCCTTGAGGTTGAGGCTGGCGCCGGTACAGAGCAGCGCCAGCGGCAGTGTCATGCTGGCGAAGTAGTTGCCGGTGGCGATCACCAGCTGGGGAAGTTCTATGCCGAGCAGTCCGAACGGCAGGGCCGCCAGTATGGCGATGATGAGGGGGTTTCTGACGATCCCCTTGAGGATGGGCTTGATCCCTTTTCCGCCCCCCAGGCTGCGGGTCAGGGTGATCACGGCGAGGATGTTGTAGAGCACTGTGATGGAGCCCACCAGCAGGGCGGCGGCACCTATGCCCTCGGGGCCATAGGCGTTCTGCACATAGGCCAGCCCCATGATCCCCATGTTGCCGCGAAAGCTGCCCTGCACGAAGATGCCCCGCAGTTTCTGCTCGCTGATGAAGCGGGCCGCCAGCAGCTCCAGCACCAGAAAACCGGCCAGGGTGCCGAGCAGGCCGTAGAGGATGAGCCAGGGGCTCGGCATGGTGGAAAAATCGGTGCGCACCATGCTGAGAAACAAGAGGGCTGGCAGGGTGACCTGAAACACCAGACGGGAGGCGGACTCGACGAAGCTGTCGGGCAAGAGACCCAGCCGCTTGAGCCAGATGCCGAGTACCAGCACCAGACAGATGGGGCCAGTGATGGAGAGGGAGAAGTGCAGACTTGCCAGCAGATCCATGATGCGCGTCCTGTGCAATGGCGGAGGCTCCGCCTGGGCAAAAGGGCATTCTAACGCCATGGGCTTGTATTCACAGGACTTAATCACAACAATGTCTGCATCCCGGTTGCCGCCCTCCCCTGTCACGGATCCCACATGGAAAAGAAACTGACCATCCTCGATATCGCTCGCCTCAGCGGGGTCGGTAAGTCGACCGTCTCCCGGGTGCTCAATCAGGATCCCAGGGTCAACGCCCAGACCAGGGCCAGGGTCGAGGCGGTGATCGCCGAGCACGGCTTCGTGCCGAGCAAGTCGGCGCGGGCCATGCGCAATCAGAGCCAGCAGGTGGTCGGCATAGTGGTGTCGCGCCTCGACTCCAGCTCGGAGAACCAGGCGGTGCGCGGCATGCTGGAGACCCTCTACCAGCGTGGCTACGACGCCGTGCTGATGGAGAGCAAGTTCTCCCCCGCCAAGGTGAGCGAGCACCTGGCCGTGCTGGAGCGGCGCGGGGTGGACGGCATCATACTGTTTGCCTTCAACGATCTGGACTACGCCGCCATGGCGCCGCTCAGGGAGAAACTGGTGCTGATGGCCCGCGAGCGTCCCGGCTTCTCGTCGGTCTGCTTCGACGATGACGGCGCGGTACGAGCCGTGCTCGCACACCTCGGGGAGCGCGGCCTGACAGAGGTCGCCTATCTCGGGGTCGAACGCAGCGACCTCACCACGGGGCTGCGCCGCCATCAGGCCTACCTCGACTACTGCCGGGAGCAGGGACTCACTCCCCGCAGCGCCCTCGGGGATCTCGGCCTGCAAAGCGGCTACCGACTGGCGGCCGAGCTGGTCACCCCCAGCACCCAGGCCATGGTCTGCGCCAGCGACACCCTGGCCATAGGCGCCGCCAAGTACCTGCAGGAACAGGGGCGCACCGACATCCTGGTGAGCGGCCTTGGCAGCAATCCCATGCTCACCTTCCTGTTTGCCAACACCCTCAGCCTGGATTTCGGCTACAAGGATGCGGGCATTCTGGCCGCCAGACAGCTGCTCGATCAGATTGAAGAGGGGCAGGCCCCCAGAGCCACCATAGCCCCCTGTCAGCCCCTGTAGTCTATCTTTTCCTCTCATTACCGGCGTTTTGCACTTTTTGTGACCACCGCCACGAATTGGGAACGTTCCCATTGCTGATGTCTGCCACTGGCTTCATGCTGATTGGGAACGATACCAATAAGCGGGCGGTCATTGGCCAGCCGGCAAAGAAACGACCATTATTCATGGAGTCACAGAGGGAAGGCTCATGTCAAAAGTCAACACACAGCATCTGGCACAGCTGATCGAACGGATCGGCGGCAAGGACAACATCACCACCGTCAGCCACTGCCTGACCCGGCTCAGGTTCGTGCTGGCCGATCCGGCCAAGGCCGATCCCAAGGCCATCGAGACCATCCCCTCGGTGAAGGGGAGCTTCACCCAGGGCGGCCAGTTCCAGGTGGTGATCGGCAACGAGGTGGATCAGTGGTACAAGGCGCTCACCGAGGAGATCGGGGTGAGCGGCGCCAGCAAGGATGCCGCCAAACAGGCGGCCCGCCACAACATGAATCCGCTGGAGCGCGGCATCTCCCACCTGGCGGAGATCTTCGTGCCCCTGCTGCCCGCCATCATCACCGGCGGCCTGATCCTGGGCTTTCGCAACGTCATCGGCGACATCAAGATGTTCGACGACGGGACCCATACCCTCACCGAGATCAGCCAGTTCTGGGCCCAGGTCCACGCCTTCCTCTGGCTGCTGGGTGAGGCCATCTTCCACTTCCTGCCGGTGGGTGTCTGCTGGTCTGCGGTGAAGAAGATGGGGGGATCCGAGATCCTCGGCATTGTGCTGGGCATCACCCTGGTCTCGCCGCAACTGATGAACGCCTACGGCATCGGCCAGCAGACCCCGGAAGTGTGGGACTTCGGCCTCTTCGTCATCCAGAAGGTGGGCTATCAGGCCCAGGTCATTCCGGCCCTGCTGGCGGGTGTCTTCCTCGCCTGGGTGGAAACCAGCCTCAAGCGCATCATTCCGGCCTATCTCTACCTGGTGATAGTGCCCTTCATCTCCCTGCTGCTGGCGGTGATAGTGGCCCACGCCTTCATCGGCCCCTTCGGTCGCTGGATTGGCGAGGGCGTCGGCTTCGCCGCCAAGGCCGCCATGACGGGGTCGTTTGCTCCCATAGGCGCCGCCCTGTTCGGCTTCCTCTATGCGCCCCTGGTCATCACCGGCATCCACCACACCACCAACGCGGTGGATCTGCAGCTGATGCAGAGCATGGGGGGCACCCCCATCTGGCCGCTGATCGCCCTCTCCAACATCGCCCAGGCCTCGGCGGTCGTCGGTATCATCCTTATCAGCCGCAAGGAGAACGAGCGGGAGATCTCGGTCCCGGCCGCCATCTCCGCCTACCTCGGGGTGACCGAGCCGGCCATGTACGGCATCAACCTCAAGTACAAGTTCCCCATGCTGTGCGCCATGGTGGGCTCCAGCCTCGCGGCCCTCATCTGCGGCTTCAGCGGCGTGATGGCCAACGGCATCGGCGTGGGTGGCCTGCCGGGCATCCTCTCCATCCAGCCGCAATACTGGGGCATCTACGCCGTCGCCATGCTGGTGGCCATAGTGGTGCCAGTGGTGCTGACCCTGCTGGTCTACAAGCGCCAGCAGGCAGCCGGCAAGCTGGATCTGGCCACGGCCTGATCCACACAACATCGGCGGAGCCCAGGCTCCGCCCTTTTTCGTTGCCCTGTTCCAACCAGTTTCAACCAATGAGCGAACCAACCATGACTCAGACACCCTGGTGGCAAAGCGCCGTGATTTACCAGATCTACCCCAAGAGCTTTCAGGACTCCGGCGCCCGTGGCACCGGTGATCTCAAGGGGATCATGGCCCGCCTCGATTATCTCAAGACTCTCGGCGTCGATGCCCTCTGGCTGACCCCTGTCTACGTCTCCCCCCAGGTGGACAACGGCTACGACATCGCCGACTACCTGGCCGTCGATCCGGCCTACGGCACCATGGCCGACTTCGAGGCGCTGCTGGCTGCCGCCCACGCACGCGACATCCGCATCGTGATGGACATCGTCGTCAACCACACCTCCACCGAGCATGCCTGGTTCAAGTCGGCGCTGGGTGACAAGCAGAGCCCTTATCGCGACTACTACATCTGGAAAGACCCGGTAGAAGGCGGTGCGCCCAACAACTGGCAATCCAAGTTTGGCGGCAGCGCCTGGGAGCTGGACCCTGCCACCGGCCAGTACTACCTGCACCTCTTTGCCCGCGAGCAGGCGGATCTCAACTGGGAAAACCCTTTGGTTCGCGCCGAGGTGAAAAAGATCATCCACTTCTGGGCGAAGAAGGGGGTCGACGGTTTTCGTCTCGACGTCATCAACCTCATCTCCAAGGATCAGGCGTTCCCGAACGACGAGATAGGTGATGGCCGCCGCTTCTACACCGACGGGCCGCGCATCCACGAATTCCTGCAGGACATAAGCCGAGACGTCTTCGCCCCGGTGGGGGCCATGACGGTGGGGGAGATGTCCTCCACCTCGCTGGAGCACTGTCAGCGCTACGGCGCCCTCGATGGCTCCGAGCTCTCCATGGTGTTCAACTTCCACCACCTCAAGGTGGATTACCCCAACGGCGACAAATGGACCAAGGCGCCGTTCGATTTCCTCGAGCTCAAGCGCATCTTCAACCACTGGCAGAGCGGCATGCATGGCAAGGGGTGGTCGGCGCTGTTCTGGTGCAACCACGATCAGCCGCGCATCGTCTCCCGCTTCGGCGACGAGGGCGAACATCGGGTGGTCGCCGCCAAGATGCTGGCCAGCACCTTGCACGGCCTGCAAGGGACCCCCTACATCTATCAGGGGGAGGAGATCGGCATGACCAACCCCGGCTATCAGCGCATCGACGACTATCAGGATGTGGAGAGCCGCAACATCTTCGCCATCAAGCAGGCGGAGGGGATGAGCGAGGCCGAGATCCTCGCCATTCTGGGGGCCAAGTCCCGGGACAACTCCCGAACCCCGATGCAGTGGAGCGCCGCCCCCAACGCGGGCTTCACCCAGGGTTCGCCCTGGCTCAAGCCTGCCGCCAACTACCCCGAGATCAACGCAGAGGCGGCGCTGGCCGACCAGCACTCGGTGTTCTGGCACTACCGGGATCTCATCGCCCTTCGCAAGGCATATCCCATCTTCACCCAGGGGGATTATCAGGAGCTGCTGGCGGGGCACGCCCGGATCTGGGCCTATGCCCGCCGCGCCAACGGCCAGACCCTGCTGGTGGTGAGCAACTTCTACGGCGAGCCGGTGGAGTTTGCCTTGCCTGCCGAGCTGCAAACCGGCGAAGGCCGCCTGCTGCTTGGCAACTACCAAGGCAGCCCGGCCCGCCCGCAATCCTGCGAGCTGCGTCCTTATGAATCCCTGATCTGGTTGATGGAGCAATGATGGCCGAGACAATCACAGTGCAGCGGGCAGCCGAGCGTTGCCCCGAATGGCAGAAGATGGTGGCGGGGGAACCCTATGATGCGGGCCACCCCGAGCTGAAAGCGGCCCGCGAGCGCTGCCGCAGGCTCTATCACGGCTTCAACACCCGCTGGCAGGAGAAGCCGGAGCGGGATGCCCTGCTCCATGAGCTGCTCGGCGGGCGCGGTGCCCAGTGCGCCATCACGCCCCCCTTCTTCTGCGACTATGGCGCCAACATCTTCGTCGGCGAGAACTTCTACGCCAACATGGGCTGCACCATCCTCGACGTGTGCGAGGTACACATCGGCGACAACGTGCTGCTGGCGCCCGGGGTGCAGATCTACACCGCAGCCCACCCGGTGGCGGTGGCACCTCGGGTGGCCGGGGTCGAGTTCGGCAAGCCGGTGCGCATCGGCCACAACGTCTGGATTGGGGGCAGCGTCGTCATCTGCCCAGGCGTCACCATAGGGGACAACAGCGTCATCGGGGCGGGGTCCGTGGTCACCAGGGATATTCCGGCAGGCGTGGTGGCGGTCGGCAACCCCTGCCGGGTGTTGCGCCCCATGACGACAGAGGAGCTGGCGGCCGGGGAGCCCGGCTGACACAGAGGGGCAGGTAGTACCTGCCCCTTTTAATTTTCCTGACGCCCCCTTCGCGCGCCTTTGATTCCGTCAAGGCGGCGGCCCCCTCCCCCTTCCTCACCCGGGCAGCAAGGCGCCGCAACGCTTGTGCTGTCCCATGACCACCAGGGTCTTGAAGCTGCGCACCTGCTCCCTGGCATGGAGCACCCGCCGGGTGAACTGCTCGTAGCTCTGCATGTCTCGCGCGGCGACCTGCAGCACGAAGTCCTGCTCACCCGTCACGTACCAGAGATCCATCACCTCGGGTTCCCGCTGCAGGCTGGCGATCATCTCATCGACGATGCGGCCGTGATCCCGCTCCAGGGTCACCAGCACCAGCATGGTGATGGGCCAGCCCATGGTGGCCGGGGCCACCAGCGCCACCTCCCGCTCGATGAGGCCCGCCTCCCGCAGCGCCCGGACGCGGCGGTAACAGGCGGGCGCCGAGAGGCCGACCCTGTGGGCCAGCTCGGGAATGGGCAGACGGGCATCCTGCTGCAGCTCGGCGAGGATGAGCAGGTCAAATTTGTCGGTCATGGGGCTCATTAGATAAAAATTATCGTGCAATGCCAGTATTAGACCGAAATTACGGCGGTCTCCAGATATATTTTATTGCTCATCGTCCTGCCCCGGTATGAACACCATGCAACCCAATCCCAATGCCCTCTCCTCCCTGCTGGCCGTCCTGCTCGCCATGCTGTCGATCACCCTGGGGGCCTCCCTGGCCAAGTCGCTGTTTCCCCTGCTGGGAGCCGCCGGCACCACGTTATTCCGGCTGGGGTGTGCCGCCCTCCTCCTCTCCCTGGTGTTTCGCATCTGGCGTGCCCCCCTCGACAGGCGCACCCTGCTGGGGGCCATCCCCTACGGACTGTCGCTTGGGGCCATGAACCTGCTCTTCTATCTGGCGATCGAGCGGATCCCCCTCGGCGTGGCGCTGGCCATCGAGTTCATCGGCCCGTTGACGGTGGCGCTGCTCAACTCCCGCCACCGGGCAGACTTCCTCTGGCTGGCGCTGGCCATCGCCGGGCTGCTGCTGCTCTTGCCCCTGCGGGAGGCCGAGCAGGCCATAGATCTCCTGGGGGCCGCCCTGGCTCTCGGGGCTGGCGTGTTCTGGGGGCTCTATATGCTGACCGGCAAGCGGGCCGGTGCCTTGCTGGGGGCCCAGGCGCCGGCGCTGGGCATGTGGGTGGGCACCCTGCTGGTGCTGCCCTTCGGCCTCGGCGGGGCGAGCGAGGCCAGCTTCACCCTCCCCGTGATCCTGACCATCATCGGGGTGGGGCTGCTCTCGAGCGCCATCCCCTACTCCCTCGAGATGTTTGCCCTGCGCCGGTTGCCACTCAAGAGCTACGGCATCCTGACCAGCGGCGAGCCCGCCATGGGCGCCCTGATGGGGTTGTTGCTACTGGGGGAGCAACTGCCCCCGTCCCAGTGGCTGGGGATAGCCGCCATCATAGCCGCGTCGATGGGCACCACCTGGCATGGGGGACGACGACGCGCCGACCCGGCCTGATCCCCCCAACAGAGACGATGGCTGGCCTCATTTCGGCAACGGTCCTGCAGGCCGCTGGCGGGAGCGGCTCAGACGCAGATAGACCTGAGTGGCAGCTCCCTCATATCTTGTTCATGTTTTTTGAACATCTAGACCAGTTAATCTCGCTAACAACCAAGGGATGACCTGTTTACCATTCACTCATCGCTTAGGCAGGATCGCCAAGCGGCCAAATAACCAGTTGTTCAAGGCTGTGATACCCGAAACAGGGTGTCTGATGTCAGTAAAAGAACTACATAGTATTTGAATAACCTCTTGCAAGGATGCATTGATGCTGGCCTCTCCGGCCTTGCCAATGACATAAAAACCAAGAGAGTGAATGAACATGAAAAATGTAATCAAGATGCTGGCCGTCGCAGGCCTGATGAGTGCCGGTGTTGCCCAGGCTGCCGTTCCCGCCGACTTCAATGCCACCCCGGGTGTGCTGTTCGTGAACTGGCATGCCAGCGCTGCCATGGCCGGCAAGAGCAACCCCATGTTGGAGGTGCGCGACGAATCCGGCGATCTGGTGGCCTCCGTCCACGCCAATTTGATGGGCACCCAGCAGGTGCAACTCCCGAGCCGCGCCCAGGGCAACCTGACAGTGAGCCTGGGGGATCAGAGCAGCGACTACCGCATCCCCTTTGGCATCGGCAGCGGCAACCCGCGCTGATCCTCGCAACCGACGCTTTCACTCCATCCGGTTGCCCGGACCCGGCCAGAAAGGGTGAGTGAGCCCCATGACAAAAGCGCCATAGAGGCGCCCTTGTCGTTTCTGCCGGTTCGTCAGCGGCTAATGGGTAAACACGGGTCCAAAACCGGATCCCCACAGAATGGCCGTGGCCGCCAGCACGCAGACCAGCAGCACCAGACCGACGGTGACCACGGAGCTGGCATAGATGAACCCCTGTTCCTTGGGAATGTGCATCAGGATAGGCACCCCCACATAGAGCAGGTACACCGAGTAGCTGAGCCCGATGAGGCCTATGATCATCATGAACCAGAGATGCGGGAAGAAGGCGGAGAAACCGACCATGAACAGCGGTGTGGAGGTGTAGGCCGCGAGCTCTAGCGATGTCGTGTAGCTGGGATCCGAACCGAAGGTATGACCCATCCAGTGCACCAGATAGGAGAGTGCGAGGACGCCTATGATGAGCGTCACGTACATGGCTATCGACAGCATGAGGGCACTGTTCGCGGTCAGGGTGATGGGCTCACCGACGCCAATGCTCCAACCTATGTGCACGGCGGAATAATAGGCACAGATGGGCGGGATAAGGGCCACGATCAGGATATGAGTCAGACTGTTTCGGAAACTGTCATGCCTCTCGTCTATGGTATGCCATTCGGTGTGAGGATGCGCATACAATCCCCATAAGTGATTCAATATCATAGCGTTATTCCTTCTCTGCTTCGATTGTGGACTGATCGATACCGCTCTCGCTCCCCTGTTTTCTTCTCGTGCAACACTAGGCGCACCATCCATCGCAAGCGCGACCCATGACTCTAAATAAAGTCGCTCCACTGCCGGTGCGTCAAGGAAGAACGCCATCCCCGCCGTGCTGGCGGATCCTGGCGGCTGGTCAGTCCCTGGCGGCAGGGCTAGTGGTGTCACCGCCGCCAGCGCTATCGTCAGTACTGCTTGGTCTTTGAAGCAAAGCCTGCGAGGAAGAGGCCGGTCAGAAACATGCCGCAGAACGCCTCTATGGCCGACAACAACTGGAGGGGAGAGGAGGTCTGGGAGATATCGCCGTAACCCAGGGTCACGAAGGTCACTATGCTGAAGTAGAGGGAGCGCCCCAGGTGACCATGGGTCACGGACTCCGGCGCCAGGAAGTAGGTCAAGGTCGCCAGCAGTATGACCCCCATCGACATCAGCAGGCTTCTTATCGGCCGCTCGCCAAATCCCCAGGTGATGAAGCTGACAAACTTGCTGGCACACTTGAGATAGCACAGCAGGGAGAGCCACCCCTTCGTCATCAGGCCGCTGCGCAGCCAGCGCTCCCTGAACAGCTCCCTCGGGCTTGCCAGGGATTTCATCTCGTGCAGCTTCTCCTTGTAATAACACTCGCCGGCATCGACGGTGTCTCCCACGCTGGAGAAGATGCGTTTGGCGTTGCGGTACAGCTTGCTGGCCTCGTTGTGATCGATCCGGCCATTCTCGTTGTAGACCACCTGCACCTTGTCCAGATTGGTGTGCTCCATGGTGGCATCGAAGTTCTTGGCACTGACGTTGAAATTTTTCAGCACGGCCCGGGAGGCGTGAAAACGGATCTCCTCGCACTCTATGGTGAAGTCCTGAAACACGCCATCCTCCAGCGCCAGCTCCCGTTTCTTAGCCCAGGCCCTGTGATCCCACAGCAGGGAATCGAACAGATCGAGGCCGATCACCCCGCCGTTGACCCTCACCCCCTTGGCCGAGCAGTGCCACAGATAGACCTTGGAGTTGTTGACGGCGCCGTCCAGCGAAAGCTCGTCCAGGCAGGTAAAGTCCAGCAGCCGGCCGGAGATGATGGGACTCTTGAGCTCGACGCCACCGATGTTGAGCAGGCGATGCTTGCCCAGCACCTGGGCCTCCCCCTTGTTGTTCTCGGAGACGGAGAGCAGGCTCTGCGCCCGCTTCACCTCGGCTTTGCCATGCCTGGCGGCCAGCCACATGGCATAGGGCTCGAAGCGCGTCTCGGAGCGGATAAGGCCGCTCTTGCGCAGGGACTCCAGCGCGCTAGAGGCGCTCTCATAGAGCCTTATCTTGTCGTCGCTCATGTAGACGCAGAGGCTGAGCACGGATCGCGAGCTGATGAAGCGGGCGATGCCGATCTGGAAGATGACGCTTTTCTCCATTTTCTGCTCTGTCATCCAGTCGTCGAAATGGGGCAGCGAGGCCACCAGCAACTCCCAGATCAATGGATAGTCATTCTCCCGCCGCCACTCGTTGAATTGTTCGGGAGAAAGCTGCCACAGCTCGGTCGCATTCATAGATTACCTCGATCATGGTTTTGTCCCGCCCAGGGTTGCCAAGGGAGGGGATCAGGTGCCTGCACGCCCAAAGAGAGATGCCAGTTCGCAGAAAGCGGGGGCACAGGCCGGTCACGCCATCATACTAGCCGAGAGGATGGCTGTAACTCACTGACAGGAAAGGTATAAGAGGCGGGGTACGACAGATTGTCGCGAAGCTGAAGAGGGATAAGGCACCAGGGTCGCCATGCCAGGCGGTTTCGTCCGTCCTAAAGGCGGGAGCCCGGACAAGCAAGAGGGGATGCCATGGCATCCCCTCTTCACATCAGCTGAGCTGACGTCAGCTTATTGCTGCACTTCCTGCACGCCGGAGACGCGGACTTCGACGCGACGATCCGGTGCCAGGCAGGAGATCAGCTCGTTCTTGCCCTTGACGCCGTCACACTGGGTGCCGGTGACAGGGTCGGCTTCACCGCGACCTTCGATGGCGATCTTGCTGGTGGCCAGGCCCTGGCTCACCAGGAAGTCGGCCACGGTGCGGGCACGGGCTTCGGAGAGCTGCTGGTTCTGGGCATCGGAACCGATGCGGTCGGTGTAACCCACGACGATGGCGCTGCCATCCTTCGGCTGGAATTCAACGATCTGCTTGTACAGACCGCTCAGGGCTTCCACCCCTTCCGGCTTCAGATCTGCCTTGCCAAAGGCAAACAGCACGTCTGAGTTCAGGGAAAAGTTCTTCTCGACCATCACAGGAGCCGCCTCTGCCACAACCGGAGCAGCAACAGGCTCAACGTAGGAGGTGCGGAACGGGTGATATACGGCTTCCAGCGTCGCCACGCTCTGGTTGGACTTGTACTGCTCACCGGTGTAGGTGGTCAGATCGGCCACGTCCCACATGTAGCGGTAGCGCGCCTGCAGATCCAGGGCATCGTTCAGCTTGTAGGTCAGACCGACGCCAGCCATCGGCGACACGCGGGAATCAGTCACCCCAAAGCCATGCGTATGGGACCAGTAGGCACCCGCTTCACCGAACAGGGAGAAGTCCTCACCCAACGGCAGACGGGCGATACCGGACAGGGTGGCGCCCTGGTTTTCGTAGGTGTTGTTGTGGATGCCGCTATTGGTATTGCCACGGCCAGCGTACAGGTAACCCAGTTCGGCACCGAACGTCTCGTTGAAGTTGTAACCCATGAAGAGGTTACCGGTGAACGCGTCTTCGGTACCACTGTCAACGCCTTCTACCTTGTTCAGACCGTTGAAGTGAGCGGCACCGACACCGGCACCAAAGTAGATGTCGTCACTTGCGTGAGCAACCGTGCCAGCCAATGCCAATGCAATCCATACAGGTGTCAGTCTTAAGTTCATCACAGCCTCGTCGATACTAGTTGCGGGCTTGCAGCCCTTGTTCTATATGAGCACCATTGTAACGACCAGTTCTTGTACAGGAGCTTAAGCAACGAGACCATTTATGATGCATTGACCGCCTGTTTTGAATGCACTTTCAGCTTTCCATTAAGCCATTGCGGCCAACATCCTAGCGAGCACATCCCGATGTGCGGTGATACGCATGCGAGACTATAAAAAAAGACCCCTGTCTTGCGACAGGGGTCTTTTTGAAATGGCTCCTCCTACTGGACTTGAACCAGTGACATACGGATTAACAGTCCGCCGTTCTACCGACTGAACTAAGGAGGAATTGTAAGTGGTGCCCAGAGACGGAATCGAACCGCCGACACGGGGATTTTCAATCCCCTGCTCTACCGACTGAGCTATCTGGGCAAATGGTGCCGGCTACCGGAATCGAACTGGTGACCTACTGATTACAAGTCAGTTGCTCTACCTACTGAGCTAAGCCGGCACACTTAAACTATTGTGCATGAACAAATTTTTCTTTCATGGCACCAAATATGGTGCCCAGAGACGGAATCGAACCGCCGACACGGGGATTTTCAATCCCCTGCTCTACCGACTGAGCTATCTGGGCGTGGGCGCTATTAAACGGATTTTAAGGCGGGTGGTCAACGGGAAATTTCACTTTTCGTCTCGTTCGTCTCTTTTTTGCGCAGCATCACTCGTTTTTATCACTTCTGTGGGGGAAGCAGTGCCTCGGCGGCCCCATAGCCGGGATTCCTCGCCCCTGAGCAGGCGGGTGATGTTCTCGTGATGGCGCACCAGGATGAGACAGGAGAGCAGGGAGACCGGCAGGGTATATTCCGGCTTGAGCAGGTAGGTAAAGAGCGGGGTCAGCAGCACTGTAATGATGGAGGCCAGCGATGAGTAGCCGCTTACCAGCAGTACCAGCAGCCAGGTGGCGATCGCCGCGCCCCCCATGGCAAAGCCGATGGGCAGCATGGTGCCGAGCGCAGTGGCGACGCCCTTGCCCCCCCGGAAGTGGAAGAAGATGGGGTACATGTGACCCAGACAGGCAGCGACGCCGATGAACCCCAGGTAGACGGGCTTGATCTGCAGATACCAGGCGAGGTAGACGGGAGCCATGCCCTTGAGCACGTCGAGCAACAGGACGATCAGCGCGGCCATCCGGCCACCGAGGCGCAGCACATTGGTCGCCCCCGGGTTGTGGGAGCCATGGTCGCGGGGATCCGGCAGACCCGTGAGGCGGGAAACCAGCACGGCGCTGGACAGCGAGCCGCCCAGATAGGCCAGAATAATCATCAAAATCGTCAGGGCCGTCATCTTGGTCGTTTTTACCACGATATGAATGGGGTATGATGCGGGCCACATTCTCTGGTCTGGGCTTGCCCGAAAGCCTGTCGCCCAAACCGGCCGCCAGCGGCAATCGGCTTGCCAGGCCTGCATCCCTGCGCTGTTTTCACAGCCCATCAAGAGTAAAGAAGAAGTACTGTCATGGACAAGGTGTTTATTCGCGGACTCGAGGTTTTGACCACCATAGGGGTATATGAGTGGGAGAAAGGCATTCGCCAGAAGCTCTGTTTCGATCTCGAGATGGGATTCGACAACCGACCCGCCGCCGCAACCGACGATATCAATCTGGCACTGGATTACGCCACCCTCTCCCGCAAGATCTGTGATCACGCCCAGAGCAAGGTCGTCGAGCTGGTCGAAACCATGGCCGAGCAGGTGGCCGCCCTGGTGCTGGCCGACCAGCGGGTGCAGTGGGTCAAGGTGACCCTGACCAAGCCGGGTGCCGTGCCCAATGCCGCCGGGGTCGGGGTCGAGATCCTGCGCCACCGCACCCCGGCCGCGAGCGCCTGCTGATGACCCGCATCTATATCAGCCTGGGCTCGAACCAGATAACAGGGAGCGCTGCATGACCCGTATCTACATCAGCCTGGGTTCCAATATCGAGCGGGAGCGCCACATCCGGGCCGGCCTCGATGCCCTGCATGCCGAGTTTGGCGAGTTGCAGGTTTCCCGGGTGTTCGAGAGCGAGGCGGTGGGCTTCAATGGCCGCCCCTTCTACAACCTGGTGGTGGGGGCAGACACCGATCTGCCCCTCGCCGTTCTGTGCCAGCGGCTACGGGCCATGGAGTTCGCCCACGGCCGCGAGCCCGATGCCAAGAAGTTTGCTCCCCGCACCCTGGATCTCGATCTGCTGCTCTATGGGGATCTGGTCTGCGACTCCCCCCTGGTACTGCCCCGTGGCGAGATCCTTACCAACGCCTTCGTGCTCTGGCCGCTGGCGGAGCTGGCCCCCGGCCTGCGCCATCCCACCTATGGCCGCCCCCTGGGCGAGCTGTGGCAAGGCTATGACAAGGCCTCCCAGCGCCTCGACCCCATCCCCTTCCACTGGACGCCGAGCGGCGTCCTGGCCGATATCCAGGCCTGATCGCGCCCGCCCCCTTCCGGACACACCCCACCGCCGGTTCGGGGCGACGCCAGACTATTTCGCTATATGACAGTGGGATGACAGAACCCATCGAATCCATATCGCGAAACCGGCAGAATAAAACGCTAAAGCGACCTTCAGGATATATCTTCAGCGCCGATACGCTAGCCATCTCCCTTGCCCCTTGAGGTCGTCGTGAACGTCAAACAGAAACTTGTGTTATCCGCCATCCTGGTGGCCGGGATCCAGGCCGTCGTCATGGGGGTCATGTTTTACTTCTCGGGGCAGGAGTCGCGCAGCAACGCTGAAATGCTGCAGGCCAAGCAGGTGGAGGCCGACCTCGTCGCCCTCACCCTGCAGGAGAGGGAGTTCCTGTTGAGCCGGGACCCCGCTGCCGCCACCGCCTTCATTACCCAGAGTGACCAGGCCAGTCAGCTGCTCGCCGAGATGGCAAGAGACCATGGGGGCACACAGCAGGCCGACATCCTGGCCTTTGCCAGCCAGCTCAAGGAGTACAGCCGCCAGTTCGAGACCCTGCGCGCCCAGCAGGAGAAGATAGGGCTCACCCCTACCAGCGGCCATTACGGCGCCCTGCGTCAGGCCATCCATGCCCTGGAGCAGGAGCTCAAGGCCCGGGGTCAGCAGCAGGAGAGCCTGCTGATGCTGCAACTGCGCCGGGACGAGAAGGACTTCATGCTGCGCCGTGACATCAACTATCGTGCCAAGTTCGAACAGAACCTGGCCCCCCTGGCCCTGGCTCTCGCCGGTGAACCGGCCCTCGCCGCCCTGCTGGAACGCTACCGCCAGAACTTCCTTGCCCTGGTCACAGAGGAGCAACGCCTGGGTCTGAGTGCCAGCGAGGGGCTGAGGGGCGAGCTCAATCGCAGCGCCGAGCAGATGCGCCAGGCGGGCATGACCCTGACCCAGGCCCTGACCCGGGAGGCCGACGCCACCCATGATCGCACCCTCAGGATCATGGTCCTGCTCTGCATCCTCGGCATACTGGCCGCCCTCGGCCTCAACCTGCTGATCGGCCGCGACGTCATGACCGGCCTGCAACGGCTGGCAGACACCATGCGTCGGGTCACCGCCAGCAGCGATCTCACCCTGCGCGCCCGCATCGGCTCCAGGGACGAATTTGGCGCCATGGGCCGCGACTTCGACACCATGCTGGAGCACTTCAACCAGGTCATAGGCCAGGTCGTCTCCTCGGTCACGGACCTGGAACGCCTCACAGCCCAATTGCAGCGCAACGCCAATGCCGCCCAGGAAGGTACACAGCAGCAGTTGCAGGAGAGCGATCTGGTTGCCACCGCCGCCACCGAGATGGAGAGCACTGTGCAGGAGATCGCCAGCAACACGGAGAGCGCCGCCGAAAGTGCTCGCACCACCAACCTGAGCGCCCAGCAGGGTCGGGAGAGCGTGGAGACAACGATGGCGGTGATCCATTCCCTCTCCGCCAAGCTGGAAGCCTCGGGCCAGGAGGTGATCGCCCTGGCCGAGGAGAGCCGTCAGGTGGGCAATGTGCTGGCGGTGATCCAGGCCATCGCCGAGCAGACCAACCTGCTGGCCCTCAACGCAGCCATCGAGGCCGCCAGAGCCGGCGAGCAAGGACGAGGTTTCGCCGTGGTTGCCGATGAGGTGCGCAACCTGGCCATGCGTACCCAGCAGAGCACCAGCGAGATTGCCGCCATCGTCTCCGGCTTGCAGGCCCGTACCCAGAGCGTGGTCACCCTGATCGGCGAGTGCCGCACCCAGGGGGAACGCAGCGTCGAGGCCGCCGGAGAGGCAAGCACCCAGCTCGCCAACATCACCCGTCAGATGGACCAGATGATGGACATGAGCACTCAGATAGCGACCGCGGTCGAAGAGCAGAGCTCGGTGGCGAGTGAAATCAATCGCAATGCCGTGGTGATCCGCGACATCGCCAACGACGCCCTGACCCAGGCCGAGCAGAACAGCCGCGCCAGCCGGAACGTGGCCGAACAGGCAAGCCTGCTCCACCGGGCTGTCGATCAGTTCAGGGTCTGATACCCCAATGAGAGAGGGCGGCCAGGGCCGCCCTCTCTTTTTGCCGTGCCATCCCTGTGGTCATCAGAGCGGACCTTGGCGCCGTCTCTCCTTGACATCATCTCTGGCCAGCTGGGCGAAGATGAGCGCCGCCAGCATGGACATCAGACCTATGCACAGATAGGTGAGGTGGAAGCCGCCGAGCCAGCGTTCGCTCGCCTGGGCCGGCTGCCCGGCGGAGAAGAGCCCGAGCAGGCTGGCGGCGATGGCCACCCCCAGGCTCATGGAGAGCTGCATCACCACAGAGAGCAGGCCGTTGCCGCTGCTGGCGTGCTCGGCACTCAAATCCTGCAGCGTGAGCGTATTCATGGCGGAGAACTGCAGCGAGTTGATGGCACCGAAGACCGCCAGCCAGACCAGCAGCACCCAGTGCGGCACCTGGTTGTCGATGAAGTAGAAGCTGGCGATCATCACCCCCAGCGCCAGGGTATTGCCGATCAGGATGCGGCGATAGCCAATGCGCGGGATCAGCTTGTTCACCAGCGTCTTGGTGAGCATGGCGCCAATCACCGTGGGGATCATGGTCATGCCCGCCTTGCTCGGTGAGAAGCCCAGCCCCAGTTGCAGGAAGAGCGGCGTGAGGAAGGGCATGGCGCCGCTGCCGAGGCGGGCGAACAGGTTGCCCCAGATGCCGATGGCGAAGGTGGTGGTCTTGAACAGCGCCAGGCTGAAGAGCGGCTGCGCCACTGTGGCGGCATAGAGCCAGTAGCTCGCCATGGCGGCCAGACCGAACAGCAGCGCAAACAGGGCCCAGCCGGTGGAGATGCTGTGCTCCCCCAGCCCCTGCAAGCCCACCGACACCAGCACCATGCCGACGCTGAACAGCACAAATCCCTGCCAGTCGAACCTGGCGGTGTGCTGGCGCAGATCGGGCATGAAGTACCAGCTGGCGATGAAGCCGAGCACCCCCACCGGCAGGTTGATGAGGAAGACCCAGTGCCAGCTCGCCACCTCCACCAGCCAGCCCCCGAGCGCCGGGCCCATGAGGGGCCCCAGCAGACCAGGGATGGTGACGAAGGACATCACCCGCAGCAGCTCGTGCTTGCTGTAGACCCTCAGCACCGCAAGGCGCCCTATGGGCATCAGCAAGGCGCCGCCCACCCCTTGCAGCACCCGGGCGGCGACCAGCATGGGCAGGGTATTGGCGGCCGCACAGGCGAGGGACCCCAGGGTGAACAGCAGTATGGCGGCCAGGTAGACGCGGCGGGTGCCGAATCGGTCCGCCAGCCAGCCGGAGGCGGGAATGAGCAGGGCCACCGTCAGCATGTAGGCGATGATCACCGACTGCATCTGCAGCGGGCTCTCCCCCAGGGCCTCGGCCATGCTGGGCAGGGCGGTGTTGAGTATGGTGCCATCCAGCGTCTGCATGAAGAAGCCGACCGCGGTCAGCCAGGGTAGCCACTTGCGTTGGGCGGGGGTCACCAGGTGAGTGCTGTCAGGCATGAGTCTTTGTCTCCTCAACAGATAAGAAAAGACCCGCACGGGCGCGGGTCATATCAGCATATCAGGCATCCGGCTGGCCGAGCATGGCTCTTAGCTGCTCTTCCAGACTGGGCTCAGGGGCCCTGAGCGTCTCCATGAAGAGTCGCTCTATCCCCGCCTTGTCCTGGCTCTTCACGATGAACACCAGCCGGGACTGGGCCTTGCCCTCCGGCCACTCCCCCAGGGCCTGCAACGGATAGAGCTGGCCGTGCACTCCGTGGATCACCACGGGCTGGCTCTCGCCCTCCAGCTGCAAGATCCCCTTGAGCCGCAGCAGGGCGTCGCCATACTGCCCCTGCACCGCATCGATGGCGGCCAGCAGGCGGGACGGCTTGAGCGGCTCGCCGATGCGTAGGGAGAAGCTCTCTATGTTGCCATGCTCGAAATGGGTCGGTGCGGCCGTGCCCACCTTGGCGGCAAACGGCTGCATCCTGGGTTGCATGGGGGAAGCCAGCCCCTGTTTCGGGGACTCGGTGCGCAGCCAGGCCAGCAGCTGGCGCACGTCGCGCCCCGCCGCCTCGTTGTAGGCGCCGAGCTTCTCCAGCACGGCGGGTGAGAGCACGCCGTTGCTGACCCGCTGGATGGGGGCCGCCGGGTTGAGGGAGGCCAGCTGCGCCTCCACCCGAATAAGCGTCTCTTCCTCCACCAGGTCCCCCTTGCTCACCACCAGCAGATCCGCCAGGGCCACCTGCTTGACCGCCTCGTATTGCTGACCGAGCTGCTGCTCGATATGGCCGGCATCCACCACTGTCACTGTGCCGTCGAAACGGTAGCGCTGGGCGATGAAGCCCTCCTCCTTGAGGGTAAAGAGCACGGGAGCCGGGTCAGCCAGGCCAGTGGTCTCGATAATCAGTCGCTTGAAGGGTTTTATCTTGCGCTGAATCGCCTTCATAAAGAGTCCCTGCAGCGCCTCCACCAGGGAGCCCTGCACCGAGCAGCAGATGCAGCCGGAATCGAGCAGCACCACCTGCTCGTCCACCTGCTGTACCAGGTGATGATCCAGCCCCACAGAGCCGAACTCGTTGATGAGCACGGCGCACTCGCCGAGCTCCGGCTGCTTGACCCAGTGGTTGAGCAAGGTGGTCTTGCCGCTGCCGAGGAAGCCGGTCAGCAGGGTTACGGGGATTCTGGTGTCTTGCGGGTCTGTCATGTCACATCCTTAGCGCCTGTCGTCATGGGGCCTGAAGAGGCTATCTCTTCCCCTCATCCCCACCCCTTCTCCCACCCGGGGAGAAGGGAGCAAAAAATATCGCCCCTTTCCAAGAGGCCGGCCTCAGCGGTTGGCGAACAGCTCGCCGAGCCAGCGGTTCTCGAAGCGGCCATGGGGGTCGAGCTCGCGCTTCAAGGCCAGGAAGTCGTGCCAGCGCGGCACCAGGGTCGGGAAGTCGTAGAGATCCATCGCCAGGTGCTTGCCAAAATGCGGCGTGCCGCCGAGCGGTACCAGCAGCTGCTGCAGCTCGCGCATCTGCTCCATGGAGCCCCCCACGAAGGTGCCGTCCGCCGCCAGATAGACCAGAAACCCGATCCAGCACACCGACTTGCCATAGGCGGCGCTGAGCCAGGCCTCTGAGGGGCCGGTGCAGCGCAGGATAAAGGGGTAGTGCAGCGCCCCCGGATTACGCTCCTGCCAGTGCTGCAGGATCTCCAGCGCCTCCTGCATGCGCTCGAGGGGCACCGCCACCTCGCAGTTGATCTGGGGCGCTGGTATCCCCTTGCAGAGGATCTGGTAGACGTTGCCCACCAGGTCAGAGGCATCCTTGAAGCGGCGCACCGTCTCGAAGTGCTCGCCCGTCCGCGCCTCGTCCTTGGTGTCCCGCGCCATCTTCTGCAGGGTGGCATCTATGGTGTCATTGAGTGCGGCTGTCAGGGCGCTGTCGACGTCCCCCTCCAGCAGCAGCGGCTCGCTGCCCCCGGCACGGTAGCGGGCCACCTCCTCCTCGGAGGCGGGATCCACCAGCCAGATGTGGCTCTCGCCGGTCCAGGCGAACCACCAGCTCTTCACGAAGCCGTGCTCACGGTTGAGCCGCTCGTTGTGTTCCAGCAGGAAGGGGTAGTCGGTGGTGAACTTGGTGCAACGCATGATGCGGTTCGGCACTGTGCGCAGGGTGACGTCGAGCAACACGCCGAGCATGCCCATGCCCATCACGAAGGCACCGAAGCGCGGATCGGCGCGATCCACGCCAATGATCTCCCCGTTGGCCAGCATCACCGTCAGGGCCTCCACCGCATCGCACAGGGAGGACTGGTGCAGCCCCTGGCCGTGGGTGCCTGTGCTGAGCGCGCCCCCCAGGGTCTGGATGCCGATGACGCCGGGGGACGCGGGCAGCATGCGATCCATGGCGATGAGCTCCCCATAGACGGTATCGAGGGGCGTGCCCGCCTGGTAGGTGACGGTATCGGCGCTCTGGGCCAGGCGGCCGCGCAGATGGTGCAAATCCACCAGCAGCGCCTGACTGCCCTCGGCATAGACGCTGTGGATAGGTTCGAAGGAGAGACCGGAGCCGATGAGCCGCAGCTTGCGATCCGGGTACTCCCGCAGTAGTTGCTGCAGCTCGTCACGGCTCTTCGGGCGCCACACCTGATCCAGGGCGCCGAGGGGATTGGTCCTGGACCAGTTGAACAGCACCTCCCGATTGCCAATCGCCTTGATGCTGTGAAATGCCTGGAACCTGACCGTCATACCGCGCCTCATCTGACTTCAAAATGAGCGGCAATTCTACCGAAAAGCGAGCGCCAAGGCATGAAAAACAAGCCCCTACAGTCGAGGGTGGATAAGGGGAACCAGCACCCTCCCCCTCAGCGCGAGGGCTGGGTCAGTGCCAGCAGCATACCGAAACCCACCAGCAGACCGCCAAAAATCCGATCGATCCAGTGGCGCACCGCCAGCAGACGAACCCGAACCGAGGCGCTGGAGAAGAAGAGCGCCACCGCGCTGAACCAGAGGGCGTGGGCCAGCACTATGAAGGCGCCATAGCCGAGCTGGACCGCCAGCGGCGTCTGCGGCTGCACCACCTGCATGAAGAGGCTGACGATGAAGATGGTGGTCTTGGGGTTGAGCACATTGGTCAGAAAACCGGTGCGCAGCGCCCCCAGGCTGGAGAGGGCTGGCTGACTCGCCAGCTCTTCACCGGTCGCGGGCTGGGTCCGCAGCATCTTGATGCCGAGGAAGATGAGGTAGGCCGCCCCCGCCAGCTTGATGAGGTTGAACAGCCAGAGAGACTGCTGGATCAGCAGGCCCACCCCCAGCAGGGTGTAGCTCACGTGGACACAGACCCCGGCCGCGATGCCGAGCGCCGTCAGCACGCCGGTGCGACGGGAGAGCAGCAGGCTGTTGCGCGACACCATGGCAAAATCGGGGCCCGGGCTGATGACGGCAAAGAAGGTAATGGCTACTACGGCTAACAGTTCGGTCATGAAAATAGTCCTGATCACATGGGATATCGGCTATTTTATTTGGCAATTATCCCAATGACGAACGATAACTTCTGACATGAACGGTGAGAAAAATTCACAGAAAAGCCTCTCGCTCCCCTCCCTGACGGCCCTGCGCTGCTTCGAGGTGGCGGCCCGCACCGAGCACTTCGGCCGCGCCGCCGACGAGCTGCACCTCACCCATGGAGCCATCAGCCGGGCGGTGCGCCTGCTGGAGGAAGATCTGGGCGTCAGGCTGTTCGAGCGACGTCAGCGTCGGGTCTTCCTGACCGAGGCGGGCGACCGGCTCTATCAGGCGGTCAGGGAGGGGCTGGGCCAGATCCGGGAGACGGCCCAGGCGCTGCGCCAGCAGAGCCGCCCCCAGTCGCTGGTGCTCTCCTGCGAGCCCACCCTGCTGATGCGCTGGCTGATCCCGCGCTGGCCCGCATTTCAGGCCCTGCACCCCGAGCTGGACGTCCATCTGATGGCGGGGGGCGGCGCCCTCAGCTTTGGCAGCGGCATCGATCTCGCCATCCGCCGCAATGACTTCCACTGGCCCGAGGATCTGCACAGCCAGCTGCTGTTCGAGGAGCTGACCGGGCCTGTCTGCCAGCCGGGCAAGGTGGAGCAGTTTTTCGAGCCGCGAGGGGAAGAGCCCGCCCTGCGCCCCTCGACCCCCCGTCTGCACACCAAGACGCGCCCGGATGCCTGGCCAGGCTGGCTGGAGAATGCAGGGCATAGCCTGAATGACGAGGCGCCCAGCCTGCGCTTCGAGCACTTCTACTTCAGCCTGCAGGCGGCGGTGGCGGGCCTTGGCGTCGCCATCGGCCCCTACCGGCTGGTGTGTGACGACCTGGAGGCCGGACTGCTGGCGGCCCCGCTCGGCTTCGTCCCGGATGGCACTGGCTACCACCTGCTCGCCCCCGCCAGACCCAAACCCGGCAGTCCCCACGAGACGCTGGCGAACTGGCTGCACAGCCTGGCGCGCTGAGAGAACCGACTCAGGTCAGTCCGACCAACTCCATGACAGGGTCGGTATTTTGCCCCTCAGCCAGCCACTCGTCGCAGAATTGCTGGATGGGCGCGGGGCGACCGAACAGGTAGCCCTGCAGATAGGTCACCTTGCCCTTGAGATACTCCGCCTGCTCGCGGGTCTCGACCCCTTCGGCTACCAGCGTCAGGCCGAGGCGATGGCCCAGATCGATCACGTTGTCGACTATGTGCTCGGAGAGGGACTCGGTCCCTATGCGCGCGATGAAGGACTGGTCGATCTTGAGGTAGTCCACATGGAACTGCTGCAGATAGACCAGGCTGGAGTGACCGGTACCGAAATCATCCATGGCCAGCTTGACCCCCATCTCGTCCAGTGCCTGGAACAGCGAGAGGGTATGGGGATCCGCCACCAGGAGCTCCCGCTCGGTCAGCTCCAGCACCAGGATCACCTTGCCCGGTGCGAAGCGGGCGAGGAAGCTGCGACAATCCTCCAGCAGGCTGTCGTCGCGGCAATGGGCCGCGCTGATGTTGAAGCCGACATGGAAGCCATCGGACAACCCCGCCTGCTCGGCGGCCAGTCGCTCAGCCACCACCCCCATGACGAGGCTGGTCATGGGCACGATCAGGCCGCTGGCCTCCGCCTGGGGAATGAAGAGATCCGGCCGGATCAGGCCCACGTCAGGATGCTGCCAGCGCATCAGCACCTCGACCCCCATGATGCGTTCGCTGCCGCTCTCCACCAGGGGTTGCAGGTAGGGGACGAACTCTTTGGCCCGCAGGGCCCGGGCCAGCTCGCTGATCGGGGAGCGGGGGCGCCCCAGCAGCCACCACATGATGGCGGCAAAGCAGGTGCTGAAGGCAAACAGCAGCCAGACCCCGAAGCCATGATGGCGCCACAGCCCCATCAGGGTGGGAGCAGAGGAGTAGCCCGCATAGATGGAGAGAGGATAGCCGGCAGCCTGGCGCTCGACATGCTCCTGACTCGCCAGGGGAGGCTCGGCGGCAAAGAAGTGGCCCTCCTCGTCGAGCCAGCTATTCCCCACCCTGAGCATCAGGGGCATGGCTCCCTGGTTCAGGCTCAGCATGAAGTTGAGGTAATCCCCATCGATCAGGGTCATTACTGCCCCTTGCACAGTACTGGTGCGCACCGAGAGGACGGGATGATGCCGCCGTACCTCGTTCCCTTCCATCAGGCGCAGCTGGCCCTGACTGTACTGCTCGGCGGTATAGGGGATCCGGCGTCGGCCAAACTGGGAGGTGCAGTAGATGCTGTCTCCCTGGCTCAGGTTGACCGAACGCACGAAGGGCACCATGGCGACCAGGGATCTGAGGGTCGGCAGCGCAGCGGCGCAGGGCTTGCCCAGAAATGGCAAGGCCTGGCGATTGGCCGCCTGGGCATGAGACAGCATGGTTTCCATCAGCGCCAGGGTATGGCTCGCCGCCTGATGGGACTCCCACTGCAGATCGACCCGATAGCGAACGAGCATGGCCCAGTTGCCGAGCAGCATGGGCAGCGCGAACATCAGCATGGTGATCAGCAGTCTTGGCCTGGGTCTGGCCGTGTCGGCCGCGGAGCAATAACGCATGGCGGATCCCGTTCGTAAAGGAACGCCATGTTAGCAACCCAAGCTGAACCCAGGCCTAACCGGTCAAATAACGAGCAGCCTCACCGAGGGATCAGGCGGAGGTGGTGCGGGCGGCAACCGGCTGGCTGCCCGCCTCCCCTGCCGTCAATCCCTGGCAGAACTGGCGCAGCGGCTGGGGCCGCGCGAACAGGAATCCCTGCAGGTAGTGGACCCCCTTGCCCCTGAGGTACGCGGCCTGATGCTCGGTCTCGACCCCTTCGGCGACCAGGGCCAGGCCCAGCCTGCGGCCGAGATCGATGACGTTGTCGACTATGTGCTCGGAGAGGGACTCGGTGCCGATGCGCCCGATGAAGGAGCGGTCGATCTTGAGAAAGTCCACATGGAACTGCTGCAGGTAGATCAGGCTGGAGTGGCCGGTGCCAAAGTCATCGATGGCTAGCTTGACCCCCATCTCGTCCAGCTGTGCGAACAGGGAGAGGGTATGGGGGTTGGCCACCAGCAGCTCCCGCTCGGTCAGCTCCAGCACCAGCGCCACCCGCCCTCGCTGGAAGTGAGCGAGGAAGGCGCGGCACTCCGCCAGCAGAGAGAGATCCCGGCAATGGGCGGCGCTGATGTTGAAGCTGATGTGAAACCCCTCGGGCAGCTGGCTCTGCACCTGCTTCAGGAGCTGGGCCACCACCTTCATGAGGTGGGTGGTCATGGGCACTATCAGCCCGGACTCTTCCGCCTGGGGAATGAAGAGATCCGGGCGGATCAGGCCTGAGCTCGGGTGCTGCCAGCGCATCAGCACCTCGGCCCCCACCATGCGGCCGTCCTTGCTGGCCATCAGGGGTTGCAGGTAGGGAACGAACTCTCCCGCCAGCAGCCCGCGCCTCAGCTCGTCCGTCGGGGAGCCCGGCCGACCGAGCACCCACCACACCAGCAGCGCGAGCAGCACAGAGGTGCCAGCCAGCCATAGCAGGGCAAGATGGCGGGCCTCCCACAGGGAGTGCCAGTAGAGCGGCATGGCATAGCCCGCCTGGATGGCGAAGGGGTAGCGGTGGGAGGCGAGGGCAAGGCGGGTCTTGCAGTGCAGCCTGGGGGGCTGGTTCTGATGATGGCCGGACTCATCGATCCAGGCCGACCCGACCTGCAGATAGAGCTCGCTGGTGTCGCTGCTCATGGCGAGCATGAAGCTGAGCTGGGTGCTGTCGATGGCGCTCAGCACCGCATCGCGCCCGCGATCATGGCGCACCACCAGCAGCGGATGATCCTGACTCACCTTGTTGCCGCGCATCAGCAGCAACTTGTTCTGGGTGTAGACCGACCTGTCATCCACCTCATGGACAGGCCCGAACAGCGAGGTGCAGTTGATCACCCCGTCGCGCACCAGATTGACCGAGCGCAGGAAAGGCTCGAGGGCCACTCTCTTGCGCAGTTGCAGCAGGTTGCCGGCACAGGGCCGGTTCACCAGCGGCAATGCCTCCAGGTTGGCCTGCTCGGCCTGGTCCAGCATGCGCTCGAGCAAGGTTCTCGCCTTGTAGGCAGAGGCGCTGGCGTCGCTCTTCAACTCCTGCTCATAGCTGCTGTGCACCATCCAGCCCCCCGCCAGCAGTGGCAGGGTCAAGACCAGCAAGGCACAGCCGAGGCGCCATCTCGTACGGGCAAGATCAATCCGGAACAGGAACATAGAAACCACGCCGCAATTCGCAGGCTTGCCCTGGCAAGCGCCGCAGTGAAATAACGCCCATTTCACACAGAAGACAATGGGACCATTCAGGCCAGACAACCTAACGCAGCGCGCTGGTAAAAGGAATCGACGACGCAGTGGCGGGAGATTGGCGGCCTATTATCGCGCAACCCCCATCAATGGAAAATGCCGCGTCGAGACGCGGCATTGTTATTTCCAGTGGTCAGACCGACCAGGCTTAGACTGCCTGCTGCAAAATCACCGCATCGGCCTTCCTGGTGTAGGAGGCGATCTCGTTGAAGTTGAGGTAGCGATAGGTGTCGGCCGCAGTGGCATCCAGGGTCTTGGCGTACTGCAGGTACTCCGCCACTGTCGGGATCTTGCCGATGATGGCGGCAACCGCAGCCAGCTCGGCAGAGGCCAGGTAGACGTTGGCACCCTTGCCCAGACGGTTCGGGAAGTTGCGGGTGGAGGTGGAGACCACGGAGGCCCCTTCCGCCACGCGCGCCTGGTTGCCCATGCAGAGGGAACAACCCGGGATCTCGATGCGGGCACCGACGCGACCGAAGATGCCGTAGTAGCCCTCTTCGGTCAGCTGATCCTTGTCCATCTTGGTAGGCGGCGCTATCCACATGCGGGTCGGCAGCTCGCCCTGGTACTTCTCGAGCAGTTTGCCGGCGGCACGGAAGTGGCCGATGTTGGTCATGCAGGAACCGATGAACACCTCGTCGATCTGGCTGCCGGCCACCTCGCTCAGCAGGCGGGCGTCGTCCGGATCGTTCGGCGCACACAGGATGGGCTCCTTGATGGTGGCCAGATCGATCTCGATGATTTCGGCGTACTCGGCATCCTTGTCTGCTTCCATCAGCACCGGATTGGCCAGCCACTCTTCCATCCCCTTGATGCGGCGGGTGATGGTGCGCACGTCGCCGTAGCCTTCGGACAGCATCCATTTCAGCATGACGATGTTGGACTTCAGATACTCGATGATCGGGGCCTGATCCAGCTTGATGGTGCAACCGGCGGCGGAGCGCTCGGCGCTGGCATCCGCCAGCTCGAACGCCTGCTCCACCTTCAGGGTCGGCAGACCTTCGATCTCGAGGATGCGGCCGGAGAAGATGTTCTTCTTGCCCGCTTTCTCGACAGTCAGCAGCCCCTTCTGGATGGCGGCGTAGGGGATGGCATGGACCAGGTCACGCAGGGTGATGCCCGGCTGCAGCTCGCCCTTGAAGCGCACCAGCACGGATTCCGGCATGTCCAGCGGCATCACGCCGGTGGCGGCGGCGAAGGCCACCAGGCCAGAGCCTGCCGGGAAGGAGATCCCGATGGGGAAACGGGTGTGGGAGTCACCGCCTGTACCCACTGTATCTGGCAGCAGCATGCGGTTCAGCCAGGAGTGGATGACGCCATCGCCCGGACGCAGGGAGACGCCACCGCGGTTCATGATGAAGTCCGGCAGGGTGTGGTGGGTCTGCACGTCGATGGGCTTGGGATAGGCCGCGGTGTGGCAGAAGGACTGCATGGTCAGATCGGCGGAGAAGCCGAGGCAGGCGAGATCTTTGAGCTCGTCGCGGGTCATGGGGCCCGTGGTGTCCTGGGAGCCGACCGTGGTCATCCTGGGCTCGCAGTAGGTGCCGGGGCGAATGCCCTGCACGCCGCACGCCTTGCCCACCATCTTCTGGGCCAGGGTGTAACCCTTGCCGGTGTCGGCCACCGGCTGCGGGCGACGGAACACGGTGGAGAACGGCAGACCCAGGGCCTCGCGGGCCTTGTCGGTCAGGCCGCGGCCGATGATCAGCGGGATGCGGCCACCGGCGCGCACTTCGTCGATCAGCACCTCGGTTTTCAGTTCAAAGCGGGCCAGCACCTCGTCGGTACCGTGACGGGTGATCTTGCCCTCATAGGGGAAGATGTCGATGACATCGCCCATCTCCAGTTTGGAGACATCCACCTCGATGGGCAGGGCGCCGGCATCTTCCATGGTGTTGAAGAAGATGGGGGCAATCTTGCCGCCGAGGCAGACGCCACCGGCGCGCTTGTTCGGCACGAAGGGAATGTCGTCGCCCATGAACCAGAGCACCGAGTTGGTGGCGGATTTGCGGGAGGAGCCGGTACCGACCACGTCACCGACGTAGGCCAGCGGGAAGCCTTGCTCTTTCAGGGCGTCGATGGTCTTGATGGGGCCGATGACGCCGTCCTTGTCCGGGGTGATGCCGGGACGGGCGTTCTTCAGCATGGCCAGGGCGTGCAGCGGGATGTCGGGACGGGACCAGGCATCCGGCGCCGGGGACAGATCGTCGGTGTTGGTTTCGCCGGTCACCTTGAACACGGTGACGGTGATCTTCTCGGCCAGGGCGGGGCGGTTCAGGAACCACTCGGCATCGGCCCAGGATTGCAACACCTGCTGGGCATGGGCATTGCCCGCCTTCGCCTTCTCTTCCACGTCGTGGAAGGAGTCGAACATCAGCAGGGTGTGGGACAGGCCCTTGGCGGCAAGAGGCGCCAGGGAGGCGTCGTCCAGCAGATCGATCAGCGGCTGGATGTTGTAGCCACCCTGCATGGTGCCGAGCAGCTCGACCGCTTCGGCGGCGGTCAGTATGGGAGAGTGGGCCTCGCCCTTGGCGACGGCGGTGAGGAAGCCGGCTTTGACATAGGCCGCTTCATCGACACCCGGGGGAACGCGGGAGGACAACAGTTCTTTCAGAAAATCATGTTCACCGGCGGGCGGGTTCTTGAGCAGTTCAACCAGGGCGGCGACCTGCTCTGCGTCCAGAGGTTTGGCAACCACGCCCTCGGCGGCACGTTCTGCGACGTGTTTACGGTATGTTTCAAGCACGACTAATTCCTCTTTGGTCTTTTTTTTGGGGTTCGCCCAAGCTCGCGGCGATCGTCCTTGCGGGACACCCGTAGGGTGCCCCCCACTATATAAGTTTTAACGAGTAATTAAAATCCAAACCCTGTGCAGTTATTCACCAAACCAGCATAACCATATAAGCCAGTTAGGTTTTTTTAAACTGACAAGACACACAGCACAGACAAGTTAACAAAAAGTCAGCATTTCACCCTTATTGGAACGTAGTGCCCAATTGCAGATAGAACATGTCGTGTCCCCCCTCCGCCATGCCATAGCCGAGGAAGATGGGGCCGAGGAAGCTCTCCACCCCCACATAGACGGAGCCGGCGGTATAGGAGGATTCCAGGCTGATGTCATCCCCCTTGTCCCAGACCCCACCCTGCTCGAGGGAGCCCCCGAGGAACAGGGGTGCCTTGATGGCCCCGAAGTCGTTGTCCGCCACCCGGTAGATGTAGCGCAGACCGCTGAACAGGCTGTAGCGGCCGCTCAGCTGGTAGTGCTGGAAGCCGGAGAGCCGGAACAGGCCGCCGAGATCCTGCACGAACAACGGCACCTCTTCCTCCGAAGAGGAGCCGCCCCCTTCCAGCATCAGGTTGAGGCTGTGTCGTCCCCATGACCAGGGCTTGATCATCGCCAGGTGGTAGTTGAGCCCCTCGGTGTTCTCCGTCGGCTCGCCGGTCGGCTCTATCTTGATGTGGGAGTAGCCCCCCTTGATGTCCCAGTAGATCCCCTGATAGGGGAAGTAGCGACTGTCGAGGGTGTCGTGCTCGAAGCGAATGTAGGGGCCCCAGGCGGTGGCATCCGCACTCGCGTCGGACAGGTTCTGGACATCGACGCTGCCCACCTGGCCTTCCAGCCCCAGGGACAACCTGCTCCAGGGCTGGCGGTTCCAGCCGACGGCGAGATCCATGCTGGTGAAGCTGTACTCGGAGTCCAGATAACGGACCCCGGACGATTTCACATCCTCCTCCGGGAAGAAGACCCGGCGCTGGGTCTTGTCATAGGCCAGGCTCGCCTCGCCATAGAAGGTCTGGGAGGGCTCGAGCGGTGTGTAGAAGTCGGTCTTGAGGTGCTTGGCGGTGCCGAGCGACGCCTCGGTCAGCCACTCGGCGCCCCAGTCGTTGACGTTGGTCAGGGTATAGGACATGCCGACGTTGTAGTTGGAGCTGCTCTCGAAGTCATCGGAGAAGCCGAGCTGGAAGTTGAGATAGCCCGGGCCCCAGTTCTTCTCGCTGGCATCCACCACCAGCACGTTCTCGCCGTCCCGCTCCTCCACCTCGTAGGTGATGCGGTCGAACGACTCCAGGGCGTAGAGGCGGCGGATCCCGGCCTCCAGGCTCTCATAGGTCTGCACCTTGTCCGGGCGCACCTTGAGCATGGCCCGCACCGTCTCGTCGGAGAGGCGCGACTTGTTGAGGATCTCCACCTTGTCGATGTAGTAGGCCGGCTGCCCGCTGCGCTCGGCGCGGCGGCTCAGCTTCTTGTTGCGGTAATCCGCATAGGCGTCGGGGGAGAGCGACAGGGCATCGAGCTGGGCAGCGGCGCGGTCGGCCACCGCCTCCCCCTGCTTGATCCCCTCCGGCATGCGGGCGAAGTCGGCGATCCCCATATCACCGAACTCGGGGCTGAGCAGCACGTCCTTCGGCCCCAGCAGCGCCTTCTGCTTCTCGGTGCCGACCTGGGTCATGTAGGTGGTGAGCTGGTCTATCATGGCCAGCCCGGATTTGAGCGACTCCCGGGTGCGCAGCTTGGCACCTATGTCCACCGCGATCACCACGTCGGCCCCCATGGCCTTGGCCACGTCCACCGGCATGTTGTTGACGGTACCGCCGTCGGCCAGGATGTGTCCCTCCCACTCCACGGGTTTGAGGGCGCCGGGAATGGACATGGAGGCCTGCATCGCCTTGGCTAGGCTGCCACTGTCCAGCACGAAGGGGGTCACCGTCTCCATGTCGGTGGCCACGGCGCGGTAGGGAATGGGCAGATCGTCGAAGCTCTTCTGGGCCGGCAGGTTGGAGGTGGCATGACGCAGCAGGCTGGCCATGGATTGCCCCTGGAAGAAGCCGTCCGGCAGCTGAGTCTGGTCACCGTTGACCCCGATGTCGGTGCGCAGCTGGTACTTCTCGCTCTGTTGCTTCTTGCGCAGGGAGAGCTCGTCACGACCGACCTTGTCCTGATACCCCTTGTTCCAGTCGATGGCCAGGGTCATCCGCTCCACCTCCTCGGCACTGAGCCCCATGGCGTACATGCCCGCCACATAGGAGCCCATGCTGGTGCCGACGACGATGTCGACCGGGATGCGCTTCTCTTCCAGCACCTTGAGCACCCCGATGTGGGCCGCCCCCTTGGCGCCGCCGCCGCTCAGCACCAGGGCTATCCTGGGTCGCTCCGCCTTGCCTTCGCCGCCGTGCACCCGAGCCTTGGGCCCGGTGTCACTGGCCTGGGCCATCCCCGCCAATGGCAGGGTCGCCAGCAGAAGCATAAGCAGATGGGTCCATCCCCGATGAAAGATGCGCATATGAGTGTCCATTGATCCGTGCGAGTCGAGCGAGCAGCCCGCCGACATGAGTGCTGCCAACTATAAGTTCCAGAACTTTAACTGCAAGCGCCCCCGCTGGCGAGATGTCATCACCCCCGGGGCCCTAGAGCCAGGGATAACCGGCGCCAATCCAGTCCCGGTCTGATGTGAGCGCAAACGTTAATCGGCAATAATCGCCGCCACCACCTCAAGAGCACGCCAGCTCAGCCGTTAATATGTACTCAACCTTAGGTCCACACTCCCGAGTCACCCTTATGTTCGCAAGCCTGACACTCAAACAGAAAATTCTGGCCACCGTCATCCTCGCCGTGGCTCTCTCCTGCCTGCTGGTGGGCTACTTCAGCCAGCGCTCGGCCCAGCAGTTGATCGAGACCCGCATGTTCGAGCAGGAGCTGCCCAACCTGACCCAGCGCATCGGCAAGGAGATCGAGAAGGATCTCACCTCGGTCGCGAGCGCCGCCAGGCAGCTGGCCAATGACCGTTTCGTGCTGGACTGGGTGGCCCGCGGCATGCCCAAGGAGCAGGAGTCCATCCTCATCGACCAGCTCAAGGACATGACGAGCCAGTATGGCCTGGTCACCGCCTCCTTCGCCGATCGCCAGAGCGCCGCCTATTACAACCAGGACGGCTTCCTGCGCACCCTGAACCACGAGCAGGACAACTGGTTCTACGACTACACCAAGAGCGGCCAGGACCTGATGCTCAGCATCTTTCGCGAGAGCAATGGCGAGGTGAAGCTGTTCGTCAACTTCCAGCAGCTCGACGGGCGCGGCCTCGCCGGCCTCGCCAAGTCCCTCGACAGCATGGTCAGCATGCTCGCCAACTTCCGCATCGGCGACAGCGGCTTCGTCTTCATGACGGATGGCAGCGGCAAGGTGAAGCTGCACCCGGATGCCGCCCGTATCGACAGAGACAACCTGGCCCAGTTGGCAGGTTCCAGCGCTAGCAGCCTGCTGACCAAGCAACCGTTCGCCGTCACCCACGCCGAAATCGATGGCCAGCCCGTGGTGCTCGCCACCAGCTATATCCCCCTGCTCGACTGGTATCTGGTGGCCCAGGTGCCGGAAGCCGAGATCTATGCCGAGCTGGACAAGGCGCGACTGCACATAGTGCTGGTGAGCCTGCTCATCGCCGTCGGCATGGGGCTGCTCGGCGTCCTGCTGGCCGGCTCCGTCAGTCGCCCCCTCAACGAACTGGCCCGCCTGTTCCGGGAACTGGGCAGTGGTGACGGGGATCTGACCCAGCGCCTCAAGGTGGAAGGACGGGATGAACTGAGCCAGGTCGCCACCGGCTTCAACAACTTCGTCGCCAAGATCCACGGCTCCATCGAGCAGGTGGCGAGCAACTCCCGCCAGCTCGCCGCCACCGCCAACGAGGTGGCCGCCAAGGCCCAGCTGACCCAGCACAACTGTACCGCCCAGCGGGATCGCACCGTCCAGGTCGCCACCGCCATCCACGAGATGGGCGCCACCGTCAGCGAGATCGCCGGCAATGCGTCTCTCGCCGCCGACGTGGCCAAACAGGCCAACGATCAGGCCGATGCGGGTGCTGTCGTGGTGGCTCAGGCCCGCCACGGCATCGTCGGCCTCTCCGGGGAGATAGAGCAGGTGGCCGGGGTCATCGAATCCCTGGCGAGCCAGACCGACTCCATCGGCAGCATACTCGACACCATCCGCAGCATCTCGGAGCAGACCAACCTGCTGGCCCTCAACGCCGCCATCGAGGCA
>NZ_CBCPLW010000016.1:0-117382 GCF_965119515.1 Aeromonas sp. Marseille-Q7275
TGCTAGTGCCGGTGCCCGCCGCCCCCTGGCAGATTGCCGGGGGCGATGACTCGGAGCCTCGGGCAGATCGTACCTAGGGCCAAGATCCGCCGCGTTGGACAGGCAACCGGGGAGGTTGATCACTACCCCCGTACCGGCCGCTTGGTGGCTCTCCTTCCGGTCAGGTCACCATGAAGGTGGATGACATGCCGTTTAGGGCTGGCCTCGGAAGGTTGATGACTCACTCCCGCTCATGTCGACGAAGGCTGGATGACTCGCCGCCCCAGAGGCGGCGAGCGGCGTCGATGGCTTGCCGCACCGCCCTCAGGAGGCAAGCAGCTCGCGGGCATTGGCCAGGGTGTTGTCGGTGATCTGATCCCCCCCCAGCAGACGGGCCAGCTCGTTGAGGCGGGCCCCCTGGTTGAGCGCCTGCATCTGGGTCTCCGTGGTCTTGCCGTCCGTGTGCTTGCTGACCACCATGTGCTGGTGACCCTTGCCGGCCACCTGGGGCAGGTGAGTGACCACCATCACCTGGGTGGATTCGCCGAGCTGACGCAGCAGGCGGCCCACCACGGCTGCCGTCGGGCCGCTGATCCCCACGTCCACCTCGTCGAAAATCAGGGTGGGGGTGGAGATCTTGCGGGCACTGATCACCACCAGGGCGAGACTGATGCGCGACAGCTCGCCGCCGGAGGCCACCTTGCCCAGCGGCTGTATGGGCTGCCCGGGGTTGGTGGTGACCATGAACTCCACCCGATCGATACCAAGGGGGGAGAGGCTGCTCTGGGCGTCGGGGCGCACCTCGATGGCGAAGCGGCCATCGGGCATCGCCAGTTCGTGCATGCTGGCGGTCACCTGGGTGGCCAGCTCCTGGGCATAGCGCTGACGGCTCTGGCTGAGCACCTCTGCCGCCTGGACAAAGGCCTGACGGGCCTCGGCCAGTTCATCCTCCATCCCCTCCAACCGCTCCTCATCGGAGTGGAGGCGGGCGAGATCGCTGGCCAGATCCTGGTGGAACTGGGCCAGCTCGGCGGGTTTGACGTGGTGCTTGCGGGCCAGGTTGATCGCCTTGGAGAGGCGGGCCTCCAGCTCGTTGAAACGCTCGGGATCCAGCTCCAGCAGATCCAGATAGCTGCGCAGCTCGCTGTGGCTCTCCTGCACACCGATCAGGGCTTCATTCAGCATGTCGAGCACGTTGCCAAGGCGGCTGTCCATGCCGACCAGGGTCTCGGCTCTGTCCACCGCCACCTGCAGCAGGCCGGCTATGGTGGTCTCCTCATTGTCATAGAGCAGGTCGAGGCAATAGCCGCACTCCTGCATCAGCTCGGTGCCGTTGGCGAGACGCTGGTGCTCCTCTTCGATGGCCTCAAACTCCCCGGGTTGCAGGGCGAACTCGTCCAGCTCCTGCACCTGATACTCGATGAGCTGGCGGCGGGCCTCCCGCTGCTGCTGTTCGGCCTTGAGACGGTTGAGCTCGTTCTGCAGCTGACGCCACTGCTGATAGTGCTGGCGCACCTCATCGAGCAGCAGGTGGTGACCGGCATAGCCGTCCAGCAGGGCGAGCTGATAGTCGGGTTTGAGCAGCAGCTGATGCGCGTGCTGGCCGTGAACGTTGACCAGCAACTGACCCAGGCTCTTGAGCTGCACCAGGGGGACGGGGACGCCGTTGATGTAGCTGCGCGAGCGGCCCTCGGCGGAGAGCACCCGCCGAACGATGCACTCACCGTCGTTCTCCAGCTCGTTGGTGGCGAGCCAGGCGCGGGCGGCGGGGTTGCCGTCCAACAGGAAACGGGCACTGACTTCCGTCTTGTCGCTGCCCGGCCGCACCATGCTGGCTTCGGCCCGCTCGCCGAGGCAGAGGCCGAGGGCGTCGATGGCAATGGATTTGCCTGCCCCCGTCTCCCCTGTGATGCAGGTCATGCCGGATTGCAGATCGAGTTCGAGAAACTTGACGATGGCGAAGTTGTTGACGGTCAGCTGGGTCAGCATGGTCTCATCCTGTATGGGTCAACATTACTGTGTATGCATCCAGTATATACTGGTCTTATATACAGTAAAGTGTGTGTGACGGGATTTTTTGCCGGGCAAGGGATGAGGGGCTGTTCGAGGAGGCTGCACTGGGAGAGGCGCTGAGCCGCCATGGCATCCCATGGAGGATATGAGCCTGGGGGCAGTCGCGCGATGAGCCTGTATTCGTTCACCTTTATGGGGTCTTGTCGCGGCGGTGAACTTGTGGAGTCGGGGTAGCTGAGACACACTCGAGACAGGCATGGCTCAGGTTCAAGGGCAGGCCACCGTGCCTCACACCAAGGATGCGTCCAGATGATCCACACCCCGACCCTGCTGTTGATCTCCCTGGCAATCAATCTGATGTCGGCACTGCTCATGTTGTTCATCCACTTCTTGAAGCCGGGTCGGCGCAACTTCCTGTTCTGGTCCCTGTCGGCCTTCCTCTTCTCACTCTCCATCCTGCTGCTCAGTCTGGGAATAGGGAGTGGTCATCCGGCCCTGGGGATCAGGGTCGGTGGCCTGGTCTCCCTCACGAGCATATTGCTGTTGCTGGCCGGCTTTTATGCCCTCTATGGCCGGTCCTGGCGCCCCCGTCCCCTGTGGGGAGGGGTTGTCCTGTTGCTGCTTGCCTATCTGGGGCTGTCGAGCCGCTTCGAGGTGCGCATTGTGCTGGCCCTGATGGAGTCGGTGGTCTACCTCTGGTGTGCTTGTCTCATCGTCTCCCTCAGCCGGCACCAGAAGCGGGTGCTCCATGCCGTTGCTGCCATTTATCTGCTCCATTTCACCATACTGCTGAGCCAGGGGCTGCTGCTCTTGCTGGGGCCTGATAGTCGCATGGGCAACGGAGACGGGCTGCTCGATGGCATCTTCTTCATGCACATGGTGCTGACCATAGGCTCGGTACTGCTGCTGCCCCTGGTGGCCTATGTGGAGGCGGAGCAGGCGCTGCTGGCCCTCTCGGAGCGGGATCCCCTCACCGGGGTGCTCAACCGGCGCGGCCTGTTCAGGCTGGGGGAGCGGGCGTTGCCGGGGCAGATGCGCTGCGTGGTGGTGCTCGACATAGACCATTTCAAGCGCGTCAATGACCGATTTGGCCACGGCTGCGGTGACGAGGTGATCCGCTACGTGGCCAGGGTGCTGGTGGCCGAGGCGCGCAAGGATGATCTGGTGGGGCGCATAGGTGGCGAGGAGTTCGCCCTCATCATGGGAGGGGTGAACGGCCAGATGGCCCATGACATCTGCGACCGGATCCGCCGCCAGATAGAGACGGGCTCCCGTCAGGGAGCCTGCCCGCCGTGCGAGGGGGTGACGGTCAGTGTGGGGGGCGTCTGCGCCTGTGCAGAGACAGGGTTGGCGCACTTGCTGACGAAGGCCGACGAGGCCATGTACAGGGTCAAGGCAGCGGGGAGAAATGGCGTGCATCTGCAGCTCGAACCCGGACCGCTTCGGCTGGTTGAGGGGGGCGAGGGCTAGGCCCTCGCCTTCAGGCTCGCGTCGGCCCGGGCCCGCTTGCTAGAACAGCTTGCTGCCCCAGCCGAGCTTGTTGCGCAGCACGTGGAAGTAGCTGTAATCCAGTGGATGCACCAGGTGCAGCTTGTGCTGGCTCTTCTTGATGAGGATCTCGTCCCCCGGGTGGACCGCCAGAGTCACCTGACCGTCGCAGCTCACCTGCATGGCGTCATCCTGATTGTCGGGGGAGACCAGCAGCCGCACCTCGCTGTCCGCGTCCAGCACGATGGGACGGCTGCTCAGGGTGTGCGGGAACATCGGCACCAGCGTGATGGCGTTGAGCTTGGGGGTGAGGATGGCGCCCCCCGCCGATAGCGAGTAGGCGGTGGAGCCGGTGGGGGTGGCCACTATGATGCCGTCCGAGCGCTGGCTGTACATGAAGCTGCCATCGATATAGACCTCGAACTCGATCATGTGGGCTATCTTGCCCGGGTGCAGCACCGCCTCGTTGACCGCCAGGTTGCTCGACTTGCGCTCGCCGTGGCGATAGACGGCGGCCTCCAGCAGGAAGCGGTGCTCGCTCTTGAAGTGGCCGGAGAGCACCTGCTCCAGGGGCAGCAGGTAGTCCTGGGGCGAGAGATCGGTCAGGAAGCCGAGGTTGCCCCGGTTCACCCCTATCACCGCCACATCGAACCGGGACAGCACCCGGGCGGCCCCTAGCATGTTGCCGTCACCGCCGACGACGATGGCGAGATCCGCCTGCTCGCCGAGCTGCACCAGATCCATCACGTTGTCACCCAGGATCCCCAAGGTCTGGGCGACCCGGCTCTCCAGCAGCACCCGAAAACCGCGGGTACTCAGGTATTGATACAGGCCGCTGAGGGTCTGGTTGGCCCCTTCATGATGGGGCTTGCCGATGAGGGCAACGGTTTTGAACGGAGAATCCATAGGTTATCGGGTCTGGGGAGGTCTTGCGGGGAGTATACCGCGCTTTGCCGGGGATTTGTCTGTCTCCATGCCCCTTGGCGCAATCGGCCCCGAAAAGTGGCAAGCTGGCCGGCTGGCGGCAGGCATTGTGCCTGATATGCCCTTTTCCCCTTGAAAGCCGGGGCTGCGTCCCCATAATAGCGCCAACACAGGGTCCGCTGACGCGTGTCGCTTGTCTGAACGTCAGCAGCCCCTCATAAGCAACCCTGAATATTGGAGATGTCATGAGCCACGAAGAACAAAAGGTTGAAGCGATGGAGCAAGTGGAAGTCCAGCCAGTCGAGCCGACCGATGTAGACAGTGAAGTGACAACCGAGCAGGCCCGCATTGCCGAGCTGGAGGCCCAACTGGAAGCGGCCCAGCAGGCCTCCCTGGAAGAGCGCGAGCGCGCCGTGCGTGCCGTTGCCGAGATGGAAAACCTGCGTCGTCGTGCCGCCCAGGACGTGGAGAAGGCCCACAAGTTCGCGCTGGAGAAGTTCGCCGCCGAGCTCTTGCCGGTGCTGGACAACCTGGAGCGCGCCATCGAGCTGGCCGACAAGGAGAGCGAGGCGCTCAAGCCGATGATCGAAGGGGTCGAGCTGACCCTCAAATCCATGCAGAGCTCGGTGGCCAAGTTTGGCCTGGTCGCCCTGGATCCGCAGAACCAGCCGTTCGACCCCAACGCCCATCAGGCCATGAGCATGATAGAGAACGCCGAGCTGGCGCCCAACACCGTCATCGCCGTGATGCAGAAGGGCTATGAACTCAACGGTCGGGTGATCCGTCCGGCCATGGTGATGGTCTCCAAGGCCCCGGCCTGAGTCCCGTCCCTGTGCTGAGCCCGCCGCTCGGCGGGCTTTTTATTGGTAGCGGCGCCATCAGAATATGCAATGGCGCCATTTGGCAAGCACTCTTGCGCTCAAGTGGCAAGAATGCGCGGTTTTTTAAGGTCAGGGCTTGAAGCGTCGGCTTGAGACCCCATATAGGTGGCAAGGCCACGGCGGCATCTGATTTCAGTGGCATGGAAATTTAGGTGACACGGAAAGAATTTGATGTCGGGTGCTTGAAAGCCACAGTGTCAGGCCCCACCTAGCCGTTAACGTATTTAAGGCGAGCCCCTCGCCAGTTTATTCAAAGTATTTGGAGATTCGTCAAATGGGTAAAATCATCGGTATTGACCTGGGTACTACCAACTCCTGCGTTGCTATTCTGGATGGCGACCATGCTCGCGTGATCGAGAACGCGGAAGGCGACCGTACTACTCCGTCCATCATTGCCTATGCCGATGACGGCGAAATCCTGGTTGGTCAGCCGGCCAAGCGCCAAGCCATCACCAACCCGAAGAACACGCTGTTCGCCATCAAGCGTCTGATTGGCCGTCGTTTCGAAGATGAAGAAGTACAGCGCGATCTGAAGATCATGCCGTACGCCATCGCCAAGGCTGACAACGGTGACGCCTGGGTAGAAGTCAAAGGCAAGAAGATGGCACCGCCGCAGATCTCTGCCGAAGTGCTGAAGAAGATGAAGAAGACCGCCGAGGATTACCTGGGCGAGCCGGTGACCGAAGCCGTCATCACAGTACCGGCCTACTTCAACGACGCCCAGCGTCAGGCCACCAAGGATGCCGGTCGCATCGCCGGTCTGGATGTAAAACGCATCATCAACGAACCGACCGCTGCGGCCTTCGCCTATGGCGTGAACAAGGTCAAGGGCGAGCGCAAGGTTGCCGTGTATGACTTAGGCGGCGGTACCTTCGACATCTCCATCATCGAGATCGACGAAGTGGAAGGCGAAACCACCTTCGAAGTGCTGGCGACCAACGGTAACACCCACCTGGGTGGTGAAGACTTCGACAACCGCGTCATCAACTACCTGGTTGAAGAGTTCAAGCGCGAGCAGGGCATCGACCTGCGCAACGACCAGCTGGCTCTGCAGCGTCTGAAAGATGCCGCCGAGAAGGCCAAGATCGAGCTCTCTTCCGCCCAGCAGACCGACGTGAACCTGCCGTACATCACTGCAGATGCCACAGGTCCGAAGCACATGAACATCAAGGTGACTCGCGCCAAGCTGGAATCCCTGGTGGAAGACATGGTGAAAGACTCCCTGGAGCCGGTCCGTGTCGCCCTGAAAGACTCCGGTCTGGCAGTCGGCGAAATCGACGACGTCATCCTGGTGGGCGGTCAGACCCGTATGCCGCTGGTTCAGAAGACCGTTGCCGACTTCTTTGGCAAAGAGCCGCGCAAAGACGTCAACCCGGACGAAGCCGTGGCCATGGGTGCCGCCATCCAGGGTGCCGTACTGTCCGGTGACAAGACCGACGTACTGCTGCTGGACGTGACCCCGCTGTCGCTGGGTATCGAGACCATGGGCAGCGTGATGACTGCGCTGATCGAGAAGAACACCACCATTCCGACCAAGAAGTCCCAGGTGTTCTCCACTGCCGAAGACAACCAGTCTGCCGTGACCATTCACGTGCTACAGGGTGAGCGCAAGCGCGCCAGCGACAACAAGTCCCTGGGCCAGTTCAACCTGGAAGGCATCCGTCCGGCACCGCGCGGTCTGCCGCAGATCGAAGTGACCTTCGACATCGACGCCAACGGCATCCTGCACGTCTCCGCGAAAGACAAGGAGACCAACAAGGAGCAGAAGATCACCATCCAGGCCTCCTCTGGTCTGTCTGATGAAGAGATCGAACGCATGGTACGCGAGGCGGAAGCCAACGCGGCGGAAGACAAGAAGTTCGAAGAGCTGGTGCAGACCCGCAACCAGGCTGACGGTCTGGTCCACTCGGTACGCAAGCAGGTGACCGAAGCCGGTGAAGCCCTGCCAAGCGATGACAAGGCCAAGATCGAGACTGCACTGTCCGAGCTGGAAGCCGTCATCAAGGGTGACGACAAGGCTGCCATCGAAGCCAAGCAACAGGCCCTGATGGAAGCGTCCCAGAAGCTGATGGAGATTGCCCAGCAGCAGGCTCAGGCGCAAGGCGCCGGTGCCGAGGCCGGTCACTCCTCTTCTTCCGCCAAGGCTGACGACGACGTGGTCGACGCCGAGTTCGAAGAAGTGAAAGACGACAAGAAGTAAGCCCAACCCAGATGGGCAGAGCAGACTCTGCCCATCGGCTCAGAATCTGTTCGCGGTCTGTCGCGAGAGGCCGTCAGCAAGGTAAAGAGCAGCGCAGGAACCGGAGTGTATGTGAATACATGAGGATTCCGAGCAGCACATGAGCCTTGATCACGGCCTCGTAGTAAGAGTGTGAGCAGATTCGTCAATGAATTTACGGGCGTTGGGTAACCAACGCCCGTCTGCATAACGGCTCAAGTAGAACAGGATGAGTATGTCGAAGCGCGATTTCTACGAAGTGCTCGGGGTATCGAAAGGTGCCGACGAGCGCGAGATCAAGAAGGCGTACAAGCGTCTGGCGATGAAGTATCACCCGGATCGCAATCAGGGTGATGCCGCATCGGAAGAGAAGTTCAAAGAGGTCAAGGAAGCCTACGAGGTCCTGACCGACGAGAACCTGCGTGCCCGCTATGACCAGTACGGTCATGCCGGCGTGGATCAGAGCCAGGGCGGCGGCCACGGCGGCTTCGGCGGTGGTGCCGATTTCGGTGACATCTTCGGCGATGTGTTTGGTGACATCTTCGGTGGTCGTGGTGGTGGTCGTCGCGGCCCGGCCCGTGGCTCCGATCTGCGCTACAACATGGAGCTGACCCTGGAAGAGGCGGTGCGCGGGGTCTCCAAGGAGATCAAGATCCCGACCCAGGTCCATTGCGAGGTCTGCAACGGGTCCGGTGCCCACACCGGCAGCCAGGCCCATACCTGCCCGACCTGTCACGGCTCCGGTCAGGTGCAGATGCGCCAGGGCTTCTTCGCGGTGCAGCAGGCCTGCCCCCACTGTCATGGTCGCGGCAAGATCATCAAGGATCCCTGCCGCAAGTGCCATGGCGAGGGTCGCTACCAGAAGACCAAGACACTGTCGGTGAAGATCCCGGCGGGCGTCGACACCGGGGATCGCATCCGCCTCTCCGGCGAAGGGGAAGCGGGGGAGGCCGGCGCACCGGCCGGGGATCTCTACGTACAGGTGCACGTCAAGGAGCACGAGATCTTCGTCCGTGACGGCAACGATCTCTACTGCGAGGTGCCCATCAGCTTCACCGCAGCGGCCCTGGGTGGCGAGATCGAAGTACCGACCCTGGATGGCCGGGTCAAGCTCAAGGTCACGGCGGAAACCCAGACCGGCAAGCTGTTCCGCCTGCGGGGCAAGGGCGTCAAGTCCGTGCGCTCCGGCCAGGTCGGGGATCTGATGTGCAAGGTGGTGATCGAGACCCCGGTCAAGCTGACCGAGACCCAGAAAGATCTGCTGCGCCAGCTGGACGAGTCCTTCAGCGGTGCCGCCGCCAAGACTCACAAGCCGAAATCCGAAGGCTTCTTCGAAGGGGTGAAACGCTTCTTCGACGACCTGACCAAGTAACCGCGACTCGCGTGACCCAAGCCGGCCTTCAGTGCCGGCTTTCTTTTTGCCTGCCATTTGCCCCGGATCCCCCCTATTGAGTGGATCCCGATGAGGGATCCTCCTCACAACTCCCGGCGGTTTTCCCTGTGCAAACGTTACTCTGATCACAAGTGGCTGAAACGGTTTAGCTGGCGTATTGAGTTAGCTAAAGCGGTTTAGCTATCCTCTGCTCGTCCATAACAACAGCGCCCGGACGGGCGGCAGATGACAGGTGAGGAAGATGACGATGTTCAAGAGCAAGTTGGCGCTGGCGGTGGCGCTGGGATTGGGGATGAGCAGCCCGCTGTGGGCGGTGGATGGCGGTATCGAAGCCAGGCTGGCGGCGCTGGAGGCACGGGTGCAGGCGGCAGAGTCCCGCGCCGCCGCCGCCGAAGCGCGGGCAGATGAGGCCCAGAGCAAGGCGAGTGAGGCCAGGGAGACAGCCGTGGTGGCCAAGGCCCAGAGCGAGAAGGTGGACAAGCAGACCGCCGGGGCCCAGGGCTTCGAGTTCCACGGCTACGCCCGCTCCGGCCTTCTGGTCAACGGCAACGGCAACGGTGGGCGCGGCGGCCCCTACATCACCCCGGCCGGCTCTGTGGGCGGGGCCGTGGGTCGCCTTGGCAACGAGGATGACACCTACATGGAGGCCAACCTGCTGAAGACCCAGACCTTCGACGATGGCAGCTGGGCCCGCTACAAGCTGATGCTGGCGGACGGGGTGGAGACCAGCAACGACTGGACCGCCAGCGATTCCAGCCTCAACACCCGCCAGGTGTTTGCCGAGATCGGTGACCTGGCGAGCTTCAGCGGCCCCTTCCAGCACTCGGTGCTCTGGGCGGGCAAGCGCTTCGATCGGGACAACTTCGACATCCACTGGCTCGACTCCGACGTGGTCTTCCTGGCCGGGACCGGCGGCGGCGTCTACGACGTGCAGCTGGCCGACAGCTGGAAGGCGAACTTCTCCCTCTACGGGCGCGACTACGGCGACATCAGCGCCAGCGGCCTGTCGGACATAGAGAGCTACATCCTCACCATGAACAACAGGTTCGGCAACTGGCAGTGGATGCTGAACGGCCTCTCGGCCAAGGACAACGAGGCGCGCATCAACGACGGCGGCGTTGGCAGCGAGGCGGCGGACAAGGGGGCGCACACCCTGGTGGCCTACCACGCGGACAGCTTCTTTGGCATCAACCCCGGCTTCTCCAAGGCCGCCGTGCTCTACGGCCATGGCCTGGGGGCCGAGCTCAAGGGACTGGGCTCCGACAGCGAGCTGCTGCCGGATGCCGACGCGGTGCGGGTCGCCGTGTTTGGCGCCACCGATCTCAACCCGCGCTGGCGTGTCGCCCCGGCCCTGCTGGCGGAGCAGAGCCAGGATCGCTACGTGAAAGGGGATGAATACCAGTGGCTGACCCTCAACACCCGGGTGGCCCAGGTGCTGAGCCAGAACGTGGAACTGGTCTACGAGGCCGCCTGGCAGTACATGGACTTGGATCCCCAGGGCTACAAGGGGCGTCAGGCGGTGAGCGGCAACTTCACCAAGCTCACCTTCGCCCCCACCTTCAAGGCGCAGACCGCCGGCTTCTTCGAGCGGCCCGAACTGCGGGTATTCGCCACCTGGATGGACTGGTCCTCCGAGCTCGACAACTACGCCAGCACAGATGCCATGGGCCAGAGCGATTTCACCGCCGGTGGCGAGTGGAACTTTGGCGTGCAGATGGAAACCTGGTTCTAGTTCGTTATCCCGATCACAAAAATGGCAGCAGGTGCCGGGATCTGTTGGTTGGCTAAAACGGTTTAGCTGATAATGCGGACCAAGAGATCAGGGCCCGGCTCTGGCAAATCCTGTGCAGCAGTGGAGTAGCAAGGTGGGGAATCGTGTGTGGGTAATGGGGGATGCGGTGGTGGACTTGATCCCGGAAGGGAAGGAGCACTACCTCAAGTGTCCGGGCGGTGCGCCCGCCAACGTGGCGGTGGGCGTTGCCCGGCTCGGCGGTGAATCGGCCTTTATCGGCCGGGTCGGCGCGGATCCCTTCGGTCGCTTTATGGCCGAAACCCTGACAAGGGAGGGCGTCGACATTCGCCACCTGAACCAGGATCCGGCCCATCGCACCAGCACAGTGCTGGTGGAACTGGATGAAGAGGGGGAGCGCAGCTTCACCTTTATGGTGCGCCCCAGTGCCGATCAGTTCCTGAGCCCCGCCGATCTGCCGGTCTTCCAGGCCGGGCAGTGGCTGCTCACCTGCTCCATCGCGCTCGCCAATGAACCGGTGCGCGGCAGCTGCCTGCAGGCCATGGCGACCATCAAGGCGGCCGGGGGGCGGGTCTGCTTCGACCCGAACCTGAGGCCCGAGGTGTGGGGCAACCCGGCCGAGATGCTGCCGCTGGTACGTCAGGCCATTGGGCAGGCGGATGTGGTCAAGCTCTCGGTGGAGGAGCTGCAACTGCTGAGCGGCCTGGACGATCTCGCCGCGGGGCTTGCTACCATAGCGGGGCCGGCGCTGGTGCTGGTGACCCGGGGGGCTGCCGGTGTGGTGGCCCGTTTGGGTGGCGAGCGGCTGGAGTGGGTGGGGCCCAAAGTGACGCCCATCGACACCACGGGGGCGGGGGATGCCTTCGTCGCCGGTCTCCTGGCGGCGCTGGCCGGGCGCTCCTCGCTGCCGACGCTGGCCGAGCTGCCCGCCATCCTGGCCCAGGCCCACGGCTGCGGGGCGCTCGCCACCACCGCCAAGGGGGCCATGACGGCGCTGCCGACCCGCACCCAGCTGGATGAATTTTTGCGATCGGGCGCAAGCGGCCGTTGATCTGCGGCTAGAAGCCCGGGTCGACAGCCCCTACTCTCATGTGACAAGGGCCCGCCAGCTGGCGGGTCATAAGAGGAAGATTATGAATATCAGTGCGATAGCCAAGGATCTGGTGCCCCTGCTCGGGGGCAAGGAGAACATCGTCAGCGCCGCCCACTGCGCCACCCGGCTGCGGCTGGTGCTGGCGGACGACAACAAGGTGAACAAGGCCGCCATCGACAAGCTGGACGGGGTCAAGGGGTGCTTCAGCAACGCGGGCCAAATTCAGGTCATTTTCGGCACCGGCCTGGTCAACAAGGTCTATGCGGAGTTCGTGGCGCTGACCGGCACAGGCACCGCCAGCAAGGCGGAGCTGACCGACATGGCGACGGCCAAGCTCAATGTGGCCCAGCGCCTGGCGCGGACCCTCTCCAACATCTTCGTGCCCATCATTCCGGCCATAGTCGCGTCCGGCCTGCTGATGGGGCTGCTCGGCATGGTGCGCACCTACGGCTGGGTCAATGCCGACAGCGCGCTGTTCGTGATGCTCGACATGTTCAGCTCGGCGGCCTTTATCATTTTGCCGATCCTGATCGGCTTCACGGCGGCGCGGGAGTTTGGCGGCAACCCCTACCTCGGGGCGACCCTCGGGGGCATTCTCACCCACCCGGCGCTGACCAACGCCTGGGGCGTGGCCGGTGGCTTCAAGACCATGGACTTCTTCGGGCTGGATGTCGCCATGATCGGCTATCAGGGCACCGTCTTCCCGGTGCTGCTGGCGGTCTGGTTCATGTCCCACCTGGAGAAACAGCTGAGAAGGCGCATTCCGGACGCCCTGGATCTCATCCTCACCCCCTTCTTGACCGTTATCATCACCGGCTTCGTGGCGCTGCTGTTTATCGGCCCGGCGGGTCGGGTGCTGGGGGATGGCATCTCGTTCGGCCTGAGCGCCCTCTATGAGCAGGCAGGCTGGCTGGCGGGTCTGGTGTTTGGCGGCACCTATTCGCTTATCGTCATCACCGGCATCCACCACAGCTTCCACGCCATCGAGGCGGGGCTGCTGACCAACCCGCAGATCGGGGTCAACTTCCTGCTGCCCATCTGGGCCATGGCCAACGTGGCCCAGGGTGGTGCTTGTCTGGCGGTCTACTTCAAGACCCGGGATGTGAAGATCAAGGCGATTACGGTGCCAGCCGCCATGTCCTGCCTGCTCGGCATCACGGAGGCGGCGATCTTTGGCGTCAATCTGCGCTACATCAAGCCCTTCCTGGCCGGTCTGTTCGGCGGTGCCTGCGGCGGCGCCTACGTGGTGGCGGCCAAGGTGGGGATGACGGCGGTGGGGCTGACCGGGATCCCGGGCATGGCCATCGTCCAGCCCATGAGCCTCATCCACTATGTCATCGGGCTGGTGATCGCCTTCGGTGCCGCCTTCGCCGCCTCCTACCTGCTCAAGTACAAGGTGGAGTGATGAAGGACGCCTATCTCCTCAACCAGGTTGTCCGGTCCCTGCTGGCCGGACAGCTCAAGGCGGCGGCCGATCCCCATCGGCCCCGCTGGCACCTGGCAGCCCCGGTGGGGCTGCTCAACGACCCGAACGGCTTTATCGAACACGGCGGGCGCTACCACCTCTTCTACCAGTGGAACCCGCTCGGCTGCGAGCATCGCAACAAGGGCTGGGGGCACGTCACCTCCACCGATCTGCTGCACTGGCAGCACGAGCCGGTGGCGCTCCTGCCCACCGAGGCCTATGAGAGCCACGGCTGCTATTCGGGCTCGGCGGTGAGCGACGAGCAGGGGCGCCTGACCCTCGTCTACACCGGCAACGTCAAATACCCGGATGGCAGCCGCACCGCCTATCAGTGTCTGGCCCGCGCCGATGGTGAGGGCGGTTTTGCCAAGCTGGGCCCCGTGCTGGATCTGCCCCAAGGCTACAGCGGCCATGTGCGAGACCCCAAGGTGTGGCACGACGGCCAGCAGTGGCTGATGGTGCTGGGAGCCCGCACCCTGGATGACAAGGGGGAAGTGCTGCTCTATCGCGGCGACGCGCTAGATGCCTGGACGCTGGTGGGCCCTATCGCCGGCAGCGGGCGCGGGGGGCTGGGGGACTTTGGCTATATGTGGGAGTGTCCGGATCTCTTCCCGATAGGGGACCGCCATGTGCTGATCTGCTGCCCACAGGGGATTGCCCCGGTGGGGGACGATTATCGCAATCTCTACCAGTGCGGCTGGCTGGCGGGCGCCTTCGACGGCGAGCGTTTCGTTCACGGCGCCTTCCACGAGCTGGACCGGGGCTTCGAATTCTATGCACCGCAAACCACCCAGGACCGCCAGGGGCGGCGCCTCTTGTTCGGCTGGCTGGGATTGCCGGAGGAGAACGAGATGAGCCAGCCCACCATCCCCTATGGCTGGCTGCACCAGATGAGCTGCCCGCGGGAGCTGTTCTGGCAGGATGAGTGGCTCTGCCAGCGCCCGGTGGCGGAGCTGGCGGCATTGAAGGGGGAGCAGACCCGCTTCGAGGGGGCTGTGGACGAGCTGCCTGGCCTTGCCATCGATTCGGCCTGGCTCGAACTGGATCTGTGCGGGGAGGGGAGCCTCTGGTTCGGCACCCTGGTCGAGCTGCGCTGGCAGCCGGGGCATCTCATCTTGCGCCGCCAGAACTGGCAGAGCGGGGCCTGGGAGGAGCGATGCTGCCCCTGGCTTGGAGGCAAGATCACCGTCCTGTGCGACAGATCCAGCCTGGAGTGTTTCGTGGACGGCGGCCGCCAGACCCTGTCTACCCGCTACTTCCCCGGTGAAAACCCAGTACTTTCCGCACGTTGCGATGGTGATGGCAGCAAAATTTGCTTCGATCACTGGCCGCTGGCGGCCTGCCTAGTACAATAGCCCGGTCTCAGTGTGCCGGGAGGTCAGGTGGAGAAGAAGAAACGGATCACGATTGCCCAGATAGCCGAGCTCGCGGGGGTCTCCAAGGCCACCGCCAGTCTGGTGCTCAACGGCAAGAGTGCGGAGTACAGGATTGCCGACGATACCCGCAAGCGGATCCAGGCGGTGGCGGACGAGTGCCACTACCAGCCGAGCTTTCATGCCCGCTCCCTGCGCGAGAGCCGCAGCTACACCTGGGGGCTGGTGATCCCCGATCTCACCAACTTCGGGTTTGCCAGCATAGCGCGCGCCCTCGAGGCCCACTGCCGGGAGGCGGGGATCCAGCTGCTGATCGCCTGTTCAGAAGATGATCCCACCCTGGAGCAGCGGGTGGTGGACAACCTCATCAGCCGCCAGGTGGACGGCCTCATCGTCGCCTCCAGCGGCCACAGCGACGACATCTATGCCCGCATTCACGACCGCCTGCCGGTGGTGCAGCTCGACCGCCACATCGGCGAGTCGCGCCTGCCCATGGTGATCTCGGACGCCTGCAAGGCCACCGCCGAGCTGGTGCGGGACATGGCGATCGAGTGCGACGCCGAGATCTACTACTTCGGCGGCCTGCTGGATCTCTCCCCAAGCCGCCACCGGCTGGCGGGCTATGAGCTGGGTCTGCACCGCGCCGGGCTGGAGGCGGATCCCGCCCGGGTGCGCCATCGCGACTATCAGCCGAGCTCGGGTTATCAGCTGATGGCGGAGCTGGTGGCCGAGCTGGAGGCGCCGCCCCGCGGGCTCTTCACCGCCTCCTTCACCCTGCTGGAAGGGGTGCTGCGCTACCTCAACGAGGCGGGGCTGATGGAGACAGGCATGCGCCTGTGCACCTTCGACGATCACGATCTGCTCGACTGCATTCCCATGCGCATCGACTCCGTGGCGCAGGATTGTCCGGCCCTGGCCCGAGCCGCCTTCGAGCTGATGCAGCAGTTGATTGCGGGCACGCCGCCTGCGCAGACCGCCCAGGTGATCCCCCCCAGGGTGCGCTGGCGCAGTCGCCGCTAGTCATCCATCAGGTCTCATATGAAAAAGCCCCGCCATTGCTGGCGGGGCTTTTTGCTGTGGGCTGCGGGCTCAGTCCGTGGTGCTGGCGCGCCAGAAGATCTGCTTGATGCGGGGATGTTCCCCCAAGGTCTTCATCAGGGCGTCCAGCTCGTCGCCATCGATGGAGGTGGCGAGCAGCACGGCCGAGATCTCGATGTCCTGCTCCCCGAAGGGCTCTATATCCAGCTCGCTCAGGGGGTAGTTGGCCTGCTCCAGCTTCTGCTCCAGCCAGGGCAGCACCTCTTTCTGGTGAGTGCGGCGGATGAGCGCCGTGACGCGGTAGGTCACCTCGGTGTCGGTATTGTCCACCGGATGACGGTTGATCTGATTGACCAGGGGGCGCAGCAGGGTGTTGGCTGCCAGCACGAACAGGGCGCCGAGGATGGCCTCCATGGCGAAGCCGGCGCCGCTGGCCGCCCCCACCGCCGCCACGCCCCAGAGGGTGGCGGCTGTGTTGATGCCGCGGATGTTGCCCGATTCGCGCATGATGACACCGGCGCCGAGAAAGCCGATGCCGGAGACGATATAGGCCACCACGTGCACCACCCCATAGCTGCCGCCGTGCAGGTCATAGATGCGCTGGGCCAGGTTGACAAACAGGGCCGCCCCCACGGCGACCAGCACGTTGGTGCGAAGGCCGGCGGTGCGCTGGCGGTACTGGCGCTCCAGCCCGACCAGGCTGCCGAGCACGAATGCGAGCAGCAGGCTGGCCAGGGTGTCGATCAGGGCAAGCAGATCAAATTGTTGCCACATTCTCATGGGGTACTCCTTCTGATGAGCGATGGCTGCACGCAATCCATGATGAAACGCCGCACAAGAGGGCGGAAGAGCCCGGCGATGATTGCGCTGCTGGCCAGCAAAAAATGAAACACGGCGTGCGGGGCGTCCCCTGTGCATCCCCATAGGGCAGAGAGCGCGCCCCAGAGTTCAGGGGGCCAGCATGGCCAGCCCCCTGAACTCTGGTTAACACAGTATGGTGTTGTCAGGTGCGCCCGGGATCGCCACCGCGAGGGCGCAGTTCCCAGCGAACCGGGTGGGCTGCCCCGACCTGATGGACAAACTGCACCAGATAGCGGCGCTGGGGCGGGGTGCACTGGAGGTTGAGTACCAGCTCACGCCCGCCGCTGCGGCCCGGTGTCATGGACTGCATTGGGTGCAGCCCGGCCGGCTGCAGGGTGTGGTTCACCATCTCCAGCACCTGCTCCAGATCGGCGCGATCCTCGCAGCGGATCTGCAGCCGGTAGTGGTGCTGGCGCCGTTTGCCCCGCAGCCAGCGCGGCAACATGCCAAGGCCCAGCTTGTTCAGCAGGGGGTGAGTCGATACAGACTGGGTTGATATCAAACGCATAGCAGCCTCCTTGTGGGAAGCAGAAACTATGCAGGCAAGGCGCCCATGGCCATTGGCCAGGAGTCACCCGACGTCAAGTGTATAAAGAGAAGAGGGGAGTGGATTTCCGCTTCTCGCAGGGCTGCGAGTTGCGGCAGAGGGACTCTGCGGCTAGCTCGCGACCAGGGTGCCGACGACAGGAGTCGGCGTGGATCTGTCACTTGATGAGTTGCCCACCGACGGTCTCCGCTATTGATTAGAGGCGACATGGTAGCCGATACGGCTGCCGGGGTAAACCCTGGGCCCCCGGCAGCAACATATTGAAACAAAATGAGGTTTTCCCATGAGGGAGCCAGAGCTCCCTCGTTTTTAGCGTCCGGTCTGGGCTATTTCATGCCCAGGCGCCTCAGGATCATGGCGGCGGGGCAGAAGCCGGTGAACGCACTCTGGATCAGGTTGACCCCGACAAAGACGCTCAGCCAGACGAAGCCCGGGTGGACCCAGGCGGTGAGCAGCAGCGACAGCAGCAAGATGCAGCCCGCGACCACTCTGACTCCGTTATCGACTGTCATGTCTCTCTCCTTGCTCTGGTTATTTAGTAGTTGCTAATTTAGTGTTGATTTATACAATAGACCAAATATCAGCAATTGCTAATTTATGCTTATGAGCCCATTCGACGAGATGAACAGACACGCGACGGCCGCCGCCTCCCTGCTCAAGGCGTTGGCTCATCCCGAACGCCTGATGGTGCTCTGCCAGCTGGTGGAGGGGGAGAAGGGGGTCGGGGAGCTGCTGGCCCACAGCCAACTCGGGCAGTCGGCCTTCTCCCAGCAACTTTCGGTATTGAAGCGCCAGGGCCTTATCCGCTCGCGCAAGGTCTCCCAGCAGATCTACTACTCGCTGGTGAGCGAGGCGGCCGCCGATGTGCTGGCGGCGCTGCAAACCCATTTTTGTCACTCAGAAAATAAGGAATCTTGATGATGGAAAGCCAATGGCTGCTCTCTTTGGGCGGCGGCATGCTGGTGGGGCTGTCGGCCCTGATCCTGATGTTGTTCAACGGCCGGGTTGCCGGGATCAGCGGCATTCTGGCCGGTGCGCTGCAACACCGGGCGCGCTGGCAGGTGCTGTTTCTGCTGGGGCTGGGCGCAGGCGCCTGGTTGGCGCTGACCCTGGGTTGGGCCAGCATGCCAGCCTTTACCACCCTGCCCGGTTGGCCGCTGGTGCTGCTAGCCGGTCTGCTGGTGGGCATCGGTACCCGCCTTGGCAATGGCTGCACCAGCGGCCACGGCATCTGCGGCATGGGGCGGCTCTCCCTGCGCTCCATCGTCGCCACCCTGACCTTTATGGCGGCCGGTGTCATCACCGTCTTTCTGACCCACCACCTCTTCTGACAGGTTGATTGCCATGAGATTGCTGACAAGTTTGCTCGCGGGTTTGCTGTTTGGGATGGGGATGGCCATCTCCGGCATGGTGGACCCGGCCCGGGTCATCGCCTTTCTCGATCTGGCGGGGGCCTGGGATCCCAGCCTCGCCTTCGTGATGGGGGGCGCCCTGCTGGTCTTTATGCCGGGTTACTTCCTGCTGGTGAAACCCCGCCGCCTGAGTCTGCTGGGGGAGCCCATCGTCGCCGTCCCCCCCCCCAGGCTGGATCGCCGCCTGATCGGCGGGGCCGCGCTGTTTGGCATCGGCTGGGGGCTGGCGGGCATCTGCCCTGGGCCAGCCTTGAGTCTGATTTCCAGCGGGCAGCCCATGATAATGTTGTTTATAGCGGCCATGGTGGCCGGGATCTTGCTGGTCGACCGGGTGCTGGTTCACGCACGGAACAAGGCTCGCCAGCCCCATACCACCTGATCCCGTGAAGTGACTGATGACGCCAGGGAAGGAGAGTGATGATGGAAAAGATCCGGTTGCTGGGGATCACCTTGCTGGTGATGACATCGCAGGCCATGACATCCACCCAGGCCCTGGCCGCAGCAGGGGAGCCGGTGGCCCCGCAGACAGAGCCCTTGTTAACAGTGGCGCCACAGCCGGTGACCGACTGGCTGACCCTGGATGGTACCGTCAGCGCCATCCATCAGGGAACTGTGGCGGCCCAGACCAGCGGCCGGGTCTCCCGCATGCTGGTGGATGTGAACGATGAGGTGGTGGCGGGGCAACCGTTGCTGGAGATCAGCGGCAAAGAGCAGTTTGCCGCCGTCACGGGGGCCGAGGCGCGGCTGGCCCGGGCGCAGGCCCAGCAGGTGGAGGCAGAGCGCCAGCTCGCCCGTTTTCAGGCGCTGATTGCCAAGGGGGTGATCACCCGTGCCCAGCTTGATAATGCCGAGGCCTCCGATCGCGCCGCCCGCGCCGAGGTGAATGCGGCCGATGCGGCCCTCACTCAGGCCCGCGAGGCCTACGGTTATACCCGCATTCTGGCCCCCTACGCCGGTGTGGTGACCAAGAGGCTGGTGGAGCTGGGGGAGACGGTGGCCCCCGGTACGCCGCTGCTCTCCGGCTTCTCCCTTGACGAATTGCGAGTGGAGGTGGAATTGCCCCAATCCGCGCTCGCCCTCGCCGGTCAACCTGCGGATGTGCAGGTGCTGCTGCCCGATGGCAAGACCGTTACCCCTGCCAAACTGACCCGCTTCAACTATGCCGACAGCCAGAGCCACGCCTTCAGGTTGCGCCTCGACCTGCCGCCGCAAACTGCCGGGGTATTGCCCGGCATGTGGCTCAAGGTGCAGCTCAAACAGGGTGAGCGTCAGGTGTTGCAGGTGCCGGATCGCGCCCTGCTGCGGCAAGGGGAGTTCAACGGCGTCTATCTGCAGCAGCCCGCTGGCTGGGTCCTGACGCCGGTGAGGGTTGGCCACTGCTTGGCGGGGCAGTGCGAGATCCTGGCCGGGCTGCAAGCCGGTGACAAGCTGGCCCCCGATGCCTGGGCGCTGCAGCAGGAGGTGGCCCATGAGTAGCGAGCTGAACGGCAACAAGGAGAGGCTGGGGCCTGCCGGTCGGCTGGCTGCGCTGTTTCAGGGCTCGACCATCACCCCGCTGTTGGCGCTGGTGGGGCTGTTGCTCGGCCTGTTTGCTGTACTGGTGACCCCCAAGGAGGAGGAGCCGCAGATCGATGTCACCTTCGCCGATGTCTACATTCCCTTCCCGGGGGCCACGCCGGCGGAGGTGGAGTCCCTCGTCACCACTCCTGCCGAGCAGGTGGTCTCCCAGATAAAGGGAATTGATACCCTCTACTCCTTCTCCCAACCCGATGGCGCCTTGCTGGTGGTGGTGTTCAAGGTGGGGGTGAGCCGCGAGCAGGCCATCGTCGATCTCAACAACCAGCTCGACTCCCACCGCGACTGGCTGCCACAGGGGATCGGAGTCGGTCAGCCGCTGGTGAAACCCCGGGGGATCGATGATGTCCCCATCGTCAGCCTCACGCTCTGGAGCAAGCAACTGGGCGCCCCCGAGCTGACCCGGGTTGCCCATGAGCTGGAGACCGAGCTCAAGCGACTGCCCGGCACCCGCGATATCTACAGCCTGGGAAGCCAGCGTGCCGTGCTGCGGGTGATGCCGGATCCGGCGGCCTTGAGCGCCCATGGCATCAGCTGGAGCGAGCTGAACCAGCGGCTTGCCGTCGCCAATCAGGTGGGTAGCGAGCAGGCCGTGGTGCAGGACAACCGGGAGATCAAGGTGCAAGTGGGGCAGTTCCTGCAAAGCGAGCAGGAGGCCCGCGAGCTGGTGGTGGGGCTGCATGACGGCAAGCCAGTCTACCTCGGTGATGTGGCTAGTGTGTCGCTGGGGGAGGAGACCCCGGTACAGCGCAGCTGGATGGGGCAGGGGGAGCAGAGCTATCCGGCGGTGACGCTGGCCATCGGCAAGCAGCCGGGCCAGAACGCGGTGGAGGTGGCCAAGCGGGTGGAGGCGCGGGTCGAGAGTTTGCAGAACCGGCTCATCCCGGCTGGGGTCGAGGTAACGGTGACCCGGGACTACGGCGTCACCGCCGAGACCAAATCCAACACCCTCATCGGCAAGCTGATTTTTGCCACCACGGCGGTAGTTTTGCTGGTACTGGTAAGCATGGGCTGGCGCGAGGCGCTGGTGGTGGGCGTTGCCATCGTCATCACCCTGGCACTGACCCTGTTTGCCAGCTGGGCCTGGGGCTTTACCCTCAACCGGGTGTCGCTGTTTGCGCTGATCTTCTCCATCGGCATTCTGGTGGATGACGCCATAGTCGTGGTGGAGAACATCCACCGCCATCGCAGCCTGGGCAAGGGGGCGCTCAAGGCGCTTATTCCGGGGGCAGTGGACGAGGTGGGGGGGCCGACCATACTGGCGACCCTGACCGTGATCGCGGCCCTGCTGCCGATGGCCTTTGTCAGTGGCCTGATGGGCCCCTACATGAGCCCCATCCCCATCAATGCCAGCATGGGAATGCTTATCTCCCTGCTGGTGGCCTTTATCTTCTCCCCCTGGCTGGCGAACCATTTGCTTAAGGGGAACGTACATGCTGCTCATGGCGAGGCCAAGACTGGCCTTTTTCATCGGCTGATGACCCCTTTCCTGATCGGTGACGGTGCCAAGCGCGCCAGACGCAAACTCTGGCTGGCGGTGTTGCTGCTGGTCGGGGCGGCTACCGCCATGCCGGTGGTGCAGTGGGTGGTGCTCAAGATGCTCCCCTTCGACAACAAGTCGGAATTCCAGCTGGTGCTCGATATGCCGGAGGGGGCGACCCTGGAGCAGACCGAGCGCACCCTGCTGACGGTCGGGCGGGAACTGGCCAAGGTGCCCGAGGTGAAGGATTACCAGGTCTACGCCGGCACCGCCGCCCCCATCAACTTCAACGGGCTGGTGCGCCACTACTTCATCCGCAGCGGCGCCAACGTGGGGGATATTCAGGTCAATCTGGTGGACAAGCATGAGCGCCATCGCAGCAGCCACCAGATTGCCCAGTCGGTACGGGCGCCGCTGCAGGCCATCGCCAGTGCGGCAGGGGGCAACCTGAAAGTCGTTGAGGTGCCGCCCGGCCCGCCGGTCTGGTCACCCATAGTTGCCGAAATCTATGGCCCGACGCCTGCTGCCCGCGAAGCGACGGCGCGCGCCGTACAGGCCCGCTTAGTGGCCACCGAGGATTTGGTGGACGTGGATATCTATCTGACCGACCCGCAGCCCAAGTGGCGGCTGGTGGTGGATCGCAGCAAGGCGGCCCTGCTCGGGGTCGATCTCGGCGACCTTGTGAACACCCTCAATGGCGGGGTGGGTTATCAGGATGCCAGCTGGCTGCAGGGGCACGGCGCCAAGTATCCGGTGCCGATCCGCATCGAACTGGCCCCCGGTGACAAACGGGATCTGGCGGGCGTACTGGCCCTCAAGGTGCGCAGCCAGAGCGGCCAGTTGGTGCGGGTCTCCGAGCTGGTGAGTCGCCGTGATGAGGTGGCCCCCAGCTATATCATGCACAAGAACATGCAGCCCATGGTGATGGTGGTGGCCGACATGGGAGGCCACACCGACAGCCCGCTCTACGGCATGTTTGCCGCCGGTGCCGACATCGACCTGCCCCAGTATTACGTACAGCAGCCCGATAAATTGGGAGAGGTGGCGCTGTTGTGGGACGGGGAGTGGAAGATTACCTACGAGACCTTCCGCGACATGGGGATCGCCTACGGGGTGGGGATGATCCTCATCTACCTGCTGGTGGTGGCCCAGTTCCGCTCCTATCTGGTGCCGCTCATCATCATGGCTCCCATTCCGCTCACCCTCATCGGGGTGATGCCGGGCCACGCCCTGCTGGGGGCTCAGTTTACCGCCACCTCGATGATCGGGATGATCGCCCTGGCCGGGATCATCGTACGCAACAGCATCCTGCTGGTGGACTTTATCGAGCAGCAGCGCAGCGTCGGGGTGGCGTTCGAGCAGGCGGTGATCGAAGCGGCGCAGGTGCGGGTCAAACCCATCATGCTGACGGCGTTGGCGGCGATGATCGGGGCCCTGTTTATCCTCGATGATCCCATCTTCAACGGACTGGCCATCAGCCTGATTTTCGGGATCCTGGTCTCCACTTTGCTCACCCTGGTGGTGATACCCTTGCTCTATTATGCCCTGCTCTCCCGACGCTGATGACGGGAGGCACTAGCGAAGGCGAAATGATGCCCTGCTCTCCTGCCAGACGTGACGGGAGCCAATAGCGAAAGGATGCGCGATGAAGAGAGGCTGGCTGTGGTGGGCGGCGGGTGCCGGGGTGGCGGTGGCGGCCCTGGCATGGTGGTGGCGACCCCAGGGGACGCCGGTCAAGCTGGTGGAGGTCGGGCGAGGGGATGTGCTGGTGACCCTGGTCAACACCCGGGCTGGCACCATCAAGTCGTGCCAGCGGGCCGGGCTCAGTCTGCCCGGTGGCGGCGTGGTTGCGCAGATCGCCGTCAAGGCAGGGGACAGGGTGGCACAGGGGGATCTGCTGCTGACCCTCTGGAGCGACGATATCCGCGCCGATCTCAGCCGCGCCCGCGCCCAGCAGGCCCTCGGCAAGACCCAGCGCGAGGAGCGCTGCAGCGAGGCCGCCTACTACGAGCGGGAGGCCAACCGGCTGGCCACCCTGCTCGCCAAGAACCTCACCTCCCGCACGCTGGCCGAGCAGGCCCAGAATCTGGCCGATACCCGCCGCTATATCTGCCGGGCCTCCCGCCAGCAGGAGCGGGTGGACGAGGCGCTGGTCGCCCAGGTGGAGGCCCGTCTGGCCGAGCGCCGTCTGCAGGCCCCCTTTGCCGGGGTGGTGGCCGAGGTCAACAGCAAGCTGGGCGAATACATGACCCCCTCACCCCCAGGGGTGGCCATGCCCCCGGTCATCGATCTCATAGACGATCGCTGCCTCTATGTCTCGGCCCCCATAGATGAGGTGGATGCCGCCCGCCTCAGGGTGGGCCAGAACGCCCGGGTACTGCTCGATGCCATGCCCGGGCGCGACCTTGCCGCCACCGTCACCCGCATCGCCCCCTATGTGAAAGAGCTGGAGAAGCAGGCCCGCACCGTCGAGGTGGAGGCGGCGCTCACCGCCCTGCCGAGCGACGTGCCCCTGCTCATCGGCTACAGCGCCGATCTCGAGGTGGAGGTGACCCGTGCCACCGATGTGCTGCGGGTGGCGGCCAGCAGCCGGGCCGACGATGGCAGCGTGCTGCGGCTGGAGGGGGATCGGCTGGTGCGGGTGCTGCCCCGCTGGGGGGTGGAGAACTGGAACTGGATTGAGGTGGCGGAGGGGCTGGCCGCCGGTGACAGGCTGGCGGCCCAGCCCGGCCAGATAGTCGGGGAGGGGCCCTTCACCGCCGCCAAGGAGCAGACGGATGAGTGATCTCATTCGCCTCGAGGCCGTCAGCCGTCGCTTCACCCTGGGGGGCACCGAGGTGGCGGCCCTCGCGCAAGTCTCCCTGCGAGTCGCCGAGGGGGAGTATCTGGCGGTGATGGGCCCCTCGGGCTCCGGCAAGTCGACCCTGCTCAACGTGCTGGGGCTCTTGGACAGGCCAGACGAGGGGCGCTACTGGCTGGGAGGGGAGGACACCGCCACCCTGTCAGAGCCCGCGCTGGCCCGGCTGCGGGGCCAGCGTATCGGTTTCGTGTTCCAGTCGTTTCACCTTATCTCCCGCCTCACCGCCCGGGAAAACGTCGAGCTGCCGCTGATGCTGTGCGGCGTCCCCCCCGCCGAGCGCCACAGTCGCAGCCAGCGCCTGCTGGAGGAGCTGAGGCTGGACAACAGGGCCGACCACAGGCCCGCCGAGCTCTCCGGCGGTCAGCGCCAGCGGGTCGCCATCGCCCGGGCCATGGCCATGGCGCCGCGCCTCATCCTGGCGGATGAGCCCACCGGCAACCTGGACTCCCGCTCCGGGGAGGAGGTGATCACCCTGCTCGAGGGGCTCAACCGGGAGCAGGGCATGACCCTGGTGGTGGTGACCCACGATCCCCGCCTCGGCGAGCGGGCGGGCAGACGGCTCTCGATGGATGACGGCCGCATCAGCAGCGACAGCGGCGGGGGCTGAATGCGACGCCCCGATGCCCTCCGCTTTGCCGCCGTGGCCCTGCTGCGCCAGCGCACGCGAGCGCTGGTGTTGATCCTGGCGGTGAGCCTGAGCGTCACCTCGGTGCTGCTGCTCACCGCGCTGGGAGAGGGGGCGAGGCGCTATGTGGCCGAGCAGTTCAGCTCCCTTGGCAAGGATCTGCTGGTGATGTTCCCGGGCCGCAAGGAGACCACGGGCGGGCTGCCGCCGGTGACCGGCAACAGCCTGCGGGAGATCACCCTGGATGACATGCACTACCTGGGCCAGCATCAACCCCAGCTCAGGCTGGTGCCGCTGGTGATGGGCTTTGCCGAGGCCAAGCAGGGGGCCCGGGTGCGCCAGACCATGCTGCTTGGCAGCAGCAACGACTTGCGGCATACCCACGGGCTGACCCTGCTCGCCGGCCGCTGGCTGCCGGGGGAGGCCACAGAGGAGAGGCCGGTCGCCCTGCTCGGAGACGTGGCGGCCCGTGAGCTGTTCGGTCAGGCGGATCCGGTCGGTCAGTGGCTGCGTTTTGACAATCGCCGCTTTCGGGTGGTGGGAGTCTTCACCAGCCAGAGCAGCAATCTGGGGATGGACATGGCCGAGGCGGCGCTGATCCCGGTCGGCAGCGCCATGGGGCTGTTCAATACAGAGGGGCTGTTTCGCCTGCTGATCCAGCCGTTGGCCGGGCAAGCTGTGCCCCCGCTGATCACGCGGCTGGAGCAGCTGATGCAGGGGCGCCACGGGGTGCTCGATGTGACTCTGGTGCGGCGTGACGCCATGCTGGCCACCTTTTCTACCATTCTGGCCACCCTCACCCTGGCGGTCGCCGGTATCGGTGCCATCAGCCTGCTGGTCTCCGGCATCATGATGATGAATCTGGCGTTGATCAGCACCCGCCAGCGCACCGGTGAGATAGGCCTGCTCAAGGCGCTGGGGGCCGACAGCCGCCAGATCCGCCAGCTGTTCTTGTGGGAGGCGCTGCTGCTGAGCGGTGGTGGCGCCCTGTTTGGCACGGCCCTGGGCTATGCCCTGGTGGCCCTCGCCGCGCTGATCTGGCCGAGCTTCCCGGCGGCGGTGCCCTGGCTTGCGACCCTCTGCACCATACCCGCTGCCCTGCTGACCGGGCTCTTCTTCAGCTGGCTGCCCGCCTCCCGGGCGGCGCGGCAGGATCCGGTCAGCAGCCTGCGCAGCGGGCAATGGAGCGGTGGCTGATGCGCATCTCTGATCTGCTGTTCTGGTTGTGGCGCGCCTTGCTGGCAGGGCGCAGCCGCAGCCTGCTGTCGGCGCTCGGCATCGCCATCGGGATCGCCTCCGTGACCCTGCTCACCGGCATAGGCGAGGGGCTCAGGCTCTATCTGCTCGACAGTTTCTCCCAGTTCGGGACCCGGCTGATCGCCGTGACCCCGGGCAAGACCGAGACCGCCGGCGGCCCTCCCGGCATTCTCTCCAGCAGCCGTCCCCTGCTGCTGGAGGATGCCGATGCCCTCGCCAGATTGCCAGGAGTAGAAGCCGCCCTGCCGGTGGTGCAGGGGCAGGGGGAGGTGCGCAGCCGCGGGCTGACCCGCAGCACGGCCATTCTGGGCACGGGCTCGGCGGCGCTCTCCGGCTGGCGCCTCACCCTGGTGCAGGGGCGCTTTCTGCCCGCGGACGACAGCGCCATGCCCCGCGCCTATGCGGTGCTGGGCGCCAAGGTGGCCGCTGAGCTGTTCCCGGGTGGCGACGGGCCGGGGAGTCTGCTGCGGGCCGGGGATCGCCGCTTCCGGGTGGCCGGGGTGCTGGCCCCCAAGGGACAGTTTCTCGGCTTTGATCTGGACGACATGATCTACCTGCCCGCCGCCCATGCCCAGGCGCTGTTCAACAAGGAGGGGCTGCAGGAGATCGACGTCATCTATGGCGCCGGGCAGGGGGAGGCCGAGATCACGGCCCAGATCCGGCGGGTGCTGATCGCCCGCCACGGCGCCGAGGATTTCACCCTCACCTCCCAGCAGGACATGCTGGCGAGCCTCGACAAGATACTCTCCATCATCAAGCTGGCGGTTGGCGGGCTCGGCATTATCTCGCTGCTGATCGGGGCGGTCGGCATCTTCAGCATCATGAGCATCGCCCAGCAGGAGCGGATCCCAGAGGTGGGCCTGCTGATGGCGCTGGGCTGCCCACGGCGCCGCATCCTGCTGCTGTTTCTGCTCGAAGCCGTGGTGCTGGCGCTGCTGGGGGGCGCCATGGGACTGGCCCTGCTCGGCGGGCTCAAGCTGCTGCTCGCCCTGCTGGCGGCCGGCTTGCCGCTCAGCCTCCATCCCCTCTATCTGCTGCTGGCCCTGGGGTGCAGCGCCCTGGTCGGTCTGCTGGCCGGGGTCGCCCCCGCGCTGCGGGCGGTGCGCCTGGACCCCGTGGTCGCCCTGCGGGGGGACTAGGCGACGACCTCCCTAATCTGCGAGGGGCGTTCTGGTGTGAACAGGGGGAAGTAGCGCCTGTCCGCCTGGCTCATGTGGCCGACCACCAGCTCCTGAAGGATGAAGTTGAGCAGCTCGTCGTTGCCAAGCGTCCCCGCCCTGGCGGCAGCCATCAGCTGGGAGGCCTTCTCCAGCAGCCTCTGGTGATCCTGTCGATGGCTGGCCAGCTCCCCATAGTCGTACTCTGCCAGCAACTGCTCTTCGAAGGCGAAGTGCTGGCGGGCCATCTCGAACAGGCTCGCCAGACTCTCCAGAAACGGCTCGGGATGTTCGCCCGGATCCTTGATGTGCTCCAGCAGGCGGTTGGCCAGCATGAAGAGCCGGTGATGCTCGGCATCGATGCGGGGATGGCCGCACTCATGGCCGGGATGCCACAGCAGGGCCCCCTGGGCCGGATCCCAGGCGGTCGTGAACAGGCAGACCCGGCCACGGCCCTGGTTCTTCGCCTGATACATGGCCTGGTCGGCGTGGTGCATCAGGGTCTTGGGGTCGGTGCCGTGCTGCGGATAGAGGGCCACCCCTATGCTGCTGGAGATGCGCAGCGCCTGTTGCTCGAGCAAGAACGCATGGTGCAGGCTCTGGTGCAGCTTGTCGGCCACCCCCAGGGCGGCGTCGCCGGTATCGGGCAGCAGGATCACGAACTCGTCGCCCCCCAGCCGCGCCACCAGATCCTCCTCGCGCACGCAATGGCCCATGCGCTCGGCCACCAGCTTGAGCAGCAGATCCCCGGTCTCGTGGCCGAAGGTGTCGTTGATGGGCTTGAAGTGGTCGAGATCGATGAAGATGAGGGCCAGGGGGCGTTCGGGCGCCTGCTGCAGCCTCTCTTTCAGCCGCTGTTGCAGCAGGCGGCGATTGGCCAGCCCGGTGAGGGGGTCGTGGAAGGCGAGACGGCGCATCATCTCCTCCCGGGCCGCCCGCTCGGTGATATCCCGGGTCACCCCCAGGATGGCGTCCGGTCGCGCCCGGGTGTTGCCGTGCAGGGTGGTGACCGTCTCTATGGCCACCAGATGCCCATCCTTGTGGCGCAGCTGGGAGTGGATGACGCAGCGGGTCTGGGCCTGCTCACCCCGTTGCCAGGCGGCCAGGGCGGCGCTCATCTCCTCGCGCAGCTGTCGCCTGGATTCGTCGGGCAGCAGTTGCTTGAGGGACATGGTGAAGAGCTCGTCGGGCTCGTAACCGCTGAGGGGGCCTATGGCCGGGCTGACGTAGAGAAATCGCAAGGAAGCGGTGTCCATGGTCCAGATGACGTCGGCGCTGTTCTCCGCCACGAAGCGATAGTGCTGCTCGCGCTGGGCCAGCTCCCGGGTGAGCCGCTGGCGATCCCGCGCCTCCTGACGCAGCCGCAGATGGAGATACAGGAAGATGCCGAGCAGGGCCAGCAGGGAGAAGGTGATCAGCATGGCCACCGCCACGCTCCTGTCGAGCAGTTGCCGCTGCTGGCGCAGGCTGGCCTGGGCACTGTTGTAGATGAAGGGGGCCAGGTTGGGCACCGCCTTGATCATGCCGGCATCCAGATAGGTTCTGGCGATCTGCAGCCAGCGCTCCTGCTGCATGTAGCCCGGCTCTATGAGGTCGGGCTGCATCAGCGCCCGGGTTTCGCGGGCCTCGAACGCCAGCTGCTCGCGGCCGGCACCGCTCGGATACTGCGTCATGATGAGGTCTATCATCTCCTCGGGATTGTCCATGGCATAGCGCCACCCCTTGAGGCTCGCCTGCAGGAAGGCATGGACCCGCTCCTGCCCGGTGGCGAGCTCGTGCTCAGAGGTAAAGAGGTTGTCGCCGTAGAAGTCAAAGCCGATGTCGCGGGGATTGAACACCCGGTAGGGGATGTTCAGTTGAGTCAGGGCGAAGGGCTCGGTGGAGCTGTAGGCGCTGATGGCGTCCGCCTTGCCGGTCAGCAGCGCCTGCAGCCCCTGCTCGTAGGGGAGGGTGTTCCACTGCCTGGCCTGGGTATAGTGATGAAGATAGGTCAGCAGCTCGTTGGAGCCCGGCTCCAGCATCAGGCGCTTGCCGGCCAGATCCGCCGGGGTGCGGATATCGGGTCTGTCCAGGGTCAGCAGCACCAGGGGGGAGTGCTGCAACATGGCGGCGAGCACCACCACGGGGCGACCGGCGGCCCGAGCCAGCAGCAGATCGCTGCCACCGATGCCGAAGTGGGCCCGACCCGTGGTCACCTCGTTGATCACGTCGGTGCGGGGACCGGCCTCGCGCAGGCTGACCTGCAGACCGGCATCCCGATAGAAGCCTTTGGCGATGGCGGCATAGTAACCGGCAAACTGGAACTGGTGCTGCCAGGGCAGTTGCACTGTGACGTGCTCGTCTGCGCGCAGGGAGGGGGTGATCAGGGCGGATATCACCACCCATATCGACAGTAGCCAGCAGCCAGGCTGGCAGGATGCATCGGACTCCGTCATACCGCTATTCTCTCGGGAGGTGCTCTGCTGGCTAGAGTCAGACAATTTCTTCTCCTTCGCAAGGGGAGGAAAGCCCATAAAGCAAAGGAATGCGGGCTATTAAAACTCATTTTTGTGTCATTCATCACGCTGGGTGGAGGAATAGGGCGTTTTGGCACCTCATCTGGCCTGGCAGCGGCCCCTGGTGGATGAAAAAGAGAGTCATTTCATGTGCCTCTTCGTGCTTGCAGGCCGCTCAGTTGCTGATAGATTGCATTTTTTCGGCGCTTTCAGGTCAACTCCGGCCATCGCAGCCATAGTGGATGGCCGAACGGGGGGATGGGGTCGTGGTCAGGGGAGGACGCCCCGGGAGCAGGGTGGTATGGTAGTCTCCCCTTTTTCCTATGAGGTCCCCCTATGTCTCCTCCCATGTCTCCCTTGCGCCTGCTCGTCTCCGACTCCCACGATCCCCTGTTCAACCTGGCGGTGGAGGAGTGCATCTTCCGCCAGATGGATCCCGCCCAGCGGGTGCTGTTCCTGTGGCGCAACGCCAATACCGTGGTGATAGGCCGGGCGCAGAATCCCTGGAAGGAGTGCAACACCCGCCGCATGGAAGAGGACGGTGTGACCCTGGCGCGGCGCAGCAGCGGCGGTGGGGCCGTGTTCCACGATCTCGGCAACAGCTGCTTCACCTTCATGGCGGGCAAGTCCGGCTATGACAAGGGCGTCTCCACCGCCATAGTGCTGGATGGCCTCAAGCGGCTGGGGATAACGGCCTCTGCCTCGGGGCGCAACGATCTGCTGGTGGCTACGGCGGACGGGGATCGCAAGGTGTCGGGCTCCGCCTACCGGGAGACCCAGGATCGCGGCTTTCACCACGGCACCCTGTTGCTGGACGCAGACCTCGGCCGTCTGGCCAACTACCTCAACCCCGACCCCAAGAAGCTGGCGGCCAAGGGGATCACCTCGGTGCGCAGCCGGGTCGCGAACCTCTGCGAGCTGCTGCCGGGGATAGATCATCAGCAGGTGAATGACGCCCTCATCGAGGCCTTCTTCCACTACTATGGTGAGCGGGTGGCGCCCGAGCATATCTCCCCCGAGCGGATGCCGGACCTGCCCGGCTTCGCCGAGACCTTCGCCCGCCAGCGCAGCTGGGAGTGGAACTTCGGCCATGCCCCGGCGTTCAGCCATCAGCTGGACGAACGTTTCGGCTGGGGCGGGGTGGAGCTGCATTTCGACGTGGAGAAGGGGGTGATAGGACGGGCGCAGATCTTCAGCGACAGCCTGGATCCAGCCCCCCTGGATGCCCTGGCCGAGCGGCTGGTGGGGGCGCCCTACCGACCCGAGGCGATGGCGGCGCTGCTGCACTCGCTGATGGACGAGTTCCCGGCCAGGGCCCATGAGCTGGCGGAGCTGGAGGCCTGGCTGGTGACGGCCCTGCGCTGAGAGGCATGACCCGGATCACGAAACGGAGCACGGGCTCCGGCGCAGGGGGCTCGCCAGCCCCCGATTGCCGTGGTCATGATAAAAAGTAGGGCAGGCCATTAGTTATTGTCGCTGTCTCCTGCGCCGCCCCGGGGGTATAACCGGGGCACATTTGCAGTACTAATGGTCTTATCATGAGCGATCTTGTCTATCTGAAAGATGACGGCGTCAACGCCGTCCACCCCGAATTCTCCGCCCGTTTCGCCACCGTCAAAGCCAACTTCTTCTCCCGCAATCCCGATCTCTGGCCGGTGTTTCGCGAGCCCGGTTTCGCCACCCTCAACGAGTTTCGCGCCCGTGGCCTGGCGCCGGATGCGCGTTTGAACGCCTGGCCCGATGGCCGCGCCCGCCTCGCGGATCTCTGCGAGACCATGCCGGTGCCCGCGCAGATGCGCACCCCTGGGGAGCCCATGACGGAGCTGCTGTTTGCCGGCGCCCTGTCCAAAGACTGGGAGAACCCCTCCAGCGTCGAGAACGTCATCACCATGTCGGCGGATCCCGCCATCTACGGCGCCCAGATGGGGATCCTCGCCAACCCCAACCTGGTCTACTCCGAGTATGCCGGGGTGGCGGAGGAGCTCGAAAAGAAGGTGGTGCGCCAGATTGCCCTGCTGGCGGGTTACGATCCGGCACGTGCCACCGGCATCTTCACCCAGGGGGGGACCTTCTGTAACCTCTATGGCTACCTGCTCGGCATTCGCAAGAGTTTGCCGGAGGCCAAGCACAAGGGGCTCGGCCACTATCAGGACTACCGCATCATCAACTCCCAGGGCGGCCACTACTCCAACATCACCAACCTCTCCCTGCTCGGGGTGGACATAGAGAACAAGACCATCCGCATCCAGGTGGGCGAGAACAACGACATCGATCTCGCCGATCTCGAGCGCACCCTGACCGCCTGCTTCGCCTTGAAGCACGTGGTGCCCACCATCATGCTCACCATGGGGACCACGGACACCTTCGGGGTGGACCGGGTCAAGCCCGTGGTCGAGCTGCGGGACCGGCTGTGCGAGCGGTTCGAGGTGGCGGTCAAGCCCCACATCCACGTGGACGCCGCCATCGGCTGGTCGATGATCTTCTTCCTGGATTACGACTTTGCCGCCAACCCGCTCGCCATCAACGGCGCGACCCTGGCGGGCATAGAGCGCAACGTGGCGCGCTTTGCGGAGCTGAAATACGCCGACTCCTTTACCGTGGACTTCCAGAAGTGGGGCTATGTGCCCTACACCTCCAGCCTGGTGATGATCAGGGAGCAGGAGGATCTCAAGGCGATGGAGAACGACCCGGAGAACTTTTCGTACTTCGAGCGGGACATTCAGGGCCAGACCCACCTGCAGTCCACCATAGAGTGCTCCCGGGGGGCGAGCGGCCTGTTCGGCGCCTATGCGGCCCTCAACTACCTGGGGGTGGAGGGCTATCGCACCGTGCTGGCCCACTGCCTGCAGAATGCCAACTACTTCCGCTTCCGCCTGAGCCAGCTCGGCAACGTCAAGCTGGTGGCCCAGGAGAACCAGGGGCCGAGCGTGGGCTTCAAGATCTACAACCCCGAGTGGGTGCAGGACCCCGACGCCGAGTTCGCCTTCGAGCTGGCGCGCAGCCCGGATGCGGCCTACAAGGCGCGGCTGGCCCGCAACACCGAATACCACCGCAACCTGTTCAAGCAGCGCGGCAAGGTGGGGCTCTTCACCAACTGGGTGGAGGCGGTGGCGCACTCGGAGTACGACGCGCGCGGCAAGTACTCCTATATCGCCGGGGAGAAGGCGGTCTTTATGAACCCCGCCTGCACCCGCGAGCAGATCGACGCCTTTATCGACCATATTCGCGGCTGAATCCGGTCGAGATCGCAGATAAAACAACGGCGGGTCTGGTGCCCGCCGTTTTTATTGTTGTGGTGAGCCGTTACTGCTTCTGCAGTTGCGTCACCGTCAGCTTGCCCGCCGGGTTCTCGGCGTGGAAGCGCACCGCATCCCCCACCTTGAGCTCCTCCAGCAGGGCCGGATCGGCCACCCGAAAGACCATGGTCATGGGGGGCATCTTGAGGTTGGCGATGGCCTCGTGCTTGATCCCCACCTTGCCGTTGGGTGCGTCGATGCGGCTGATGATGCCGCGGGTCATGGTCACGTCGCCCGCCTCCGCCATGGTCATCCCCTCCATCTGGGACATGTCGTGCCCCTCGTGGTTCATGGTCATCTCGGCCTGTGCCTGCATGGCGCCAAGGCCGAGCAGCAGGGTCAAAGTGAGTGTCTTGTAGTTCATCTGATTTTCCTTAACGTCGTTGATTTGGTTGTGCATCAGGGTTATTCGGCCTGTTCGTTCACGCTTTGGTTCAGGGCACGGCGTTTCCACAGATAGAAGGCGGCGGGCAACACCAGCAGGGTCAGCACCAGCGCGCTCACCATGCCGCCGATCATGGGGGCGGCGATACGCTGCATCACCTCGGAGCCGGTGCCGTGGCTCCACATGATGGGCAACAGGCCGGCGATGATGGTCACCACCGTCATCATCTTGGGGCGCAGGCGCAGGGCGGCGCCGTGGATCACTGCCTGGTGCAGGCCTGCCTTGTCCGGTTTGCCGCTCGCCACCAGGTCATCCCAGGCGGTTGAGGTAGACCAGCATCAGGACGCCCGTCTCCACCGCCACCCCGGCCAGGGCGATAAAGCCCACTCCCCACCGCCAGATAGGTTGAAGTCGAGCAGCCAGAGGGTCCAGATCCTGCCCACCACCGCCAGCGGCAAGGTAGTGAGAATGAGCAGCACCTCCTGGAAGCGGCGAAACGCCAGATAGAGCAGCAACACGATAATGGCGACGGTCAATGGCACCACGTAGGCGAGGCGCGCCTTGGCCCGCTCCATGTATTCGTATTGGCCGGACCAGGTGAGGGCATAGCCCGCCGGCAGCGCCAGCTGCTTGTCCACCTCGGCCTTGGCCTCTGCCACAAAGGAGCCGATGTCGCGGCCGCGAATGTCGACGTAGACCCAGCCGTTGAGGCGCGCATTTTCGCTGCGCAGCATGGGCGCCTCGTCGCTGATATAGACCCGGGCCACGTCCGCCAGGGCGATGCGCGCGCCGCTTGGGGTCACCAGCGGCAGCAGCTCCAGGCTGGCTACCGAGTCGCGATAGCTCTGGGGGTAGCGCAGGTTGATGGGGTAGCGCTCGCGCCCCTCTATGGTCTGGCCCACCTCCATGCCGCCCACCGCGGTGGCGAGCACCGCCTGCACATCGGCGATGTTGAGGCCATAGCGCGCTGCCTTGAGCCGGTCGATATCCACCTTGACGTAGCGGCCGCCGGCCACCCGCTCGGCGTAGACCGATGAGGCGCCCTCCACCTCGCCGACGATCTGCTCCAGCTGCTGGCCGAGCCCCTGAATGACCTTGAGATCGGGCCCCGCTATCTTGATGCCGACCGGGGTCTTGATGCCGGTGGCCAGCATGTCGATGCGGGTCTTGATGGGGGGCACCCAGGCGTTGGTGAGGCCGGGGAAGCGGATGAGGGAGTCGAGCTCTTCTTTGAGCTTCTCCGGGGTCATGCCGGGGCGCCACTGATCCCGGGGCTTGAGCTGGATGCTGGTCTCCATCATCACCAGATCCGCAGGATCGGTGGCCGATTCGGCGCGCCCCGCCTTGCCGAACACGTTCTGCACCTCGGGCACGGTACGAATGAGCTTGTCGGTCTGCTGCAGGATCTCCCGCGCCTTGCCCACCGAGATATTGGCCGCGGTGGTGGGCATGTACATGATGTCCCCCTCATCGAGCGGCGGTATGAACTCGGAGCCCAGGTACTTGAGTGGCCAGAAGCCCGCCACCGTCACCACCGCCGCCAGCATCAGCGTGGTTTTCGGACGGGCCAGCACGGCCTTGAGCAGCGGCACATAGCCCTGGCTCAACCAGCGGTTCAGCGGGTTGGCCTGCTCCGCCAGCACCTTGCCGCGGATGAAGTAGCCCATGATCACCGGCACCAGCGTGATGGCGAGTGCGGCCGCGGCGGCCATGGCGTAGGTCTTGGTGTAGGCGAGGGGGTGGAACATCCGCCCCTCCTGCGCCTCCAGCGCGAACACCGGCAGGAAGCTGATGGTGATGATGAGCAGGGAGAAGAAGATGGCGGGCCCCACCTCTATGCTCGCCTCGGTGATGATGCGCCAGCGGTTCTTGTCGGTGAGCGCCTCCCGCTCCATATGCTTGTGGACGTTCTCGATCATCACGATGGCGCCATCCACCATGGCGCCGATGGCGATGGCGATGCCGCCCAGCGACATGATGTTGGCGTTGATCCCCTGCAGGTGCATCACGATAAAGGCCACCAGAATAGCGATGGGCAAGGTGATGACCACCACCAACGACGATCGCAGGTGGAACAGGAAGGCGAGGCAGACCAGCACCACCACCGCGAACTCCTCCACCAGCTTGCCGGAGAGGTTGTCGATGGCGCGCTGGATAAGATCGGATCGATCGTACACGGTGACGATCTCTACCCCCTCCGGCAGGCTGCTTTTCAGCTCTGCGAGCCGTTTCTTGACCCCGTCTATGGTGTGCTGGGCGTTCTCGCCGAAACGCATGACGATGATGCCACCGACCACTTCCCCTTCGCCGTTGAGCTCGGCGACGCCGCGTCGACTCTGGGGGCCGGTGACCACATCCGCCACGTCACCCAGCAGCAGCGGGGCACCGCGCACATTGGTGCCGAGGGGGATCTGCTTCAGATCCTCCACGCTCTTGAGGTAGCCGTTCGAGCGCACCATGTACTCCGCTTCCGCCATCTCGATGACGGAGGCGCCGGTCTCCTGGTTGCCCTGCTGGATGGCGGTCTCGATGAGGGAGAGCGGGATGCCGTAGGCGCGCAGCTTGTCCGGGTCGACCCGGACCTGATACTGGCGCACCATGCCGCCCACGGTGGCGACCTCGGAGACGCCGTCCACCGTCTGCAGCTCGAACTTGAGCAACCAGTTCTGCAGGGAGGTGAGCTCGCTGAGGTCATGCTTGCCGGTTCTGTCCACCAGAGCGTACTGGTAGACCCAGCCCACCCCGGTGGCATCGAGGGCCGAGCTGGGGGCAGAGCAGGGCGAGCAGATTGGTCGCCGATGGCGTTCGGCGCGGGCACGGGCCAGTAGGAGTCGGTGTTGTCGTCAAACAGCACATAGACGAAGGAGTCGCCGAAGAAGGAGTAGCCGCGCACTGTGGTGGCCCCCGGCACCGCCAGCATGGCGGTGGTGAGCGGGTAGGTGACCTGATCCTCCACCACCTGGGGCGCTTGGCCCGGATAGGATGTCTTGATGATCACCTGGACGTCGGAGAGATCCGGCAGGGCGTCCACCGGGGTCTGCTTCACCGACCAGAGCCCCCAGGCGGTGAGCATGACGGTCAACAGCAGCACCAGAAAGCGGTTGCCGACGGACCAGCGAATGATGGCAGGAATCATGATTGGACTCCTTTCTCATGGGGCGCAGAAAGTGAAGAGCGGTTGTTGGCAAAGCCGCGAATGATGGAGGGGGTCATGACTTCTTCTCCATCTCGGGCATCGCCATCTGATGCTGGCTATGGTCCATGCCTTCCATCTCATCCTTTGCCGGCGCATCAGCGCTGGCCGGAGCACTCTCCTGATGGATGCTGGTGATGCGGTACTCATCCCCCTCCTGCAACACCTGCAGATGGAGAGTCTGCCCCTCGGCCAGCTTGCTGATGTCCACCCCGTCCGCCACGGTGAACTCCATCTCCATGGCGGGCCACTGCCACTCGGGGATGGGTTGGTGGGAGACCATCAGGGTACGGTTGGCCAGATCGATGCTTTCAACCTCGCCCTGGGTCCACACCTGGGCCGGGCGCACCGCCGTCATGCGCTGGAAGTCAGAATCGATGGCCGATTCCGAGTCGAGCAGGAACTGGGCCGAGCTGACGATGCTGTCCCCCGCTTCAACTCCCTCCCTGATGGCCACCTTGTCGCCAAACTGGGGGCCCAGGGTGACGGCGACCGACTTGAAGCTGCCATCCCCCAGCGCCAGCACCAGCCTGTCCTGGCTGCCGGTGCGGATCACCGCTTCGCTCGGCACCACCAGCCGGGGTTCCCCCTGCCCGGTGCGAATGCTCACCTTGGCGAACATATTGGGTTTCAGGAACTCGTCCGGGTTGGCGAAGCGCAGCCGTACCTTGAGAGTGCGGGTGGCGGCATCCAGGGTCGGGTAGAGGTAATCGACCCGGCCCTGCCAGTGGCGGCCGGGGGCATAGTCCAGGGTCATGGTGACCGGATCGCCCACTTTCAGCTGGGCCGCCTGGCGCTCGAACACCTCGGCGCTCACCCACACCTGCTTGAGGGTGCTGATGTTGAACAGTGCCGCGGCGGGCTCCACATACTGGCCCTCGCGCACTTTCAACTCGGAGACATAACCGCTGCTCGGGGCATAGATGCGCACCGTCTCCTGCACCTGGCGGGTGCGCTTGAGGGCCGCTATCTGATCAGCCGGCACTTGCAGGGACTTGAGCTTGCCCTCGGCGGCGCGCAGCAGCAGCGGGTTGGCGGTGTTGAGGGCGAGCAGGTACTCGTGCTGGGCGTTGACGAGATCCGGGGCGTAGAGCTCGTAAATCAGGCTCCCCTTACTCACCTGCTGCCCCTCGCTCTTGATGGCGAGGGTGCGGATCCAGCCTGCCATGCGGGCGTTGACCGCCTCCAGCCTGTCTTCGTCATAGCCGACGTAGCCCACCGTCTCGATCTGCTGGTGGATGGGCAGCTTTTCGACTTTGGCGAGCCGCACCCCCAGGTTCTGCTGGATCTCGGGGCTGATGGTGACGGTGCCGGGGGAGCCGCTTTTTTGCTCCTCATAGACGGGAATGAAGTCCATCCCCATGTTGTCCTTGGCGGGGCCATCGCGCTTGTCGCGGGGATCCATGGGGTTGACCCAGTAGAGCGGCGTCTTCTCGGCGCTGGCGCCATCACCAGGCAGGTGGCTGGCGACCCAGTAGCCGCCACCGGCGCCGAGGGCCAGCAGCAGGGCGGACATCAACAGTGTCTTGTTCATGACAAGCCTCCGGCGCGCGGGAGACGAAGGGGCGGTTGGCACGGCCGCGCGCTGGCAGACCGGGTAACTGGGGTGGATGACATGGTATCTCTTCTCTTCTGTCAGGCCGCCGAGTGGGTGATGGGCAAGGCATCACGGGCGGCAAACGGGGCGCAGCTGTGTTAGCGCGCACGGCTCCCTGCGAGCGGGCCGGTTTGGCCAGGGCACAGGGTCAGGCAAGGCGGCAGAAAACGGGCAAGCCGAGGCTTGCCGCCGCCGCGAGAGAAGCGCTTTCTAGTGGCGCAGCACCGACAGCATCAGGTGTCGGCGCGGCCAGGAGGGTGGGTGGGTACCGCGGGATCGCAGGAAGGGATCCCGCAACCAGTTGTCCAGAACGTTGCCAACCGTCCCGAGGGGCAGCAGCAACAGGGGCAGGGCGAGCAGGGTCAGCAGGGCGGCCAGCAGCGGCAGCCCGGCCCCCATGGGCGAGGTGAGGCCGCCGTGCATCTGGCACTCGTCCTGATTGGGGTCGGCGGCAGCGTAGCCATCACTGCCGTCGTGGCAGGAGAGCCCCTGCATGGCCGCAGGCATGGTGGCGGCCCCGGTCATGGCGAGGGAGGAGGATGTCGCCTCCTCCCTCGCCGCCGCGCCATGCCAGCTGATGCAGAGGGTGAGATTGCAGACGAGCAACAACGCCAGCAACAGCCGGGCGATGAGTTCTGTGGGCAATCTCGATGACAACATGGTGCATCTTTCCTGTGACGTATGGGATGAATGTAAACCTTACCTACAGGAGAAGGTCAAGGTTCGGCCTGTCCCATCTGCCAAAGAGTTGATATGGATTAAGAAATGCCGGATTGGCAGACGAAGAAGCCCCCGCGTGGCGGGGGCTCAGGCTCAGGGTTTGGGGGGCTGGGCTCGCGACTCCGATCGCTTCATGATGAGGCGGAAGAAGAGCGGGATGAAGAAGATGGCGATAAAGGTCGCCGCCAACATGCCGCCTATCACAGGCCAGCCGAGGGCATGGCGGCTGGCGGCACCGGCGCCGCTCGAGGTCACCAGTGGCACACAGCCGAGGATGAAGGCGAGCGACGTCATGGCGATGGGACGAAAACGCAGCCGCGCCGCCTCCAATGCCGACTCGAGGAGGCTCATTCCCTCCTCGTGCTTCATCACGGCGAACTCCACTATGAGGATGGCGTTCTTGGCGGCAAGGCCGACGAGGGTCACCAGCCCTATCTGGAAGTAGACGTTGTTGGTCAGCCCCACAGTCCAGGTGGCGAGCAGGGCGCCGAACAGGGCGAAGGGCACGGCGGTGATCACCGCAAACGGCAGTGTCCAGCGCTCATACTGGGCCGCCAGGATGAGGAACACCATCAGGATGCCGAAACCGAACGCGGTGCCGGCGCTGCCTGCGGCCTCTTTCTCCTGATAGGCGGAGCCGGTCCAGGCCAGGGTGGCCTCATTGCCCAGGGTGTCGTTGGCAACCTCCTCCAGTGCGGTTATGGCCTGGCCCGAACTGTAGCCCGGTGCGGGTTGGGCCATGATCTTGGCCGCCTGGAAGATATTGAAACGCTCCACCAGCTCGGGACCCGTGGTGTCACGCACCGTCACCAGGCTGCTGAGGGGGATCATATCCCCCTTGTTGGAGCGCACATAGACGTTGCGAATGTCGCTCTTCCTAGCGCGGTAGTCCGCCTCGGACTGCAACTGCACCCGGTAGGTGCGGCCGAACTGGTTGAAGTCATTGACATAGACCTGGCCGAAGGTGGCCTGCATGGTGTCGAACACGGCGTTGATGGGCAGCCCCAGCGCCTTGGCCTTCTCGCGGTCGAGATCCAGGAAGACCTGGGGCACATTGGCGCGATAGGTGCTGGTGACGCTGGCCAGTTCGGGGCGTTGCTTGGCCGCCTCCAGCAGGCTGTCGATCTCGGCGGCGAAGGACTTCGCATCGCCGCTGCCGCGGTTCTGCAGATAGGCCTCCAGTCCGCCAGTGGTGGACATGCCCTGGATCGGGGGCGGGTTGAAGGAGGCGGCGAAACCATCGGACTGCCCCATGGCGCTGAGCCCCTGCAGTGTCTTGGCCAGGGAGAAGGAGTCCTGACCCTCACCCTCGCGCTCGCCCCAGGACTTCAGGGGGAGGAAGCTCACCCCCCGGTTGCTGACGATGGAGCTCGACAAAATGTCAAAGCCGGAGAAGGTCACCACGTCCTGCACATGAGGGTTGGCCATGGCGATCTGGTCGTACTGATTGGCCACCGCCTGGGTGCGAGTCAGGGAGGCGGCATCCGGCAGCATGACGGCGGAGAGCAGGTAACCCTGATCTTCGTTGGGCACCAGCTCCCCCGGCACCTTCATCAGCAGGCCGTAGATGGAGACCAGGATCACCGCGATGATGGTGAACGCCACCCCGACCCGGCGGTTGAGGAAGGCCACCCCGCGTACGTAGCGGGCGGTGAGGCTGTCGAACATCCGGTTGAACCAGACGAAGAAGCGGGCGGGTTCATGATTGCCCTCTTTGAGCAAGATGGCGCACAGGGCCGGCGACAGGGTCAGGGCGATCAGACCCGAGATGGCGACCGAGACGGCGATGGTGATGGCGAACTGCTTGTACATCACCCCCGTCATGCCGCCCATGAAAGCGACCGGCAGGAAGACGGCGCAGAGCACCAGCACTATGGCCACCACAGGGCCTGAGACCTCCTGCATGGCGAGAATGGCCGCCTCCTTGGGGGAGCACTTCTTCTCGCGCATGATCCGCTCGACGTTCTCCAGCACCACTATGGCGTCATCCACCACTATCCCGATGGCGAGCACCATGCCGAACAGGGTCAGCAGGTTGATGGAGAAGCCCAGTACCAGCATGCCGGCGAAGGTGCCGATGAGCGACACCGGCACAGCAATACAGGGGATCAGGGTGGCACGCAGGTTCTGCAGGAACAGATAGACCACGATAAACACCAGCACGATCGCCTCGAACAGGGTGTGCACCACCTCCTCGATGGAGATCTTCACGAACTCTGTGGTGTCGTAAGGGATGCGGTAATCCACATCCTGGGGGAAGCGGGCCTTGAGGCGCTCCATGGTCTCATGGACCTGGTTGGCCACAGCGACGGCATTGGCCCCCGGCTGCAGGTAGGTGAAGATCCCCACCGCCGGCTTGCCATTGAGGCTGGCGGTCACATCGTAGTCCTTGCCGCCGAGTTCGACCCTGGCCACATCCCGCAGACGGATCTTGGATCCATCCGGCATGGAGCGGACGATGATGTTCTGGAACTCGGTCACGTCCTCGAGCCGGCCCTTGGTCTGCACCGTGTAGGTGAAGTCGATGGGCGCCGTGGTGGGCTGGGCGCCTATCTTGCCGGCCGCGAACTGGGTGTTCTGCTCGCGGATGGCGCCTATCACGTCGCTCGGGGTGAGCTCGAGCTGAGCCAGCCGGTCCGGCCGCAGCCAGATACGCATGGCATAGTCGGTGCCACCGAACAAGGTGATGTCGCCGACCCCTGGGATGCGCTTGAGCTCATCGATGATGTTGAGCAGAGCGTAGTTGGAGAGGTAGGTGGTATCGAAGGTTCCCTTGGGCGAGGCCAGGGTGACGACCTGGAGGATGGAGGTCGACTTCTTGCGTACCGTGAGCCCCTGTTGTTTGACGTCATCGGGCATCTGCGCCATGGCGGCGGAGACCCGGTTGTTGACGTTGATGGTGGCCTGATCCGGGTCCGTCCCTATCTTGAAGTAGACGTTGAGGTTCATCTGGCCATTGGAGGCGGAGGAGGACTGCATGTAGATCATGTCCTCCACCCCGTTGATCTGCTGCTCCAGAGGCGCGGCGACCGTTTTGGCGATCACTTCCGGGGTCGCCCCCGGGTAGTAGGTGGTGACCGAGACCACGGGTGGGGTGATCTGGGGATACTGCTCGATGGAGAGGGAGCGCATCGCCGCCAGCCCGGCCAGCACTATGATGATGGAGATCACGCTGGCGAAGATGGGGCGCTCGATGAAGAACTTGGAAAACATAGAAACTCCTTACTGAGCGCCGCTGCGACTGATGACCTCGGCGCTGATCGCCTTCATCTGTTCCGGACTGACGGGCTTGACGGTGGCGCCGGGACGCGCCTTCATCAGGCCTTCGGTCACATAGCGTTCTCCCGCCTTGAGGCCGCTTTCGACCAGGACGCCGCCCTCGACACTCTGGCCGAGCTTGACCAGACGAGGCTCAACCTTGTTGTCGGCACCGACCACCATCACCATGCGATCGGCCTGGGCTTGTTGTATGGCGCGCTCGGGGATCAGGATGGCATTCTTGCGCACCCCGAGTTCTATGGTCATGCGCACGAACTGGCCGGGCAGCAACTTGCCTTGCTTGTTGTCGAAGATGGCGCGGGCACGAATGGTGCCTGTCTGGGGATCGACCCTGTTATCCGAGAAGTTGATCTTGCCCGCATCGGGATAGACGGAGCCATCTGCGAGGCGGATATGGGTACGCCAGTTAGTGCTGTCCAGGGCTTGCAGCTTGCCGCTCTTGAGGGAGTTCTCGAAGGTGAGGCGATCCTGCTCCGAGTAGGAGAAGTTCACATAGAGGGGATCGAACTGGGTGATGGTAGTGAGCAGGCCACTGTCGCCGCTGGTGGTGATGAGGCTGCCCTCGGACTGTGAACTCTTGCTCGCCATGCCGTCTATGGGGGCCGTGACCCTGGTGTAACCGAGGTTGAGCGCTGCCTCCTTCACCTTGGCCTGGGCGGCTTGCAGGGAGGCCAGCGTTGCCTCGTAGTTCGCTATGGTGTCGTCATAGTCCTTGCGACTCACCACCTGGCGACGATAGAGGGGAATGGTGCGATCCTTGTCTGCCCTGGCCTTGTTGAGGCGGGCCTGCTCCTGGGCCAGGCTGCCTTGCGCCTGCTCCAGCGCCGCCTGATAGGGGGCGGGATCGATCAGGAACAGCTCTTGTCCCTCGGTGACCGGCCGGCCCTCCACATAGGTGCGCTTGAGCAGGATGCCGCCGACCCGGGAGCGCACATCGATCTCGCGAAAGCCGGCGGTCTCGCCGACCACTTCGGTGGTGAGGGGCACATCGGCAGGGGTGACGGTGGCCACCACCACGGGGACCGGGGGCAGTGTCTGGGCCTGGGCGCTTTTGTCGTCGCCACAACCCGTGAGCGCACTGGCGAGTACCAGGGCCATAAAACCGCGTTTGAATGCTTCTTTCCTGGCGCCTGAAACCTTCATCTTCACACTCCTGCCGGTTGAGCCACTATGGTTGTGTGCAACTTGGATATCAATGGGGGCTGTTAATGACATGTTTGCACATTTAACGTTTTGCAATACAAGGGTTTTTTAATAATAGAGTGACAAAGTTGAACCTGAGCTGTTGGCCCGGGTCCTGACGGCGGGAGGAGAGGAGGGGCGCGACAGCCTGTGACAGGGAAGGTGAAAGGGTAGGCAGCAAGGAGCAAGCAAGTGCCAGTGGGGGCCTGGTACCCTCACTGGCGGGCGATCATCAGGCGAAGCAGGTCCAGATGGGGGCGTGATCCGAGGGTTTTTCGATGCCGCGCAGCTCGTAGTCGATGCCGGTCTCGGTCACCTTGTCCTTGAGGGCATCGGACGCCATGATGAGGTCGATGCGCAGGCCGCGGTTCTCGTCAAAGCCCCTGGAGCGGTAGTCGAACCAGGAGAAGCGCTCGCACTCGGTGGGGTTGGCGGCGCGGAAAGTGTCGGTCAGGCCGAACCCCTTGAGGCGCTCCATCCACTCCCGCTCGATGGGCAGGAAGGAGCACTTGCCATCCCGCAGCCAGCGCTTGCGGTTCGCCTCGCCGATGCCGATGTCGAGATCCGTGGGGGAGATGTTCATATCCCCGATCAGCGCTATCTGGTCGTCCGGGGTGTGGTGGGTCTCGAGGTAGTGCTGCAGGTCCTCGTAGAACTTCTGCTTGGCCGGGAACTTGGTCTCGTGATCCTGGCTCTCCCCTTGCGGGAAGTAGCCGTTCATCACCTTGATGACGGAGCCGTCTTCCCGCTTGAAGCTGGCCATGATCATGCGGCGCTGGGCATCCTCGGGATCGGTGGGGAACCCCTTCTGCACCTCGATGGGGGCCTGCTTGCTCATGATGGCGACCCCGTAGTGACCCTTCTGGCCGTGGAACACCACGTGGTAGCCCATGGCCTCCACGTCCGCCACCGGGAAGGCCTCGTCGTGCACCTTGATCTCCTGCAGGCCGATCACATCCGGCTGGTGCTTGTCGATGATGGCTTGCAACTGATGAAGACGGGCGCGCAGGCCATTGATATTGAAAGAGATGATCTTCATGTTCGGGGTGCTCATGTCGTTTTTATTAGTCGCTATTGGACTAGGAATCCGGTCTGGATGCAAGTTCCGGGGGACGCCCGGCGCCGCTCCTGAACTTGCATCGGAACCTGTTCACTATCTGTCGCGAGAGGTCGCCGGCAAGGTGAAGCGCAGGAACCTGAGTGTATATGTATGCATGAGAGCCCCTGGTGACACATCAGCGATCAGCATATGAGCCCTGGAAGCGGCCTCGCAGCAAGATCGTGGAGAGGTTTTAGCGGGTCATCTTCTTGACGAACACCACCACGAACAGCGCCAGCGTGAAGCTGCCGGTGAAGGCCTCGAAGGCGGCGAAGATCCGCGACAGGCCGACCGGAGTGAAGTCGCCATAGCCCAGGGTGGTGAAGGTCACCACGCTGTAGTAGAGGCATTCGAGCAGGAAGATGGCGTTCTCTTCGAGGGTCGCCTCCGGGCGGTAGATGAGGTGGTTGCCCGCGAAGTTGAGACCGCAGAAGAAGTAGAAGATGCTGCAGATGAAGATGAGCAGCAGGGAGAAGAGCACCACCCGCATGGGGGCCTCGCCGTAGCCGCAGAAGAGATCCACTATCCAGGAGGCGAAGCGGTGATAGGACCAGAACGGCATCTGCAGGCGGCGCATGGTGAGCTCCTGCTGGATGTAGCGGCCTGACATGGTGAAGATCCCCTGGGCCTCCGAGGCCTTGCGCAGATCCCGATAGGTCTCCTCCGCCTCCTTGAACCAGACGCGGGCCTGCACCGGGTCCCGCTCGCGTCGTCCCTTCCTGTCCTGCATCAGGCGCCTGCCGGTGTCCAGGTTGTCGAGGCGGGTGTTCTTCCAGCGGATGCCGAGCAGGTTGACGTCGTGCAGCTCGGCGCAGTGCAGGTTGGCCTCGCTGAGGTCGGCCTTCATCAGGCTGCCGCCCTTGATGCGAATGCCGTAGAGGTGGGCGCCTCTCAGGTTGGCGCGATAGAGGTTGCACTGCTCCAGCAGGAACCCCTGTGGCCCCTCTCTGTTCACCAGGTTGAGACCGGCGAGATCGGCGCGGGCCAGTTGCAGACCGTGACACAGGCCCCCCTGGCGCACATAGCGCTCCAGCGCCGCGGCCGTGTCCGGTGACGAGTGGGAGGCGTGGGGGTCGTGCCAGTGGCACAGGTCGTGATCCCCCGCCTCTTCGCTGCAGTGGCGGCCATCTGCCACCAGGTATCGGCACATCCCCATGCTGTCGCCCCTCCTTGTCTGAGTCTGTATCAGCATAGGTGAGGGAGCGGCGCCGCTGGCTAGGCTAGCTGGTTAAATTCCTGGCGCAGCTTGCGAAAGCGATCCTGCTGGGCGGGATTGAGGGGGATGCCTTCCAGCACCTCCAGGGTCTCCTTGCACTCGGCGCCAAATTCCGGGCTCTTGCGGTTCTTCTGCATCAGTTGCAGCAGCACCTGGATCTTGTTGAGGGCGGCGCCGGTATTGGCGGGAGCCCGGCGCAGGGCCTCGCGGAAATGGCCGAGGGCCTGCTCCAGCTCCCCGCTCTGGTAGGCCTTGATGCCGAGATCGTTGAGCTGCTGGTAGCGCTGACGGCGCTCCTGCACCGTCTTGTCGTCGCGGGTCACCTGGATGCAGGTGGTGAGCAGCCGGTCTTCATCCTCCGCCAGCAGGGATTGCAGGCTCTCGGCGTACTCGAACTCCCCGAGCTGGTAGAGGGCGAGTATGGTCTCGCCGAGCAGGGCGGGGGGCATGCTCTCGGGCTTGTCGAGCCAGTTCTGGTTGGCGCGATAGAGCATCTTCTTGCCCTTGAGCAGCTCCCCCAGGGCGATGCGCACCCTGGCCTGACAGATCTGCTCGAACACCGGGTAGTTGAACTCCGACATCATCAGGGAATCCCGAATGCGCGACAGGGCCGAGTTCACCTGCTTTTGCAGGTTGGCGATGTGATAGCCGTCGTTGCTGTTGAGGGCGTAGAGGGTCAGGGTCTGGATGTAGGCCCCCAGGTAGTGGGGGGTGCGGTGGATGGAGTTGCGCGACAGGTCGATGAGGGCGAGCAGCACATCCTTGGCCTGGCCGTAGTCGTGGCGCTGCAGGCACACCTCTGCCAGCCGGCGGGAGAGCTGCACCGACTGGGGGGAGATGTCCACCGCCCGGCGCAGCTCCTGCTGGGCCAGCTCCTCCTTGCCAAGGGATAGCAGGGACTCCGCCAGCCAGAGGTGGGCCTCCACCATCAGGGGGGTGTTCTTGAGCGTCGCCTGCAGGTGGCTCACCGCCTCGTCAAAGAGTGCCAGACGGTAGCAGGCCTTGCCCAGGGTCAATCTGGCCCAGCTGTTCTCCTGGGCGGCCAGCAGCTGGCGCATCAGGCTGCGCGCCTCCTTGGCCTGGCCGAGCTTAAGCTGGGTGTCGGCCTGCAGGCAGCGGCAGAAGTTGGCAAAGCGCGGCACCGCATCGGCCTGTCTGGCGCAGGCCTCGATCAGCGCCGGCAGATCGTTCTGGGTGAGGGCGATGAAGACGCTCTCCAGGGACTGGCGACGGGCGAGGGCGCGCTTCAAGCGAAACGAGAACTGCTCCTGGGAGAAGGGCTTCATCAGGTACTCATCGGGCTCGGCCTCGAGCGCGCTCAGCACCATGGCGCGAGAGCTGTCGCTGCTGACCATGATCACCACGCTCTGGGGCGGGATCAGCTGCTGGTCCCGCAGGCTCTCCAGCAACTGGCGACCGTTCTCGCCCGCTCCCAGCTCGTAGTCCAGCAGATAGATGTCGAAGCTCTCCTTCTGGCAGCGGCGGCGCGCCTCGTCGGCGGAATTGATGTAGGTGATGCGGCTGATGCCGATGTTGATCAGCATCGCCTTCATCATCATCTGGAAGGATCGCTGCTCGTTGACCAGCAGGATGCGCCTGGGTTTGGGCTGGGCTTTCTTCTCTGGTGCGGGATCCGGTGTCTGCATCTGTCTTGCATCGAGGCGCTGCGGGCTGGTGGGAGAAGTGTGCCACCAAAGTCCGCAGACAGGCAATTGAACATGGGAAGGGGGCCCCGTTTTTCCCGCCAGGGCAAGAGGCAGTCCGCAAAAAAATCATGGTGCGCCCTTGATCTTCGTCAACCGGACGCGAGATGGCAGTGGCGCGGTTCGACCCGGTTTTTAGACTTGAAGGGAGGCAGATCCCGGCGATCTGCAGACATCACCCGCACCACAAGGAGGAATCAAATGAGTTTGCTACCGAGCCGCACCAGCCTGTTTGATGACCTGTTCCACGACATGGCCTCCGGCTTCTACATCCGGCCCCTGCACGGGGATCCCCTGCCCAGCCGGATCACGCTGGATCTGAGGGAGAGCGACGGCGGTTACCTGCTGCAGGCCGAGCTGCCCGGGGTGGCCAAGGAGGACATCCACGTGGACGTGCACGGCAAGCTGGTGACCCTGAAGGCGGAGATCCGCCAGCACGACAGCCAGAGCAAGGAGGAGAGATCCCTGCGCAGCGAACGCTACTATGGCAGCGTGTCGCGCACCGTCGAGCTGCCGGTGGAGGTGGCGCCGGATAAGGTCAGCGCCCGCTTCGAGAACGGCATCCTCACGTTGCAACTACCCAAGCAGGCGGCCACCCCGGCGCCCCATCGCGTCCCCATCGAATAGCGCGCCGTCATGAAAAGGCCCCGCATTGCGGGGCCTCGTCGTTCATGGCTGGCTGCGCACCAGGTAGGGGGCAAACTCAGGGGTGTGGCGCGCCGCAAAGCCCGTGGCCGTCTTCTCGATGAGATAGACCGCCAGCTTGTGCTCGGTGGCAAAGGCCATCGCCTGCTCGGGCCCCATCACCATGAGGGCGGTGTCGAGGGCGTCGGCCTCGAGCGCGGTGGGGGTGATGACGCTGGCGGAGACCAGCTTGTGGGTGACGGGCTCGCCGGTGGCGGGATCTATGATGTGGGAATAGCGCCGGCCATCGAGCTCGTAATAGTTGCGGTAGCTGCCGGCGGTGCTCAGGGCCATGCCGTTCGGGGTGACCACGTCCTCGATGGCGCCCGGCCTGTCCGAGGGCTCAACGATGGCCACCCGCCAGGGGTTGCCCTTGTCGTTGTGCCCCTTGCTGCGCACGGCGCCCGCTACCTCGACGAGGTAGTTATGCACCCCCTTGCGCTCCAGCAGCGCGGCGATGTCATCGGACGCCGCCCCTTCCCCCAGGGTGGAGAGATCCAGATAGAGGTCGGGGATGGCCTTGCCGAGCAGGAAATGGTCCCCTTGCGGCGTCAGGCTGAGCTTGTCGATGCCGACCCGCTCCCGCGCCTTGGCGATCTGCTCTGCGGTAGGCCGCTTGACCGGGCGCTTGTCCGGCCCGAAGCCCCACAGGTTGACCAGGGGGCCCACGGTGACGTCCAGCTTGCCCTGGGTGAGGCGCCCCGCATCCATGCCCTGCTGCACTATCCTGGCCATGCTGGCCGGTATGGGCATGGGGGCCTTGCCCGCATCCTGATTGAAACGGGAGATGAGGGAGCCAGGATCATAGGTGGAGATCTCCTGGTTGATGCGCGCCAGCAGGGCATCGACCTCCCCCTGCAGCGCGGCCTGGCCGCCGGGGAAGGGGTCGCTCAGGGTCACCGCATAGTAGGTGCCCATGGTGTTGCCCTGAATGCGGGTCTGGGTCGGCGCCGGCTGACAGGCGGTCAACAGCAGCATCAGGGAGAGCAGCAGGCTGCGGGGGGCCAGGGAGAGGATCTTCATCTTGCATTCTCGCGGGAGTCATCGACGGGGGAGCAGCTTAGCCAAGGGCGCCGCCATTGACGAGCCCCGGGGGCCGGGTCCGGGTGAAAATAATTAAGCCGTGCTGGGGTGAAGCCGGCCGATCTGTTCCACAGTTCAATGGACTCGGGGAGTGACCTAGTCCGCAGCTTTGAGCAAAAGCGGCAGCCCTTCGGTAACATTTGGGTACAATGAAGATCGATCATGACAGCATCTTTGCGTGTCGACGTGCGATTCGCCAGACAAGGGTGTTGCCATTCCTCGCCAATCAAAGGAGAAGATGATGAAAAAGGTGTTAACCCTGCTGCTGCTGAGTTCCCTGGCTGCCCCGGCGCTGGCCGATGAGTGCGCCCTGGTCATCGAAGGCAATGACGCCATGCAGTACAACCTCAAAGAGATGAGCGTGCCGGCTACCTGCAAGGAGGTGACTGTCACCCTCAATCACACGGGCAAGCTGCCGGTGGCCAACATGGGTCATAACTGGGTGCTGGCCAACACCGCCGACTATCAGGCCGTCGCCACCGCGGGCATGAGCGCAGGCGTCGATCACGACTACCTGCCCAAGGACGACGCCCGTATCCTGGCGCACACCAAGCTGGTGGGGGGCGGCGAGAGCACCAGCGTCACCTTCAAGACCGACGGGCTGGCGGGCAAGGATCTCACCTTCTTCTGCTCCTTCCCCGGCCACTTCGCCATGATGAAGGGGGCCTTCAAGGTCGGTTGAGCCGCGCTGGCCTGACAGGAAAAAGCCGGGATATCCCGGCTTTTTTGTGCCCGCTTGCCGTGATTGCGGCATCGGTTGGATGCCCATGAGGGCGGTATCGCGCGCCGTTTTATGATCCGGCGCCGGGTGAGCAGGGGAGTGAAAGGGTAAGATGGGCGCCTTTCGGGCCTGATGGGCCTGCCCAAGAGGAACCAAGGTCGTCATGAAAGCCATGAAATGGGTGATCAGCGGTTGTCTGCTGCTGGTATGCGCCATCGCGCTGGCGGCAGAGCCCCCGGTCAAGAAGAGCAGAAGCGGCATCTGCCACCCCCAGGGCGGCACCTACTACAGTCGCACCAAGCACTACACCCCCTACGACTCCATGCAGGCCTGCCTCGACAGCGGGGGTCGTGCCCCCAGACGCTGATCTAAGAGGTCAGAGCCAAAGTGCGAACTCAGCCAAGTCATAGCACTTGATATTTTTAGTGGTGTATTTGGCTGATTCAGATTTTAACCATTCGAATGCGGCTTTTTTATGGCCTTGGCCTTCGATTAAAATAATGACATTTGGTTCGGGGGCTTTATAGGCACTCTGTAAAAAGAAAGGAAACTTGCGATCAACAGAGCCAGAAACCTGTTGTTGATGAGGCTCAATCCGAGTTAATCCATCAACTGGGTGGTTAATTACAAAAGCACTGATGGCTTTAAGTCCATAGAGGTCTTCATAAGGCACTCTAGATTTGAATGTTTTGTGAGTAGATAGATGATTGTCCTCAACATACTGAAATTCTTCTAGAATATCTCTCATTCTCTTCTGAAGTTGTTGATTGCTTTTTTCTTCTTCCGTAGTGAGTTCAGGTGGTGTTTCAAACCCATCAAATGTGTATTGCATAGGATCTCTCATCACAAAAACTTAGAGAGATCCATATTACTCCATCATTATTAAGATTCAATATGGTGGAGTGTTTTTTGACCATGCCCCCAAAAGGTCAACTTTATTAAATAATTGATTGAAGGGTAAAGAAGGCGATGGCCGTCTTCTTCTGACACTCCAGTCGTATGCTCTCTTCCCCCGTGACCACCAGGGTCTCGTTGATGGCCACGGTCTGGCCTGCCACCGTCAGCTGGCCGCTCAGCAGGTGGCAGAGGTAGGTCTTGTCCGCCTCCAGGGTGAGGGTCAGGGGGAAGGGCACATTGAGCACCCGCACGTTGGCGCCGATGCGCGCCGGGTCGTAGATGAGCCCCAGATCCGTCACTTCCTTTTTCAGCAGCTCGCAGTGGGTCTCGTCATCCCCGCTGAAATGGGCCGCCTCGAAGGTGGCATAGGGGTGGCCATTGAGCACGAAACCGGCGCCGCTGACGGGCAGCAGGATGCGCTGATAACCGGGAAATTTGGAGAAGGGGCCCGTCGCCTTGATGGGGGCCGAGCTAAGCCGGTAGTCAAAGTCGAGCTTCTCCAGGCTAGAGCCCGGGGGAGAGATCAGGATCTGGGCCGTGGTGCCCTGCCTGTTTTTCCAGGGCATCTTCAGCTGGTCAGACTCTTTAATCAGGGTGATCACGTTGGCGCCTCGGCGAGGAGTGGGGAGAGAGGGGCCAGTGATACCATCTCCGGGAGTGGCTCACAAGGCGGCGTCAGCGGGGGCCGTGCTGGTTGGCCACAAATCAGGCAATGGGACCCTTGATGCAGGTGTTGGATCTAATCGGTTGATCCAAGTCCTTTTTCTATCTTGCCCAGCAGTTGCTGCAACTGCTCTACCTCTGCCGGTTCCAGCAGGGAGCACAACCGCTCGTCGAGCAATGCGGCCAGCTGCTCCCCCTGGTTGACGCGCTCGCAGGCCAGCGGGGTCAAGGCCAGACAGATGCTGCGTTTATCCGTCGGATGGGGCCGTTTCTCTATCATCCCCTGTTTCTCCATCTCCTGTAGCAGGCGTGTCACCTGCGCCTTGTCGCGGCCCGTCAGCTGTGCGATGAGCTGTGGTGTGGCCGGATCCTGTGCGTGGATCAGTTGCAGCACCTTGTAATGGAGGGGGCTAAGGGCTATCTGCTGTGCCCGAAAATGCTGCGCCAGGGCGATTCTGTAGTGATCGAGGATCCGGAAGAGACGGTTTGACAGGTTCATGGTTGATAAAGTCAACTTAAATTGGTTTAATTGATTTTATCAACCATATGGGCAAAAGCCCAGCCCGAGAGGAGATGAAAGATGCCACACCCGTATCGTGTGCAGGTCCAGGCGCTGGACCGAGAGGTGCCCCCGTTGCAGTTCGATTGCCAGAATCACGACGACATATTTGCCATCCTGGCGCTCAGCAAGGGGAAGCTGCCCATGTCGGAGCAGGAACATCAGGCGTTTATCGTCGGATTGAAGCTGTTCGGCGAAGTGATGATGCAGCATCGCAAAGAGGAGCTGTTCAAGGGGTTTCTCCCCCATTTCAAGCAGTTCATGGGGCAGCTGAAACGCACTGTCAGGGGTCAGGAGGCCGAGGTAGAGCCGTCCCGGCAGTGATGTCAGCCTGATCCGGAAGGCAAGGGAGGGCTAGTGCCCGCCATGGCGCCGCCCGGTTTTTGTCATGGCGCCAGCATGCTTGAGGCAGATGAAACCCCGAGGCTGTGATCCTGACGCTGTTAATCGGGCCCGGGGTCGCTACACTGGCACTTCTGCCGTATGGAGGCCCCATGACCCACAAGATCATTCTGGATACCGATCCCGGTATCGACGACGCCATGGCAATACTCTTTGCCGAGGCCCACCCCGCCATCGACTTGCTCGCCATCACTACGGTGTTTGGCAATGCCACCATAGAGAACGGGACCCGCAATGCCCTCTGGCTCAAGCAGAAATACGGCATGAAGGCAGAGGTGGCCCAGGGCGCCGCCGCGCCGCTGCTGCGCGAGCCCGTGGGGCCGACGACAGTAGTGCACGGCCCGAGCGGGCTGGGGGATGTGGAGGCGGGGGAGGTGACCCTGACCCCGGATCCCCGCCCGGCCTGGCAATACATAGTCGAGATGGTGAAGGCCAACCCCGGCGAGATCACCCTGGTGACCATCGGGCCCCTCACCAACCTGGCGCTGGCGCTCGAGGCCGCCCCCGAGATCACCTCGCTGGTGAAGCAGGTGGTGGTGATGGGGGGCGCCTTTGGCGTCAACGGCCATCGCGGCAACGTGACCCCCTATGCCGAGGCCAACATTCACGACGATCCCGAGGCGGCCGACCGGGTGTTCACCGCCCCCTGGCCCGTGGTGATCATCGGGCTGGACGTGACCCAGCAGAGCTTCTTCAGCAGTGCCTACCTGGATGCCCTGCGGGACGACGCCGGTGAGCCTGGCCGCTTCCTGTGGGCGGTGAGCCGCTTCTACCTGCGCTTCTATTCCGAGCGCATCGGCCTCAATGGCTGCCACGTGCACGATCCGTCCGCCATCGCCTACGTGATCGATCCCGAGCTGTTCACCCTGCGGGAGGGGTCGGTGCGGGTCATCGACCATGGCCCCGCCATCGGCCACACCCTGCAGAAGTTCGACGGCAAGTCCCACCCTCACGATGAGTGGGCGGGCTATCCGGCCCAGCGGGTCGGGGTGGCGGTGCGGGATCAGGCCCTGCTGGCGCTCTATCGTGAGACGCTGGTGGCCTGGGGGAAGGATTGCTGAGACGCTTGCCAGCGTGATGGACAAAGCGTGAGGCTCGCCAAATAATTGCCAGCCGACGCTGGCCTATACTGACGAAAACTGAGGTATTCAAGGAGCAAGCGGATGGCCTGGTTGTCTTTGTTGGTGGCGATAGCCCTCATCTGGTGGCTGATGAAGCTGGGGCGTGGTGCCCTGTTCGAGATCCGGCTTGCCCCTGGCAAGGTGCAGGTGAAGCGAGGCTCGGTGCCGCCGCGCTTCCTGGCCCAGGCCAAGCAGATCCTGCAGCAGGATCCGGTGCGGGGCCGCATCCTGGGTCAGCGCGACGACAACGGGGTCAGGCTGGTCTTCTCCCGCTCCATCCCGGAGCCCGTGGCCCAGCGCCTGCGCAGCGTCTTCCCTTACGGGGATTATCGCGGTGTCACCTCACCCCCGGATGGGCGCAATGCTCGCTGAACCCGCGGGCTGAACTCTTGCGCTGAACGTGTTGTTCACACCGGACGCCGGGCACTCTGCCCGGCGTCTGCTTTTCCCATAAGCCATGGCTAGGACGCAGCCATCAGCGCGGCCCTTGCAAGGGCGCCATCACCTCGATCAGAAAGTCGATGAAGGCGCGGGTCTGGGGCTTCAAGAAGCGGCCGCCCCTAAACACCGCATGGATCTCGTCATGACGATCCTCGTACGGGGAGGCCTGCCAGTCCGGCAACAGCGGCAGCAGGGTGCCGCTGTCCAGCCCCTGCTGCACCATCCAGCTCGACAGCAGCAGTATGCCGGCGCCCGCCTCGGCCGCGCACAGCAGCGGCGTGCCGCCGACCGAGGCGAGGTTGCCCCGCACCGCGACCCTGTGCCGCTGTGCCCCTTGCCGGAAATACCAGTGCTGGCGCTGACGGCCATGGCCGCGGATGAGGCAGTTGTGGTGCGCCAGCTCATCGGGGTGGGCGGGCTCGCCGTGGCGGGCCAGATAGGCGGGGGAGGCGACCAGCAGGGTCCGGTTGGTGAGCAGATGGCGGCTATGGAGGCCGCTGTCCACGGGGCGCCCGATGCGCACCGCCAGGTCCACGTTTTCGGCGTCGAGATCCACCAGCCGGTTGTCGAGCTCGATCTCGAGCCGCACCCCGGGGTAGCGGGCCAGGAAGGCCGGCAGGCGCGGCGCCAGCCAGGTGGTGCCGATGCTCTCGAACACCGAGACCCGAAGCGGGCCCTCTGGCGCCACCGGCAGGGGCTGCAGGGATTGCACCAGCTGATCCGCTTCCTCCAGCAGGCGCACCGAGCGGGCCAGGAAGTACTCCCCCTGCTCGGTCAGCACCAGCTGGCGGGTGCTGCGCTTGAACAGGGGGATCCCCAGCTGTTGCTCCAGCGCATCTATGGTGCGGGTCACCGAGGAGGGGGCCAGGTTGAGGGCGCGGGCGGCCCGGGAGAAACTGCCCGACTCCACCACCTGAGCCAGGATACGGACGCGATCCAGCATGGGTATACCTTTGCGGTAAATGCAAAACTGTTGCAGGTTGTGGCGGTATTCTATCCATGGATGAAAGCGTGAACAATGTGCTCATCGCCCATGGGGGCGCTCATCCAAGGAGTCTTGCCATGTCCCACCGTATCCAGCTCGCCAGCCAGATCCCCGCCGCCATCCAGGCCATGCGGGGGCTGGAAACCTATCTCGGCGGCACCGACATTCCCCTGTCGCTCAAGGAGCTCATCAAGCTGCGGGCCTCCATGCTCAACGGCTGCGCCTACTGCATCGAGATGCACGCCGAGGTGGCGATGAAACACGGCGACAGCCCCCAGCGCTTGCTGGCGCTGTCCGCCTGGCGCGAATCCCCGCTGTTCGATGAGCGGGAGCGGGCCGTGCTGGCCCTGACCGACGAGGTGACCCTGATCGGCGAGCGAGGGCTCACCGAGGAGACCTACCAACAGGCCCTGGCCCTGCTGGGGGAAACCCTGCTGGCCCAGTGCCTGATGCAGGTGGTCACCATCAACGCCTGGAACCGCATCGCTGTGGCGACCCGAATGGAGCATAAACACCCCTGAGGGAGACCCCGTGGTGGGATGTCGTCTTAAGCGGGCCTTGCATGAGGCCCGTTTTTCATGGCGGGCCCCAGGCAGGGCAGCCCCTTCTGCGCTTCTTTCGGTCCCGGGAAGTTAATCATACATTCGATTGATTAATTATTTTTTTATTTCCCCTCGGAATATACGCATCCAGATCAAGGAATGGCGAGGGCGCCTGTGCATTGAGAGGGGGCTGAATGGCTCTTTTTTGCCCTGTTTCTCCCTCTTGAAATAAGGGTAATGGACCATTTTGATTAATTGGTGAGCGATTTTGGCGGGGGGATAAATTAACGGGAGATGAATTGAGAGTCTGTGAATTTAATAAATTGGTCGCTGTCAAGCGATTAACATCTGATACCTGTTTTCACCACCCTTGGAACATTTTTGGGATTAATTTTTCATGTTGTTCACATGCCGGTCTGATGCAATAAAATGCGGCATTTTTATTATACCAATAAGCCTTGAAACGATGAGGACATTGCATGAGACCTTTTGAAGTAAAGAGGGGCTTGGGCGCTTTGCTGTTGATGGCAACCGCTGGCTTGCTGAGTGGCTGCGACATGGCTCTGATGAGCCCCAAGGGGCAGGTTGGTCTGGAGCAGAAGTCACTGATATTGACCGCACTCGGGTTGATGTTAATCGTGGTGATTCCTGTGATTATTATGACGGTGGCATTTGCTCGTAAATACAGAGCATCCAATACCACTGCCAAATACACCCCGGATTGGTCCCACTCCAACAAGATTGAAGCGGTCGTCTGGACCGTGCCCGTCATTATTGTCGCCATCCTGGCGGTGATTACCTGGAAAACCTCCCACTCCCTCGACCCCTACAAGCCGCTGGAATCTGACGTCAAGCCGATCCAGGTCGATGTGATTTCGCTGGACTGGAAATGGCTGTTCGTCTATCCGGAGCTGGGGATCGCCTCGGTCAACGAGCTGGCCTTCCCGGTCAACACCCCGATCAACTTCCGGGTGACCTCAGACACAGTGATGAACTCCTTCTTCATCCCCCAGCTGGGCGGTCAGATCTACGCCATGGCCGGGATGCAGACCAAGCTGCACCTGATTGCCAACGAGGCGGGTCAGTACAAGGGGATCTCCGGCAGTTACAGCGGTGCCGGTTTCTCTGGCATGAAGTTCAAGGCGATTGCCACCCAGGACCAGGCCGGTTTCGATGCCTGGGTCGCCAAGGTGAAACAGTCCCCCAAGATGCTGAGCACCATGGGTGAGTTCGATGCCCTGGCCAAGAAGAGCGAAAACCACCCGGTTGAGTACTTCGCCAGCGCCGATCCCAAGCTGTTCGTCAATGTGATCAACAAGTTCATGGGCGGCATGTCCCATGGCGGCCATGACGCTGCAAAAGATGGCGCCATGGACCACGAGGCCATGAAGCATGACGCCGCGAAAGCAGAACCCATGGACCACAAGGCCATGAACCATGACGCTGCAAAAGCAGAACCCATGGACCACGCGGCCATGAGTCACGACGAGCATGCCGGACACATGGCCACGTCCATGGCTGACAAGAGTGTGAAAGCAGGATCCGAGGAATAATCGATGTTTGGAAAATTGACACTCGAGGCTGTTCCGTACCATGAACCCATCATCATGGTCACGATAGCCGGTATCATCTTGGGTGGGCTGGCGCTTGCCGGTCTCATCACTTATTACGGCAAGTGGCAATATCTGTGGAAAGAGTGGTTCACCTCGGTAGACCACAAACGCCTCGGTATCATGTATCTCATCCTGGGCATGGTCATGCTGCTGCGCGGCTTCGCCGATGCGGTCATGATGCGTGGTCAGCAGGTCATGGCCTCCGCCGGTAGCGAAGGCTACCTGAACGCGCACCACTACGATCAGATCTTCACCGCCCACGGCGTCATCATGATCTTCTTCGTGGCCATGCCGCTGGTGATCGGCCTGATGAACATCGTCGTGCCGCTGCAGATCGGTGCCCGTGACGTCGCCTTCCCCTTCCTGAACAACCTGAGCTTCTGGTTTACCGCCGCGGCCGTGGTGCTGATCAACGTCTCCCTCGGGGTCGGTGAATTCGCCCAGACCGGCTGGCTGGCCTATCCGCCCTTGTCGGGGCTGGAGTTCAGTCCCGGGGTCGGGGTCGATTACTGGATCTGGAGTCTGCAGATTTCAGGGTTAGGTACCCTGCTGACCGGTGTCAACTTCTTTGCCACCATCATCCGGATGCGTGCCCCCGGCATGACCATGATGCGTCTGCCGGTGTTCACCTGGACCGCCCTGTGCGCCAACATCCTGATCATCGCCTCCTTCCCGATCCTGACCGTCACCATCGCCCTGCTCACCGCAGACCGTTACCTGGGTACCCATTTCTTTACCAATGACATGGGTGGCAACATGATGATGTACATCAACCTGATCTGGGCCTGGGGCCACCCCGAGGTGTATATCCTGGTGCTGCCGGTGTTCGGGATCTTCTCCGAAGTGGTGGCGACCTTCTGCAAGAAGAAGCTGTTCGGCTACACCTCCCTGGTGTGGGCGACCGTGGCCATTACCGTGCTCTCCTTCGTGGTCTGGCTGCACCACTTCTTCACCATGGGGTCTGGCGCCAACGTGAATGCCTTCTTCGGCATCACCACCATGATCATCTCCATCCCGACCGGGGTGAAGATCTTCAACTGGCTGTTCACCATGTACCGCGGTCGCATCGAGTTCACCTCGCCCATGCTGTGGACCGTCGGCTTCATCATCACCTTCACCGTGGGTGGCATGACAGGGGTACTGCTCTCTGTGCCGGCCGCCAACTTCGTGCTGCACAACAGCCTGTTCCTGATCGCCCACTTCCACAACGTCATCATCGGCGGCGTGGTGTTCGGTTGCTTCGCCGGTATCACCTACTGGTTCCCGAAAGCGTTCGGCTTCAAGCTCGATGACGTCTGGGGCAAGCGTGCCTTCTGGTTCTGGATCACCGGCTTCTTCGTGGCCTTCATGCCGCTCTACGTGCTGGGCTTCATGGGCATGACCCGTCGTGTCAGCCAGAACATAGATCCCGAGTTCCACGGCTGGCTGGTAGTAGCCGCCTGCGGCGCCGGCCTGATTGCCATCGGCGTCTTGTGCCAGCTCATCCAGGTCGTGGTCAGTATCCGTGATCGCGAGAAGAACCGTGACTGGACCGGCGATCCCTGGGGTGGCCGTACCCTGGAGTGGGCTACTTCCTCTCCGCCGCCCTTCTACAACTTCGCCATCGAGCCCAAGGTGACCGGTCTGGACGCCTTCTGGGAAGCGAAAGAGGATGGCAGCGCCTATCGCCAGCCAGCCAAGTACGCTCCCATCCACATGCCGAAGAACTCAGGTGCCGGTGTCATCATCGCCGCCTTCAGCGTGGTGTTTGGCTTTGCCATGATCTGGCACATCTGGTGGATGGCCATCGCCGGCTTCGTCGGCATGATCGCCACCTGGATCATCCACAGCTTCAACGACGATGTGGACTACTACGTACAGGTTGACGAGATCGAGCGCATCGAAGGTCAGCATTTCGACAATATCAACAAGGTGGCTTAACTCCATGGCGACTGACGTTCTACATCACTCTCACGGTGCCCATGAGGATGGGCACCATGATGCCGGTGCCACCAAGGTATTCGGTTTCTGGATCTACCTGATGAGTGACTGCATCCTGTTCGCGACCCTGTTCGCGACCTATGCGGTCCTGGTCAACGGCACCGCCGGCGGCCCCACCGGCAAGGACATCTTCGAACTGCCGTTCGTGTTCGCCGAAACCATGCTGCTGCTGCTGAGCTCCATCACCTTCGGGTTCGGCATGCTGGCCATGAACAAGAACAAGGTCTCCGCGGTCAACACCTGGCTGCTGGTCACCTTCCTGCTTGGCGCCGGCTTCATCGCCATGGAGATCTACGAGTTCCATCATCTGATCGTCAATGATGCGGGCCCGGATCGCAGCGGCTTCCTGTCCGCCTTCTTCACCCTGGTCGGTACCCACGGTATCCACGTGACCAGCGGCCTTATCTGGATCATCGTGATGATGGTCCTGATCAGCAAGAAGGGGCTGACCGAGCGCAACCGCACGCGCCTGATGTGCCTGAGCCTGTTCTGGCACTTCCTGGACGTGGTGTGGATCTGCGTCTTCACCGTGGTCTATCTGATGGGGGTCATGTAAATGAGTCATTCTGTTGACAATATTGACTGTGCCAGCCACGACAGTGTCAGAACCTATCTGAAGGGGGTCATGTAAATGAGCACTCATTCCGTTGACAATCACGGCGCCAGCCACGGCAGCGTCAAGTCCTACATGACCGGCTTCGTGCTGTCACTCATCCTGACCGCAATCCCGTTCTGGATGGTGATGGACGGCTCCGCCTCCCATGCCATGGTGCTCGGCACCGTAGTGGCCATGGCGGTGGTGCAGATCTTCGTGCACCTGGTCTACTTCCTGCACATGAACACCTCCTCCGAGGAGCGCTGGAACCTGGTGGCACTGGTCTTTACCGTGCTCATCATCGCCATCGTGGTCGTGGGTTCCCTGTGGATCATGTACAACCTCAACATCAACATGATGGTTCACTGAGCGGGTTGATGTGATGATGAAGCAATACCTGCAAGTGACCAAGCCGGGCATCATCTTCGGTAACCTCATCTCGGTTATCGGCGGCTTCCTGCTGGCCTCGAAGGGGAGCCTGGATGTGCCCCTGTTCATCCTGACCATGGTGGGGGTGTCACTGGTGGTGGCCTCCGGTTGCGTGTTCAACAACTACATCGACCGGGACATCGACTGCATCATGGAGCGCACCAAGAACCGCGCCCTGGTGAGGGGGCTCATCGCCCCCGGTGTGTCGCTCTGGTATGCGACGGCCCTGGGCGTTGCGGGCATTGCACTGCTCTACTTCGCGGCCAATCCGTTGGCCGCCTTGCTGGCGGTGCTGGGCTTCCTGGTCTATGTGGGGGTCTACAGCCTCTACATGAAGCGTCATTCGGTCTATGGCACCCTGGTCGGCAGCCTCTCCGGCGCCGCGCCGCCCGTCATCGGCTACTGCGCGGTGAGCGGCCAGTTCGACTCTGGGGCGCTTATCCTGCTGGCGATCTTCAGCCTGTGGCAGATGCCGCACTCCTATGCGATTGCCATCTTCCGCTTCAAGGATTACCAGGCCGCCAACATCCCCGTGTTGCCGGTGGTGAAGGGGATCCCGGTGGCCAAGCTCCACATCACCCTCTACATACTGGCGTTCATGGTGCCGACCCTGATGCTGTTCCTCGGCGGCTACGCCGGTTATAAGTATCTGGTGGTGGCCACCGCGGTGAGCGTCTGGTGGCTGGGGATGGCGCTGTCTGGCTACAAGGCGGCGGTGGATGACTCCCTCTGGGCCCGCAAGCTGTTCATGTTTTCCATCGTCACCATCACGTGTCTGAGCGTGATGATGTCGGTGGACTTCCAGCCGGATGCTGCGCCCGTGCTGGTGAGCATGCTGCCCTGAGGCAGGTGCCAGCCAGACTCGGTGTTGTGATGCAACGCGGGAAAATCAATAGAATCCAGAGCCGGGAACCTTCCCGGCTCTGTTATTATGAGGCCCGCCCCACGGGGCACCCTGTCGGTTTTTTCGGGTGTGGCGTGCCTTGTCATCCGCCCCTTTCTGTCTCCTCTCCCTGACCTATCGAGGCCATCATGAATGATTTCACCATGACGAGGGGCGAGCGCCGCGCGACCTGGGCGCTTGGCTCTGTCTTCTCGCTGCGCATGCTCGGCATGTTCATGGTCCTGCCGGTGCTGACCACCTACGGCATGTCCCTGGCGGGCGCCTCGGAGGCGCTCATCGGCCTGGCCATCGGCATCTACGGCATGACCCAGGCGCTGTTCCAGATCCCCTTCGGCCTGCTTTCCGATCGCATCGGCCGCAAGCCCCTCATCGTCGGCGGCCTGCTGATGTTTGCGCTGGGCAGCGTCATCGCCGCCCTGAGCGACTCCATCTGGGGGATCATCGTCGGCCGCGCCCTGCAGGGGAGCGGCGCCATCTCCGCCGCCGTCATGGCGCTCCTGTCGGATCTCACCCGGGAGCAGAATCGCACCAAGGCCATGGCCTTCATCGGGGTGAGCTTTGGCATCACCTTCGCCATCGCCATGGTGACAGGCCCCCTGATCACCCAGGCGGTGGGACTCTCCGGTCTGTTCTGGCTCATCGCCCTGCTGGCGCTGGCGGCCATCGCCATGGTGATCTGGGTGGTGCCGACCCCGGCGGCTCACCTGCAGAATCGCGAGTCCGCCATGGTGCGCGGCGGTTTTCGCACCGTGCTGACCAACCCGCGCCTGCTCAAGCTCAACCTCGGCATCCTCTGCGTTCACACCCTGCTGATGTCGAGCTTCGTGGCGCTGCCGCCCCTGCTCGAACAAGCGGGGCTGGCTCGGGAGCACCAGTGGCAGGCCTACCTGGTCACCATGCTGGTCGCCTTCGTGAGCGTGGTGCCCTTCATCATCTATGCCGAGAAGCACCGCCAGATGAAGCGGGTCTTCATCGGGTGCGTGGGGGTGATGCTGGCCGCCGAGCTGGTGCTCTGGCAGAGCGGCCTGCAGCTCTGGGGCCTGCTCGCCGGGCTGCAGCTCTTCTTCGTCGGCTTCAACGTGATGGAGGCGCTGCTGCCGTCCCTCATCAGCAAGGAGTCCCCCCCGGGCTACAAGGGGACCGCCATGGGGGTCTACTCCACCAGTCAGTTCCTCGGGGTCGCCATTGGCGGCAGCCTGGGCGGCCTGCTCTACAGCCTGGGGGGCGGCCCCCTGGTGTTTGGCGGCTGCGCCGTGCTGGCCCTGCTCTGGCTCGGGGTGAGCCTCACCATGGCGGAGCCTCCCTATGTGAGCAGCCTGCGCATAGTGCTGCCGGAAGGGGTCGAGGCCACCCCGGCGCTGGAGCAGCGGATCCGCGCCTGCGACGGGGTGAGCGACGTGCTGCTGGTGCGCGAAGAGCACTCCCTCTACGTGAAGGTGGACAGCAAGCGCCTGACCCGCAGCGATCTGGAGCGGCTGGTCTCTCTCTGAGGGTGACCGGGCACCGAGGCGGCCAGGGGCACGGCTGCTATGCTGAGATCCTCAACCACAGGAGGAACCTCTCATGTCATATGTAGACGGATTCGTGATCGCCGTGCCCACGGTCAACAAGCAGGCCCTGATCGATCATGCGGGGCTGTTTGACCCCATCTTTCTCGAATATGGGGCCACCCGGGTGCTGGAGTGCTGGGGGGATGACGTGCCCCACGGCAAGCAGACCGACTTCTACCGCGCGGTGGCGGCGAAGGAGGACGAAGCCGTGGTCTTCTCCTGGGTGGAGTGGCCGAGCAAGGCGGTGCGGGACGAGGCCATGACCAAGATGATGAAGGACCCCAGGATGGATCCGGCCAGCCCCATGCACCAGACCATGCCCTTCGATGGGGCCCGCATGATCTTCGGGGGCTTCACCACAGTGCTGGAGCTCAAGGGCTGAGGGCCGTCAGCGACACCCAAGCACGCCTTTCAGCCTGATCTTGGGGCTTCACCATTGTGGCTGGAGCTCAAGGGCTGAGGGCCCGCCGCCGGTACAAAAAGCCCGCCATTCGGCGGGCTTTTTCATTGGGCGAGGTGACGTCGCGCGAGTCAGCTCGGGCGCCAGAATGGCTTGTCCCCGAGTATGGTGGCCCTGTGCATCACCCGGCGTGCCGGCAGGTAGTCGGCATTGGCATAGTGCTGGGTCACCCTGTTGTCCCAGATGGCGATGTCGTTCTCCTGCCAGCGCCAGCGCACCTGAAACTCGGGGCGGCGGATGTGCTCGAACAGAAAGCCGAGCAGTGCCTCGCTCTCCTTGGGGGGCAGCCCGGGCAGCCGGGTGGTGAACCCCTCGTTGACGAACAAGGCCTGCCGGCCGCTCACTGGATGGGTGCGGATCACCGGGTGGCGCAGGGGCGGGTGACGGGCCACGGCAGCCTGCCAGCGCTGGCGCTCCTCCTCGCTGTCATCATGGCGATGTGCCGGGAAGGACTTTGTGAAGTCGTGCTCGGCCTCCAGCCCCGCCAGCAGGGTTTGCAGGGGTGGAGAGAGGGCCGCCAGCGCCGCTATGCCGCTGGCCCAGAGGGTGTCCCCCCCAGTGGGAGGCAGCTGCTTGGCGGCCAGAATGGCCAGCGCCGGGGGCGTCTCGATAAAGGTCACGTCGGTGTGCCAGTTGTCGTTGTCCGGCGGATTGTCGTCGTGGGTATCGAGCACGATGATCTCCTCGGCCTCCTCCGTGTGGGGGTAGACGGGGTGGATGTGCAGATCCCCGAAGCGGTTCGCCAGCGCCCGCTGCGCTCGCGGGGTGATGGGCTGGTCGCGAAAGAACAGCACCTGGTATTTGAGCAGGGCGCGATGGATCTGCTCGAACTGCCCCTGGGTCAGGGGCTCGGCCAGATTGACCCCGGCGATCTCGGCGCCGATATGAGGGCCCAGGGGGCTGATGGTCAGCTTGTCGGTCATTGTCTTGCTCCATGCCAGGGGGCGCGCAGGCCCGGTTCCAATATGAAGGCGATGTGAAGGTTCGCGGTCAGCTTGTGGTTCATTGTCCTTCTCCATGCCTGGGGGTGAGCCTGCGCTGCAGGGCGCGCAGGCCCAGTTCCAATACGAAGGCGATGTGAAGGATCACCATGGGAGCGGTCAGCTTGTGGTTCATTGTCCTTCTCCGTGCCAGGGGGTGAGCCTGCGCTGCAGGGCGCGCAGGCCCAGTTCCAATAGGAAGGCGATCAGGGCGATCACCAGAATGCCTGCCAGCACCACGTCGGTGGCGAGGAACTCGCCGGCGGATTGCACCATGAAGCCCACCCCCCGGGTGGCGGCGATAAGCTCGGCCGCCACCAGGGTGGACCAGCCTACCCCGAGCCCGATGCGCAGCCCGGTCAGGATGTCTGGCAGGGCGCCTGGCAGGATCACGTGCCAGAGCACCTGGGGCCGGGATGCTCCCAGCGCCTGGGCCGCCCGTACTCGCACCGCGTTGGCGCTCTGCACCCCCGTCAGGGTCGCTAGGGCCACGGGGGCGAAGATGGCCAGATAGATGAGCAGCACCTTGGAGGTCTCGCCTATGCCAAACCAGATCACCATCAGGGGCAGGTAGGCGAGCGGCGGCACCGGGCGGTAGAGCTCGATGAGGGGGTCCAGCACGCCGCGCACCGTGGGGCTGAGCCCCATGGCGATACCCACAGTGATGCCAAAAAAGGCCGCCGCGACCAGGGCCACCAGGATGCGGCCCAGGCTCGCCCCCAGGTGTTGCCACAGGGTGGCATCCATAAAGCCCGTTGGGCCTGCGATGGTGATGAGCTGTGCCAGCACCCGCTCTGGGGGCGGCAGGAACAGGGGATCGACCCAGCCGAGCCGGGCTACCAGCCACCACAGGGCCAGCAGGACGAGCAGGGTGGTTAGGCTCAGGGTCAGACGACGGGGCAGGGGCCAGCTCGCTGCGCGTGCGTGGGTGACATCCCGTTGCCGGGCGAGAGCGAGGGTCATGGGAAGGCCTCCCGCTCTGCGAACACTCGCTCCAGCACGTATTCACGACGCTCGATGAAGGCCGGGTCGGACTTGATGCTGCGGCAGGGCTCCCCGGCGGCGAAGCGGCGACCGAACTCCAGGGTCAGTCGCTCCATCACCCGTCCGGGGGAGGAGGAGAGCAGCACCAGCTCGGTGGCCATGAAGATGGCCTCCTCGATGTCGTGGGTGATGAGCAGCACCTGGCGCCGATGCTCGTGCCACAGGCGCAGCAGCAGGGTCTGCATCTGCTCCCGGGTGAAGGCGTCCAGGGCGCCGAAGGGCTCGTCCAGCAGGAGCAGTCTGGGCCGGGTAGCCAGGGCTCGGGCGATGCCGACCCGCTGGCGCTGGCCGCCGGAGAGCTGCCAGATGGCGCGATCGCCGGCGCCTTCCAGCCCTACCTGACGCAGCAGTGCCAGGGCCTGTTCGGTGCGCTCGGCCCTGGGCACCCCCGCCAGTTGCAGGCCGAGGGTCACGTTGTCCAGCACGTTGCGCCAGGGCAGCAGCCCCTCGCTCTGGAACACCACGCCGCGCTCGGCGCCTGGGCCGGTGACCTGTTTTCCCTCGAGGCTTATCTGACCGTGGTGGCAGGGCTCGAAGCCTGCCACCAGGTTGAGGAGGGTGGTCTTGCCCGATCCCGAGGGGCCCAGCACCACCATCAGCTCCCCCTCGGGCAGGGAGAGGCTGATGTTGTCGAGCACCCGCCTGCCGGCGTACTCGGCGGACACATGAGAGAGCTGCAGCATGGTCGTCTCCTCCGATTTACTGGGCCACGGCTTTCACGAAGCGATCGGTCACGAACTGGCGGTAATCCGAGGCGGCGCTTGGCACCTTGCCCTGGCTCTCGAGGAAGCGGGCGGTGTCGATGATGGTCTGGTTGACCAGGCTGCCCAGCTCGGCGCTCTGGGCCTTCGCATCGAGATAGGTATTGCCCTTCACCAGGGCGGGGACGTCCGCCTCGGGAACGCCGCTCAGGGCCGCGAGCTTGCCAAGATGCTCGGGCTGGGCCAGCCAGCCGTCCGGGTTGGCGAGATAGGCCTGCTGGGCGGCCAGGGTACTGTTCACGAAGGCTTGCACCACCTCGGGATGGGCCTTGGCAAAGTCCTTGCGCACCACCCAGACATCCAGGGTCGGCGCCCCCCAGTCACCCACCTGGGCGGAGTCGGTCAACACCTTGCCCTCCCTGGTGAGCTGGTTGAGGGCGGGAGCCCAGACATAGGCGCCGTCGATGTCGCCCCGCTGCCAGGCGGCGATGATGGCCGGCGGTTGCAGGTTCACTATCTGCAGCGTCGCGGGGTCGACGTTCCAGTGCTTGAGGGCCGCCAGCAGGCTGTAGTGGGTGGTGGAGGTATAGGGCACGGCGATGCATTTTCCCGCCAGATCCTCTGGCCCGGTGAGCCCCTGCTTCACCACCAGGGCCTCGGACTCCCCGAGCTTGGAGGCGAGCAGGAACACCTCGATGGGCAGATTCTGGCTCGCCGCCACCGCCAGGGGGCTGGAGCCGATGTTGCCTATCTGCACATCGCCGGAGGCGAGCGCCCGTACCACGCTGGCGCCGCTGTCAAACTTGCGCCAATCCACGGTGGCGCCGCTCTCCCTGGCGAAGGTGTTGTCGGCCTGGGCTACCTTGGCGGGCTCGGCCGAGGTCTGGTAGGCCACGGTGACCTCGAGGGCCTGGGCGGACTGGCCGAGCAGCACTGAGGCCGCGAGCCACAGAGAGATGCCTTTTGCTGTCATGATGCACTTCCTTGTTGGGGGTGTTGGAAGCCACATCTTTATCTGAACATTCCCGAGTGCGAAGGAACGAGAAGGGTGCTCTCATGCCGTTTGGTTCTTAGAAAAAGAACGGTAAATCAATGATCTGTTTGAGATATGCCGGGAGGTGAATAGCTTGCTCGCCCACCGTCTATCGAATGGCTGGCGCAAGGGGCAAAGCGCCAGCCCCTAGGCGCTGGCAGGTGCGTGCAGGGGCAGGCCAACAGGGAGGGCAGAGGGGGCGCAGTGACTGGCAGGGGGAAGAGAGGAAAAGGCCCCGCCAGGGTGGCGGGGCCGGGGGATCAGCGCTCCACCAGCGGCGCCGAGCGGTAGCTCCACAGGCCATAGGTGCGCAGGGCGTCGCGGTAGATGCCAAGCCGCTCCTCCGGGCTCGCCTTGGCCAGGGCGGAGAGGGGCTTGTCCGGGTAGGCGACGCTGTCGATGCGGATAGTGGCCGGGCCGCTCTGCCAGCAGGCGATTTCCAGCAGGGTCTGGCCCCGGCGTACGTGGCTCGCCGAGCTCACCAGGGTGGCGTACTCAATCTCGTGGCGGGCGAGGACATAGCCGCTGTAGAGGGCGTTCTCCACCGTGCTGGTGGCGTAGTTCTCCTCGATGATACGGGAGCGGTCGATGCCCTTCTTCGCCAGCCAGTCCGCCATCAGCTTGCCCTCGGTCTGGCGGCTCTGGGGCACACCGCCGGTGAGGATGACGAGGGCCGCCGGATCGGCCTGGGCCAGGGCACGGGTGGTCTCGAGGCGCCCCAGCAGGATCTCGTGCATGGAGCCATCGGGATTGAGGGCATAGCCCAGGGTGACGATGGCGCGGCGCCCCTTCTTCTCGCCCCGTCCCTGACGCTCCTTGAGGGGGGTGGCGATCACCCGGTCCACGGTGGAGAACAGCCGCTGCAGATCGGCGGCGCGACCGGCGTTGAGCTCGCCGACCCGCTTGAGGTAGCCATCGGCCTTGGCCTGGTTGCCCTTGAAGCGCTGCCAGGTGGCCAGATAGGTGTTGATGTCCAGATCGTCCGGCGCGGCGCTCTGGGCCTGCTCGAACAGGGCGATGGCCCTGTCCACGTTGCCGTTGTAGATCTGGGCGTTGGCCGCCGAGACGAGCAGATCGGTGCGATAGGGCTCGAGCTGGTGCGCCTCCAGCAGCAGGGTGGTCACCTGCTCCATGTTACTCGGCATCTTGGCGGTGAAGCCCGCATCGGAGACCCGGGCGGGGGAGTGGAAGATGCGGGCGGCATCCGCCAGCAGCTGATCCACCACCTGGCGCTTGCTGATGAACTGCTCGTAATTCTGCTCCTTCTGCAGGGAGCGCACCGGGGCGGCCCAGGCATCGGGTGAGACAAAGAGCGGCAGCGCCAGCAGGCTGGCCAGGGTCAGGGCAATCGCGGTTTTCTTCATCATGGTACTCCACCTGGGGGGCCATGCCGTGGCATGACCCCGGAGTGCTTCTCCAATCAAAACAGATGCTTGGTTTGCTGCCTACTCTACTCCCTTCCCGATGAAAAAAACGTGAACCGTTCCGGTTATCGGGCCCTCAGCGCAGCCCCAGGCGCTCCTGCAGGAAGGCCAGCCAGGCCTCCACCTTGGCGGGCAGGTGGCGGCGCTTGGGATAGATGCACCAGATGCCGTGCTCGGGCAGGGCATGGTCTGGCAGCACGGGCACCAGCCGACCGGCGGCGAGATCCCGCGCCACGATGAAGTCCGGCATGTTGCCGATGCCGAGCCCCGCCAGCAGCGCGGTGTGGATGGCATCGCTGTTGTTGACCTCGAAATTGCCCCTGGGGGTGATGGCCACCTCTCCCTCGGGCCCGTGCAGCCGCCACTGGGTGCCGCCGCGAAACAGGGAGTAGAAGAGGCAGTTGTGGCGCTCGAGATCGGCCGGGGTACGGGGCGTGCCGGCCTGCGCCAGGTAGGTGGGGGCGGCGCACAATGTGCTGAGACAGGGGGCGAGGCGGCGGGCGACCAGGCTCGAATCCTCCAGCGCGCCGATGCGCACCGCCACGTCGAACCCCTCGGCCACCAGATCCTGCTGGGCGTCGCTCATCTCGAGCTGCAACTGCACCTCGGGGTGGAGGGCGAGAAACTCGGGGACAAGGGGGGCGATGTGGCGGCGGCCATAGACCATGGGCACCGTCACCCGCAGCAGGCCGCGGGGGACCGATTGCAGGGCGCCGATGGCATCTTCCCCGTCGCAGGCCAGGCGCACCGCATGGCGCACCGTTTCGAAGTAGCGCTCCCCCGCCTCGGTGAGGGTGAGGGAGCGGGTGGTGCGATAGAGGAGCTGGCAGCCGAGGGCCTGCTCGAGCTGGCTCACCTTCTTGCTCAGCACCGACTTGCTGAGACCGAGCTGGCGGGCGGCGCCGGAGAAGGTGCCCGACTCCACCACGGCGACGAAGGCCGGGAGCAGGGCGAAGGCTTCCTGGTTCATGCTGTTCTCGATGTGGAAACAATGTTGTTCCATGAGGGTAGATTATCCCCATATCAAAAACAATTTACCCTGCTCGTCAGTTCAACCAAGGAGCAACCCCATGATCCCCCCGCTTGTTGACCGCGGCCCCGGCCGCCCCGCCCTCGGCCAGACACTTGGCCAGACCCTGGGCGCCCTGGCTGCCTTCGCTGCCGGCCTGCTGCTGGCGCTGATGATCGCCCAGAACGGGGCCCTGTCCCGCGCCACCGACCCCTGGCTCGCGAGCTGGCTGGCCCACGGAGTTGGCAGTCTGGTGGCCGGGCTCCTGTGGTGGCTGGCCCCAAGGCCCCCGACGCCGGAGGCGGCCCCGCCCTGGGCCTGGCTCGGCGGTCTGCCGGGGGCGCTCACCGTGGTGCTGGCAGCCTTGTGCCTCAACTCGCCCCTGGGCATGGCGGGCACCCTGGCCCTGCTGCTGCTCGGCCAGCTGCTGTTTGGTGCCCTGTGCGATGGCCTCGGCTGGCTCGGGCTGGCCCGCCGCCGCCCCTCGGGAAAGGACGCGCTCGCCGCCCTGCTGGTGATGGCCGGCGCCCTGCTCATCGTACTGCATTAGGAGAGACACCATGACCCTATTGATCCTGCTGGGGCTGCTGAACGGCGTGGCGGTGAGCCTGTCGCGCACCCTCAATGGCCGCCTCGCCAGCGCCCGGGGCGCTATGACGGCGTCCCTTGCCAACCACCTGCTCGGCTTCGGGCTGCTCGGCGCCCTGCTCATCCTCAAGGGGGCGCCCTGGGAGCGGCTCGCCGGGCTCGATCCCTGGCTGTTGCTCGGCGGCGTGCTGGGGGCGCTCTTCGTCGCCATCAGCAGCTGGGCCATAGGCCGGGTCGGCGCCCTGGCCTGCGCCCTGCTCATCGTGACGGGCCAGCTGGCGGGGGGCGCCCTGCTCGATGCCCTGGCCGGACGGCTGGCCGCGAGCGATCTGCTCGGCATCCTGCTGGTGCTGGCGGGGGCTGCGCTGCAACGCTGGCAGGCCGGCAAGCCGCGCTCCTGAGAATGAGCGGTGCTGTGATGGTGCGGATAAACCAGCAGGGATGACAAGATCGCCGCCTTGCCTGGACGAAAAGGCCGTATACCAGCCGGATCAGGGCCCTGGCGGAAGGGAAAAAGGCGAAAGAAAGGGAGGGAAAGGAAGAAACAGGAAGGCAAAGGAGAACAAAGAAAGAGAACCCACCTATAAGCCAGGCCCGGCCCAAAACGCAGAACACCGGCGCTTGGCCGGTGCTCTGAAATAACAGGGTCGCACCCCTCAGGGGCGCGCTGTCAGGGCAGCTTAGGCGTAGAAGGCCTCGACGGTGCCCTTGACGGTGATCAGCATGGGGTTGCCGTAGCGATCCTTGGCCTTGGGGGAGGGGATCTTCACCCAACCTTCGCTGATGCAGTACTCCTCGACATTGGTGCGCTCCTTGCCGTTCACGCGAATGCCGATCTCGTGCTGGAAGCACTCCGCCACATGGTGCGGGCTGCGCGGGTTGGCCGCCAGACGGTCGGGCAGGGCAGGTTTGTTGTCGCTCATTTTATTTACCTGAGTGTGATAAAAAGTGGGTCATTGTAGGCAATGCCCGCCATGGGCTCAAGGCTGGCGGCACGCAACTTCACCTTCACTTCACCGAGCGGGGATAAGGTAGGCTCACGTTTTCAGTTGGAGCTTCACCTTATGCCCACCATCGTCACCCACGCCGCCGTCCCTCTCTGTCTTGGGCTCGGGCTTGGCAGCCGGATCATCCCGCCACGTCTGCTGCTGGCGGGGGTCGCCATCGCCATGCTGCCCGATGCCGATGTGCTCGCCTTCAAGTTGGGGGTTGCCTACGGCCATGTCTTCGGCCACCGCGGCTTTACCCACTCCCTGTTGTTCGCCTTTGCCCTGCCCACTCTGGCCGTGCTGTTTCACCGCCAATTTCGGGCGAGCGCCACCACCGTCTGGTCGTTTCTGCTGGTCTCTCTGCTTTCCCACAGCCTGCTCGATTCCCTCACCACCGGCGGCAAGGGGGTGGGCTGGCTCTGGCCGTGGCGTGACGAGCGTTTCTTCGCCCCCTGGCAGCTGATCCGGGTCGCCCCCTTCAAGCTGGAGGCCTATCTCACCGTCCGAGGTGAGGCGGTGATCCTCTCCGAGCTCTACTGGGTATGGCTGCCGGGGGTTGTATTGATGCTGGCGCTGATGGGGTGGCGGGTGTGGGGCAGGGGGCTAGTGGTTGGATTGGAAAGGATTATTGGGTATATCGTAAGCTGAGCCAAAAATAAAAACTTGGACACCCATCTTTGTAGTTTTCCTATGTATATCTTGCTGAGAAAGATAGGCATGCTAATTATTGCCTGCTGACATCCATTTATTGGTGATTTTTTAGGATAGTTTTCTGTTAACTTCTCATCCTTTATGCAACGGTTGATAATGTCCACCGCCAGATGAATAAGATCTTCAGCCTCTTCTATCTCATATATTTTTTCAGGATGATCAGTGGGGTTTCTAAATCTGACTCGCAAGTGATCAAGATGTGCCATTAATGTATCGTCAGGTTTTGGATTTTTGGGTTTGTTCTTAAGCTCTGATGTAAGACACCCCCAGGCTCTACCTGAATCCTCTTGGGAAGTATGCTCTAAAAAGAATGCGTACACACTCTTCTATTGCACGAAGAATATGAAATGCGGCAGCTGTTGGGCACTCAAAAGCAATACATTTACATGCCTGATTGATGTCATATTGAGCTTGGGCAGTTAGAAGGTCATAGACGCCCTTTCCCAATATTTCACCATGGTTCTCAAGTAGGTGGTTCAATATAAATCGTCTGGGGATTGGAGTTGCGATAATTCTTGTTTGTGCCTCGGCAAGAACAGTGTTTTCCATTTCAGCAATAGCATGTGTTAAATCGTTTTCTTGTTTTTCTGTAATTCTCCCTTCACTTTCTTTATTGTTATAAAGTGTTTCTATCTCTAAAAGTTCTTTTTCTATAGGGAGAACTTTAAAATTGTAAAGATTTTTAGAAACAGTGAACCCAAGTTCGGATAGGTCTTTTTGAACTCATTCAAATTGTCTAATATAAATCCATCACCAAAAACAAGATCTTGATTACTGCGGCCCATTAGATATCTCATTCTACCGCCGAGAGTCAAAAAACTTATGGGGTTCGTTATTTTCATAATCCATTCCTTATTTTATAGCGACCACTTAAATGGTTGCGAAAATATCATCCAACATATGAGTTCTATATATTATTTTTTGTTTGTTATTGAGTGAACTATAAATTGGCTGCTGGGTGGGCTGATATCAGTAAATGGTTTTATTTTTGATGGGTCAAAATCATCCAATATTATATTGTTTGTTTTTAGCAGTCTTTCCTCACATGGAGCATATATTTTTCCCATTCATTACGGAATAGCTCTTCAATTTTATATTGAATCTCGAAATCGCACATATTTTATAGACTTTCTCTTGTTTTGGCCAAAACTCAGAACCTTTCAAATCGGCCACCTGGTTTTTAGACCATTTCTCATCGTTTATTCTTTTGCTGAAGGCATTGTTAATACATGACTTTACTAATAAACTCTTAATAGATTTTTGTTTCAATAAATGCTGCTTCCCATGCTTCAAAGTTTGGGGTTGGGCATATTAAGTTCATTTTGTGTTTTTTTATGCCATTCTTGTATTGAGAGTAAAGTTTATATTTTGCAGCTTGGTTGATACCTTTTGCTGATTTATACGAATCATATAGCCTGGCTAAGTTTTCATTTGCATGCTTCAAGGGGGATAAATATGTTTTTCTAATTTTTCTTTAATGGATGCTTCATTTTCAAAATGAAATATGTCATATGATGAACCCGTGTTGTTTAATATTAAAATAAGATTGTCAGGTAATCTGGTTTTCCTAATAAAGTCTCTTTATGTAGTTCTAAAGGTCACTGGTTGCAACATTCACACTAGCTTTAGTCTTGACTAATTCAATATGGGTTTGATTATATTCACTTTTGATTTTATCAAGATTTGAACGTGATTTTTCTTTTTCTTGACTTAATTCTTCGATATCTAATAATAGTTGTTTTTTAGAGTCAATTAGTTTTTTTAACTCTATGTTTTTTTGATCTATTTTATGGGTTGCCTCGTTGAGCTGTTTATCCCATGATTTCTTTTCTAACTCAAGTTCAGCAAGTTGCTCAGAAATTTGTTCTTTTTGAACTACTGGTAATACTGTGTATATATAGCCATAAATAACTACAAGAAGCATGGCAACTTGCGACCAGTTAGCAAAAAACAATCCTAGTCTTTCATATTTTGGTTTCTGTCCTGCTAATCCACCTATCTGTTTTGATATTTTCTCTAATAATATCGTGGTTTCATTTTTAGTTTTTTTAAATGCCATTTTTTCTAAATTTAATCCTTGAGTTGAAATTTATTAGCAGGCGTGGATATTAAATCGATAGTAGGGGGCTTAATAAGGTTCCATAACGTTCTGATAATTGCCTCTAAAGATTTATTTTGATGGTCTCATATGCTTTGCTAAAAATCGTAGGTTGGTGCTGAACGAAGTGAAGCCCAACGTTTACCACGAAATGTATCTGTAAATCTGTTTTGCGGATCTGGCACGTCCTTGTTTATCCGGAGAGGGTTGGCGTAATAATGCTCGCCTGTTGGGCTTCGCTATGCTCTGCGCCAACCTACAAAAACCACGCTACCGCCCCTGAGTGACAGCTCCCAGTTCGCTGCTGTTAACCTGCGAGATAGCAACAATCGCAGCCATGGTGCGCTCCCGAGTGAGGGATTGTCGTTTGGCTATCTTAAGGGCGAGGGGAGAGGGTTGAGAAGCATGTTTTGGCGGGAATCTGTGTTGGATCAATAAATTAGTCATTAGGGCGTACGCTGAGTGAGCAACTCATTTGGCTGGGAATGCACCATCCCCTCACCCCAGCCCTCTCCCGTAGGGAGAGGGGGCAAGACGCCGAGATCTGCAAGCGGGGCGAGCGAGATAAAAAGAAAGGGAGCCGGTCTGGCTCCCTTTGATACGGAGATGCAACGATGGCTGCTATGCGTAATGTGGATACGCAGCCGGATCACTCACGGCCAATGGCATTTTGACCCATGCCGCCCCTTATCGGTTGGTCGCGGCCTTCATCCCTTCCACAAACTCCTTCAGACGGGTGAGCATATGCTCCGGGTTCTGGTGGTGGGTCTCGATGATCTTCACCACGGCGGAGCCGGAGATGGCGCCGGCGGCCCCGGCCTTGATGGCATCGCGTACCTGAGCCGGTTCGCTGATGCCAAAGCCGAGCAGGGCGGGGGGGGCCTTGAACTCGCGCAGGGTATTGATGAGGCCATCCACCGGCATGCCGGCCTTGGTCTCGGCGCCGGTCACGCCGGCGCGGCTCACCAGATAGGTGTAACCGGAGCCGAGCTCTGCCACGGCCTTGAGCGTCTCGGTGTCACCGTTCGGCGGGGCAATAAAGATGCTGTCGATGCCGAACCTGTCGGCGGCCGCCTTGTAGGGCTCGCACATCTGCACCGGCACGTCGGCCACCAGCACGGAGTCCACCCCCGCCTGCTGGCACTTCTCGTAGAAGCCGTCGATGTGGCGCACATAGACGAGATTCGCGTAGACCAGCAGGCCAATGGGCAGCTCCGGGTACTTGGCGCGGATGCGGCCAAGCAGGCCGAAGCAGTCGTCCGGGGTGGTGTGGCTGGCAAAGGCACGCAGGGCGGCACCCTGAATGGTGGGGCCATCCGCCACCGGATCGGAGAAGGGAATGCCGAGTTCGAGGGCGTCGGCGCCCCCTTCGACCAGGGCATCGACGATGGCGAGCGACAGCTCGGGGGTGGGGTCACCCAGCATCACGAAGGGCACGAAGGCGCCCTGATTGGCCTTGTCCAGACGGGAGAAGAGTTGTGCGTAGCGATTCATGACAAGGTTCCTTCTTTTTCAAAGATGTCGGCGACGGTGAAGATGTCTTTGTCGCCACGGCCGGAGAGGTTGACGATGAGCACCTGCTCTTTCTCGGGTTCACTGCGGGCCATCTTGAGGGCGTGGGCCAGGGCGTGGGAGGATTCCAGCGCCGGTATGATGCCTTCGGATTTGGCCAGCTCCTGGAAGGCGTCCAGCGCCTCCTTGTCGGTCACCGAGGGATACTCGGCGCGGCCGATGGCGGCCAGGTGAGCGTGCTGGGGGCCGACGGAGGGGAAGTCCAGCCCCGCCGAGACGGAGTAGGACTCCTGGATCTGGCCCTGGCTGTCCTGCATCAGGTAGGAGTGCATGCCAAAGAAGACCCCCTTGCTGCCGTGACCGAGCGGCGCGCCGTGCTCGCCGCTCTCTATGCCGTGACCACCGGGCTCGACCCCGATCAGACGCACCGAAGGCTCATCGATAAAGTCAGCAAACATGCCGATGGCGTTGGATCCGCCGCCGACGCAGGCGATCACGGCGTCGGGCAGGCGCTCCTCCTTCTCGAAGCACTGGGCCTTGGCCTCTTCCCCGATCATCTTCTGGAACTCCCGCACGATAGTGGGGAAGGGGTGGGGGCCGGCGGCGGTGCCGAGCAGGTAGTGGGCGGTCTCGTAGTTGGCAGCCCAGTCGCGCAGCGCCTCGTTGCAGGCATCCTTGAGGGTGGCGGAGCCGGAGTGCACAGGTATCACTGTGGCCCCCATCAACTTCATGCGAAACACATTGGGTTTCTGGCGCTCGCAATCCTTGGCACCCATATAGACCCGGCACTTGAGGCCGAGCAGGGCGCAGGCCAGGGCGGTGGCGACCCCGTGCTGACCGGCGCCGGTCTCGGCGATGATCTCGCTCTTGCCCATGCGCTTGGCGAGCAGGGCCTGACCCAGCACCTGGTTGGTCTTGTGAGCGCCGCCGTGCAGCAGATCTTCACGCTTGAGGTAGAGGCGGGTCTTGGTGCCCTTGGTCAGATTGCGGGTGAGGGTCAAGGGGGTCGGGCGACCGGCATACTCGGTGAGCAGGGACTGAAACTCGGCGACGAAGGCCGGATCATCCTTGGCATCGACGAAGGCCTTCTCCAGCTGGAGCAGGGCGGGGATGAGGATCTGGGGCACATACATGCCGCCAAATTCACCAAAAAACGGGTTGAGCAGGGTCATAGATTATTCCTTGTGCTTATAGGCAAATGCAGTTCATTAATTTGGTGCATGTTCAGAGGGTGCGCAGGGCACTCTTACAGTTGGCGCAGGGCGCCAAAGGCCGCCGCCAGCTTGTGCGCATCCTTCTGGCCCGGGGCACTCTCCACCCCGGAGTTGAAATCAAGGCCCACGCAGCCCACCCGGGCCGCCTGCAGGGCGTTGTCGGGGTTGAGCCCCCCCGCCAGCATCAGCTTGGCTTTATCGAGACTTCCCAGCAGGGCCCAGTCGAATGCCTGGCCGGTGCCGCCGCTCTGGCTGCCCACTTTTGTATCGAGCAGCAGGCGATCCGCCGGGTAGTCGAGGGAGGGCAGGGGCTCGCCGCTTTCCTTGCCAAGAGAGACGCCTACCGCTTTCCAGATCTGGCAGCCTGCCGGCAGCAGGGGGCGCAGGGTCTCGATATAGGCGGCGTCCTCGTCCCCGTGCAGTTGCACGGCGGCGAGGTTCAGGGCCTCCACCGTCTTGGCAATGGTGGCGGGCTGGGCATTGCGAAACACCCCCACATAGGAGAGCGGCGCACCCGCCATGACGGCGCGGGCGGCGGGAATGTCCACGTAGCGCGGGCTCTTGGCGACGAAGATAAGGCCACCAAACACGGCCCCCGCCTGATGGGCTGCGGCGGCATCTTCGGGGCGGGTGAGGCCGCACACCTTGTTCTGGCCGAGCACCAGCTTGCGCACCGCCGCCTCCAGATCCGGCTCGCTCATCAGGGAGGAGCCCACCAGGAAGCCCTTGGCATGGGCGCGCAGCTCCGCCACCTGGGCGCGGTGGTTGATGCCGGACTCGCTGATGACCACCCGATCGGCGGGGATCTCGGCCGCCAGCTGTTGGGTACGGGCGAGATCCACGCTCAAATCCCGCAGATCCCGGTTATTGATGCCAATCACGGGGGCGCCGAGGGCGACGGCGCGATCCCGCTCCTCTGCATTGCTCACCTCGGTGAGCACCCCGAGGCCTAACTCTTTCGCCACCTTGAACAGGGCGCGATAGCCCTCGTCGGTGAGCACGGAGAGCATCAGCAGGATGGCGTCCGCCTGATAGTGGCGGGCCAGATAGACCTGATAGGGGTCGATCATGAAGTCCTTGCACAGCACCGGCTGCTTGACCCGGCCGCGCACCCTGGGCAGGAAGGCAAAATCCCCCTGGAAGAACTGCTCGTCCGTCAGCACAGAGATGGCGGTGGCGTAGTTGCCATAGATGTCGGCGATGGCCTCCGGGCTGAAGTCGTCGCGGATCAGACCCTTGGAGGGGGAGGCCTTCTTGCATTCGAGAATGAAGCGGGTGGAGCCTGCACGCAGGTCGCCCTCGAAGTCCCGATCGCTTGGCACCAGGGCGCCCTGGAAGCTCTCCAGGGGCTGGGTCAGCTTGCGGGCCGCGACCCACTCCTGCTTGGCGGCCACGATTTTGCCGAGAATGGTCTGGTTGATGGACGCCCGATTCAGGAAGGCATCGGGGGAGGAGAGGGGGTCGAGCATCTCGATATCCTTGCTAAGAGTGGTACTGCCTTGTTGGCTGCCGTGAGTACTGACTGACATCATGCCTCCTGATGGCTCAGGGTGGCGAGGGCCTGGGCGAGCAGGCGGGTTTCACCGCTTGCAAGCTTGGCCAGCACCTGCGCGGCCGCCTGCTTGAAGTCCGGGGCCTTGCCCGCCATCACCAGGAGCGGCGCCACGTTGGCGGCGATGGCGGCGTTGTGGGCCGCTGTGCCTTCCCCTGCCAGTATGGCGTCCGTGATGGCGCGGTTCTCTTCCGGCTCCCCCCCTTGAATGGCGCTGACCGGGTAGGTCTCGAGGCCAAAGTCGGCCGGGGTGAGCAGGTATTCGCGAATTTCGCCGTCACGGATCTCGGCCACCTGGGTCGGACCGTGAATGGCCACTTCGTCCAGCCCGGCGCCGTGTACCACCATACCGGTTTTCAGCCCCAGTGCCAGCAGGGTTTCGGCGATGGGACGCACCAGCTCGGGGGCATAGACCCCCATCAGCTGGTAGCTGGGGCGGGCGGGGTTGATAAGCGGCCCCAGGACGTTAAATAGCGTCCTGGTTTTCAAGGCCTGGCGCACCGGCATGGCGTGGCGCACCCCGGCGTGGTACTGGGGGGCGAACAGGAAGCAGATGCCGAGCTCGTCCAGACAGCGGCGAGCCTGGGCCGGGCTCATGTCGAGCTTGATCCCCATCTTGTCCAGCAGATCGCTCGAACCCGATTTGCTCGAGACGGAGCGGTTGCCGTGCTTGGCGACTTTCAGGCCGCAGGCGGCGGCCACCAGGGCCGAGGTGGTGGAGACGTTGATGGTGTTGAGGCCGTCGCCACCTGTGCCGACGATGTCGCAGAACGCATAGTCCGGGCGCGGGAAGGGGCGGGCCTCCGCCAGCAGGGCCTCGGCGGCGCCGGCGATCTCCTCCGGGGTCTCCCCCTTGAGCTTGAGGGCGGTGAGCAGGCTCGCCAGCACGATGGGATCCACTTCGCCACGGACCACCTGGCCGAAGGCGTCGCGAGCGGCGTCGCGGGTGAGAGACTGCCCCTGATAGAGGGTGTTGAGATGTTGATGCATGGGGTCTCCTTACCGCACGTGGCTTTCTGGACGGGTGATGTGGGCGAGGGCCTGGGTCAGCAGGCGGGCCCCTTCCGAGGTCATGATGGATTCCGGGTGGAACTGGAAGCCCAGCACCCGCTCGTCCCGTTGTTCTATGGCCATGGGCATGCCCTGATAGTGGGCAATCACCTGCAACTCCTCCGGCACATAGGTCGCCACCAGGGAGTGGTAGCGGGCCACCGGCAGCGGGCTCGGGAGCCCCGCGAAGGCGCCGTGACCGTTGTGCTCGATGAGCGAGCGCTTGCCGTGGACGATTTCCCCGGCCGCCCCGACTGTGCCGCCGTAGGCTTCGCACAGGGCCTGATGACCGAGGCAGATGCCGAGGATGGGCACCCGGCCGCGGGCCAGCTTGATGAGGTCAATCAGGCAGCCCGCCTCGTGGGGGGCGCCCGGCCCCGGGGAGAGCACCAGCACGGCGTCACCGTCACAGGCTTCTATCTCCTGCATGATGCGGCTCGCCGGGAGGCTGTTGCGGTAGATGCGCACCGGATAGCCCAGGGTGCGGAACTGGTCCACGAGGTTGTAGGTGAATGAATCGAAGTTGTCGAGCAGGAAGATGTTAGTCATGGGTCTGCTCCTTCGAAGTGCGGAACTGATCGGCCAAGGCGTTGTAGGTAAACGAGTCGAAGTTATCGAGCAGGAAGATGTTAGTCATGGCTCACGTCCTTATGTTGCTCCTGCTGGGCGCTCAGGGCTTGCAGGGAGGTGCCATGGCTGGCGGCGATGGCGGCCAGCACGGCGGCCGCCTTGGCGCGGGTCTCATCCGCTTCGGCTTGGGGCTTGGAGTCATAGACCACGCCGGCACCGGCCTGGACATGGGCCAGACCCGCTTTCACGAAGGCGGAGCGGATGACGATGCAGGTGTCCATCTCCCCCGCGCCGTTGAGGTAGCCCACGGCGCCGCCGTAGCTGCCGCGGCGCTTGCCTTCCACCATGCGGATCAGCTCGCTGGCCCGCAGCTTGGGGGCGCCGGTCAGGGTGCCCATGTTCATGCAGGCCTGATAGGCGTGCAGGGCATCAAGGTCGGCACGAAGGCGGCCCACCACCCGGGAGACCAGGTGCATCACGTGGCTGTAGCGATCCACTTTGAGCAGATCCTTCACGTAGCGGGTGCCGGGCTCGGAGATGCGGGCGATGTCGTTGCGACCCAGATCCACCAGCATCAGGTGCTCGGCCACCTCTTTCTCGTCCTGGCGCAGCTCCAGCTCGATGCGACCGTCGAGATCCAGATTGATGCTGCCATCTGGGTTGAGGCCGCGGCGGCGGGTGCCAGCGATGGGGTACATCTCCACCTGGCGGCTGGCGGCGCAGAACTTGACCGCGCTCTCCGGGGAGGCGCCAAACAGAGTGAAACCCTCGTCCTGTACATAGAACATGTAGGGGCTGGGGTTGGTCTGCTTGAGGCGGCGATAGGCGGCCAGCGGGTCTGGGCAGGGGAGGGAGAAGCTGCGGGACGGCACCACCTGGAAGATGTCCCCACGGCGGATGAAGCCCTTGAGCTTCTCCACCTCGGCGCAGAACTGCTTGTCGCTCTTGTCGATCTGGAGGTTGCCGGTGAGCGGCTTGGCGCCCTGTGCCCCCGGTTGCGGCTGCTGGCAGGCCTGCTTGAAAGCCTCGAGGCGTGCGGTCAGCTGGGCGTAACGCTCATCGAGCTGGCGCTCGTCCTGCTCGCCGCCAAAGAGGCAGGCCAGCAGGGCCGTGCTCTGCTTGATGTGATCTATGGTGATCAGGGTCTCGGCCACATAGAAGCAGTAGTCGGGGCAGTCGTTGCTTCCTTCAGGCACCTCGGGCAAGTCTTCAAAGGAGGCGATGAGGTCGTAAGCGAAGCTGCCCCCCATGAAGAGGGCCTCTTTGCCCTGCTGGCACTGCAGCTCCCGTTGCAGGGTGCGCAGCACATCCAGCACGCTGCTGCCCTTGAGGCGGCTGTCTTCGTCAAGGGTGCGGTCGGAGGCCGGGAAATCGAGCTGCAGCTCGTCCGCCACCCGGGTCTGGGTGATGACGGCGGGGAGGCGCTGCTCGAGCAGGCGCTGCAGCGCGGCGCCGTTGCTGGTGAGGGCGCGGACCCGCACCGTGCGGCCACGGCACTCGATGCGCAGGCAGGCGTCCACCAGCAGCAGGCTCTGGGTGCCGGCCTTGGAGTCGATCTCCACCGATTCCAGCAGCAGGTTGTTGGGCTTGTGCTGGCAGAGCTGGGTGTAGAGCGCCAGGGGATCTGTCACATAAGGGGCATTGAGCCTGATGGTGTCGAATTCGCCCAGGGGTAACCGGGTCTTGTTGCCTGTCATAATGCCTTCCCTTGCATGTGTTGTGTGTAACCGATGGTCATGGCGTTTCTCTCGAGTTGGGATTGGGTTTTCGTCACGTCAGCGAGTTCGCCATCGCCATGTCAGTGCACTTGTCTGAATTGTCGGTTTCATCACAGGTCCATTTGCCGGATAATAAAAAAGCCCGCTGGGGTCAGCGGGCTTTTTCTTTGGGTTCTTAATTTGCTGTCAGATTACAGGTACAGCAACGACCACACGCCCGCATGTCAGGGAGTGTGCCACCACCAGATGGTCAGGATGGAAGTCGTTTGCATGATAGCGTCCTGTAAAAAGATGTTTGCAATGAAGTGCCTACAGAAAACGATAAAGCCGCGGCCAAGTCAAGTCGCTTTTTTGCCTTCTTTTTCCCAAGCAGGCCCCCTGATGAGAGCGAAACAAGCCGATGAGATTCGATCTTCACTGTCATACCACGGCCTCGGATGGCGTGCTGAGCCCTGCCGACCTGGTGCGCCGCGCCGCCGAGAAAGGGGTGGAGGTGTTAGCGGTCACTGACCACGACACCCTTGACGGGCTTGATGAAGTCCGTCAGACGATCCAGAACGAACAGTTGCCGCTGCGACTGGTGAGCGGGGTCGAGATCTCCACCGGGTGGGAGCACCACGAGATCCACATAGTGGCGCTCGGGGTGGATGAAAAAAATCCGCAGCTGGTCACCTTCCTGGCCGGTCAGCGGGCCCGCCGCGAGGCGCGCGCCCAGGAAATAGGGCGCCGTCTGGAAAAGTGCCTCATCCCGGGCACCTATGAAGAGGCCAAGCAGCTCGCCGGTGACGCCGCCGTGACCCGGGCCCATTTTGCCCGGGTGCTGGTGGCGCGCGGGGTGGCCGACAACATGCAAAAGGTATTCAAAAAGTACCTGAGCCGGGGCAACAAGGGCTATGTGCCCGCCGAGTGGCCCGAGATGGGGGAGGCCATCGCGGCCATTCATGCCGCTGGCGGGCTGGCGGTGCTGGCCCACCCGAGCCGCTACAGCCTCACCGCCAAGTGGATCAAGCGGCTGCTGGTGGCCTTCAAGGCGGCCGGTGGCGATGCCATGGAGGTCTCCCTGCCCCAGCAGAGCCCACAGGAGCGGGCCAACCTCGGTCAGTGGGCCAAGGATCACGATCTCTATATCTCGGTGGGGTCCGATTTTCACTTCCCCTCCAACTGGACCGAGCTGGGCCGCCATCTGTGGCTGCCCAAGGAGGGCATGCCGCTCTGGCTCGGCCACCCCGATCACTTCGGGCTCAGCCAGGAGCAGCACGCCAGCCTGCTGGCCAGCCGCTGAGCACAATGAGCGGGCACGGATCTTTGGTACGGGCGAGTCTGTGCCAAACAGGTTAAGGTAGTGTCATGGGCCAAGGGGCCCTTGACCATGAAGCGGGCACCCGGCGTGCCCCTATCGCGAGAAGAGCATATGAGTCAGCATTTTTACGTACACCCGGACAACCCCCAGGTTCGCCTCATCAGCCAGGCGGTGCAGATACTGCAAAACGGCGGCGTCATCGTCTATCCCACCGACTCCGGTTACGCCCTGGGCTGCCAGATGGGCAACAAGGATGCGCTGGAGCGCATCTGCCGTATCCGCCGCATCGAGCCAAACCACGACTTCACCCTGGTGTGCCGGGATCTCTCGGAGATCTCCACCTACGCCAAGGTGGACAACACCGCCTTCCGGCTGGTGAAGAACAACACCCCAGGGCCCTACACCTTCATCTTCAAGGCCACCAAGGAGGTGCCGCGTCGCCTCATGAACGAGAAGAAGAAGACCATCGGCATCCGGGTACCCGCCAACAATATCGCGCTCGCATTGCTCGAGGCGCTCGGTGAGCCGCTGCTCTCCACCACTCTGATCCTGCCGGGCTCCGAGATGGCGGAGTTCGACCCCGAAGAGATCGCCGACAAGCTCGGCAAGCAGCTGGATCTGGTGGTCAACGGCGGCTATCTGGGCGAGCAACCCACCACTGTGGTGGACTTCTCCGACGACGAGCCCGTGCTGCGCCGTCGCGGTGCCGGGGATCCGACGCCGTTTGAGTGATACTGCCGAGCCCGTACCCGAGGCGGTGATCGCACCGGGTGCGACGGGGGAGGCCCTGCTTCCCCCGCCCATCGCGAAAGTACTGGGGCAGCCCTACCATGAGCTGCCCCAGGATTTGTTTATTCCGCCCGATGCGCTCGAGGTGTTCCTCGACACCTTCGAGGGGCCGCTGGATCTGCTGCTCTACCTCATCCGCCGTCAGCAGCTCGACATCCTGAACCTGCCTATCCTGCAGATCACCGCCCAGTACATGGAGTACGTGGAGCTGATGCAGGGGCTCAATCTGGAGCTGGCGGCGGAATACCTGCTGATGGCGGCCTGGCTCGCGGAGATAAAATCCCGCCTGCTGTTGCCCAAGGCACCTGAGCTGGAGGACGAGGAGGAGGGGGAAGACCCCCGCGTCACCCTGATCCGCCGGCTGCAGGAGTACGAGCGCTACAAGCTGGGCGCAGAGCGGGTCAACGCCCTGCCGAGGCTGGAGCGGGAGATCTTCATCGCCACCGCCCTGCCACCGGATTTTGGCGCCTTGAAGCCGCTGGCCCCCGATGTTTCACTGGTTGAGCTCGCCCTTTACATGCAAAGTGTGGTAAAACGCGCGACTCATTTTGAACATCACCAGATCCGCCGCGAGCAGATCCCGACCCGGGTGCGCATGGCGGAGATCCTCGCCATGTTGTCCCTGGGGCAGACCCTGCGGCTGGAGCAGGTGCTGCGGGCCGAGGAGGGGCGCATGGGGGTGCTGGTGACCTTCCTGGCCCTGCTGGAGCTGTGCAAGGAGCAACTGATCTGGATCCTGCAGGCCGAGCCGTTGGGTCCCATCCATTTTGCATTGGCCGAGCAGGGCGAGGAGGGCAACCGTGGCGCTGCCCACTGAACGGTTGAAGAGGCCGATGTTGCGAGGAGCAGACCATGGCGCTGCCGGCTGAACGGCTGAAGACCCTGATCGAGGCGGCGCTGTTCGTGGCGGGTCGTCCGCTCAATGTCAGCGAGCTGAAAAGCAGCGTGCTGGTGGACTACCCTGTCACCAGTCGCTATGTGCAGCTGCTGCTGGCGGAGCTCAGGCAGGACTACAGCGAGCGGGGGGTGGAGCTCAAGGAGGTCGCCTCCGGCTGGCGCTTCCAGGCCCGCCAGGAGTACGCCGAGGAGCTGTCGCGCCTGTGGAGCGAACGGGCGCCCCGATATTCGCGCGCCGTGTTGGAAACCCTGACGCTGATTGCCTATCGTCAGCCCATCACCCGGGCCGAGATAGAAGCCATCCGCGGGGTGGCGGTATCGAGCCAGATCATCAATACCCTGAAAGAGCGCGGCTGGGTGCGCAGCATAGGTCACAAGGAGGTGGTGGGCCGCCCCGAGCTGCTCGCCACCACCCGAGAGTTTCTGGACTATTTCAATCTGCAGAGTCTGGAGCAGCTCCCCGAGCTGGATCCCGAACTGCACTCCCCCTTGCCGGTCATGCTGGGCGAGGGGAGCGACGGTCAATAAGCGGCAGGCCGTCTTGAGAATGAACGTGGTGACGATGCCCGATGGCGCGTCACAGGAGTCAATGTTGTCCGCTATGTCAGCGGGCAGCGATCAACAATCAGGTAAACCCGATGAGTGAAAAACTGCAAAAAGTATTGGCCCGCGCGGGTCAAGGCTCCCGTCGTGAGATGGAGGCCCTGATCACCGCAGGTCGGGTCAGCGTGGATGGCAAGGTCGCCATGCTGGGGGATCGCGTCGAAGTGAACGCCGTGATCCGGGTGGATGGTCACCAGGTCAAGACCCGTGCGGCCGAGGAGCAGATCTGCCGCGTGCTGGCGTACCACAAGCCCGAAGGGGAGATGTGTACCCGCCACGATCCGGAAGGTCGTCCCACCGTGTTTGATCGTCTGCCCAAGATGGACGGGGCCCGCTGGATTGCGGTGGGTCGCCTCGACGTCAACACCTCCGGCCTGCTGCTGTTCACCACCGACGGCGAGCTGGCCAACCGGCTGATGCACCCGAGCCACGAAGTGGAGCGGGAATACGCGGTGCGCGTCTTTGGCGAGATCACCGAAGCCATGCTGCAGCGCCTGCGCAAGGGCGTGCAGCTGGAAGACGGCATGGCCAAGTTCAACAAGATCAAGCCGGCCGGCGGTGAAGGGCTGAACCAGTGGTTCAACGTCACCCTGACCGAGGGTCGCAACCGTGAAGTGCGCCGCCTGTGGGAATCCCAGGAAGTGCAGGTGAGCCGCCTGATGCGCATTCGCTACGGTGACGTCACCCTGGATCGCGGCATCCCCCGCGGTGGCTGGCAGGAGCTCAAACTGCCCGAGGTGAACTACCTGCGCGGCCTGGTCAACCTGCCCAACGAGACCGAGTCCAAGGTCGACCTGCAGCAGGATGGCAAGAGCACCCGCCATAAGCAGGCCGCCCAGATCCGTCGCGCCGTCAAGCGCCACAAGGAGATGCAGGGCAAGGAGCCGCGCGCCCGTGCCACCACGGCCCGCCGCAAGCCGCAAGCCTCGACCCGCAACTCGGGCACCGGCAGCAAGTAATTCCCGCCACTGCCGCTCAAGAGCCTACCCCGCGAGGGGTGGGCTTTTTTTATGGGCGCTCGGGCAACTAGAGGGAGGCGGCGGCCCTTGACGCCTGATCATAGAGGCTGGCAAACAGCCGCAGTTGCTGCGCGATTTCCGCCGTCGAGCCGTTCGCCCCGGCCAGCCCGCTCTCCACGATGACCTGGATCAGACACTGCTCGCGGATCTCGCTGTACTGGTGGCACAGGGCGGCCCCGGCCGGGGTGGTGCTGAAATGCACCTCCTTGCCCACCTTGGTGCGCGCCGCATAGCCCAGGGTCACCAGCTTCTTCAGGGCATAGGTGGCGACATGGGTGTCCTCTATGTTCAGCACGAAACAGATATCGGCCAGCCGCTTGGGGCGATCCCGGTGATTGATGTGATGGATGAGCAGCACCTCCAGCGCGGTCAGCCCCTTCTCCCCGGCGGCCCCCATGCAACGCACGACCCAGCGGTGAAACGAGTTGTTGAGCACGGTCAGGCCGAATTCCAGCTCGGAGAGGGCGGGGGCCTGGGCCGAGACGAGATGGGCCGATGAGACGATGGAGGGAGACTTGTTCATGGGGATTCCTTTCCTGATGAGATGCCTGGGACGCGCAACGGCTTGCGCACCCAATGATGACTTATTGTAGATAAATTATCGATGTTTTATCGATATGTTTGCTGTATGTTAACTGTGTGTTTCGTTATCGGGGGTTGTATGGGATCGAGTGAGTGTCGCCTCTACCCGCTGGGAGAGCGGGCCCTGGTGCTGGAGGCGGAGCCGGAGGCCGGGTTTGTCGGCCAGCGGCGGATCTGGTGGTTGGCGGAGCGACTTCGTCAGCAGGAAGGTAAGGGGCAGGTGTCGGCTGAGCCGGCGTTGGAGGAGTTAGTGCCGGGGATGAACAACCTGACCCTGGTGTTCGATCCCGAGGTGACGAGTTTTGCCCGTCTGGAGCGGCGACTGACCGAGCTGTGGCATCAGGGCGAGGAGCTTGACTACCACCCGCGGGAGCGGGAGATCCCGGTACACTACGGCGGCGAATGGGGGCCCGATCTGGAGGAGGCCGCCCGGCATTGTGGCCTGACGCCGGCCGAGCTGGTGGCGCGCCACAGTGGCGGCGACTACCGGGTCTACTTTCTCGGCTTCCAGCCCGGCTTCGCCTATCTGGGTGGTCTGGATCCGGCGCTGGCCGTGCCACGGCGCAGAGAGCCACGGCTGCGGGTACCCGCCGGCAGCGTCGGCATCGGCGGGGCCCAGACCGGCATCTATCCGGCGGCCAGCCCCGGCGGCTGGCAACTCATCGGGCGCACGGATCTGGTGTTGTTCGACCCGAACCGTGACGAGCCCTCCTACCTGCTGCCCGGCGATCGGGTGCGTTTCGTCCCAGTGGGAGGCTCGCCATGCTAGAGGTGGTTCGCCCCGGACTGCAGAGTACAGTCCAGGATCTCGGTCGCCCCGGTTTTCGCCATCTCGGCATTGCTCTGGGGGGCGCCCTGGACAGGGAGGCGCTGATCCTGGCGAATCGGCTGGTGGGCAATCCGGCCGGTGCTGCGGCCATCGAACTGGTGCTGGGGGCGGCCGAGTTTCGCTTCCTGCGTGACGGCTGGTTGGCGCTGACCGGGGCCGATTGTGGCGCCACCCTGGACGGAGAGCCCGTCTGGCACGGCTGGCGCTGGCGGGTACGGCGCGGCCAGCGCCTGCTGTTGCCCGCGCCCCGCCATGGCATGCGCAGCTACCTTGCCCTGGATGGCGGTGTGGCCGAGCCCCTGGTGATGGGGTCGCGTGCCACCGAGTTGCAGGCCGCCTTCGGTGGCCATCAGGGCCGGGCCCTACGGGCGGGCGATCGCCTGCCGCTGGGGGAGCCGCTGCACCATGATGGCGCCATCGGCGCCCTGCTGCGGACGTCGGATCAGTGTCTGCGCGTCTTGCCGGGCCCGGAATTCGACGAGTTTGACGCGGCCGCCGTGAACGCGCTCTGGCAGGCGTACTGGCGGCCCAATTCCGCCAGCAACCGCATGGGGGTTCGCCTCAATGGGCCCGAACTGGTCCGCAGCCGTGGACGGGAACTGCCCTCCCACGGGGTCCTGCCCGGCGTCATCCAGGTGCCCCCTGGTGGACAACCCATAGTGCTGCTGGCCGATGCCCAGACCACCGGGGGCTACCCGCGCATCGGCTGCGTCATCGAGGCCGATCTCTGGAAGCTGGCTCAGGCTCGTCCGGGGGAGCGGCTGCGCTTCGTCTCCCAGACCAGGGAGCAGGCCCTGGCGGCGCGCCGTGAATGGCGGCTCTACCTCAATCGTTTCGAATGGAAGGCTTATGGACAGATGCATTGATCTCAACGCCGATGTGGGCGAAGGCTATGACTCGGACGCCGCGCTGCTGGACTGTGTCAGCTCGGCCAACATCGCCTGTGGCTGGCACGCGGGGGATGCGTCCCTGATGGGCGAGACAGTCCGGCTGGCGCTGGCCAGGGGCGTCGCCATCGGCGCCCATCCCAGCTTCCCGGATCGGGAACACTTCGGGCGGGCCCCCATGGTGCGGGAGCCGGCGAAGGTCTATGCCGACGTGCTCTATCAGGTGGGGGCCCTGGCCGCGCTGGTCAAGGCGGCCGGGGGCCGGCTGGCTCATGTCAAACCCCATGGTGCGCTCTACAACCAGGCAGCCCGGGATGGGGCCCTGGCCGATGCCATCGCCAGCGCCGTCGCCAGTCTGGATCCCAGCCTCAAGCTGATGGGGTTGGCGGGCAGCGAGCTGATCGCCGCCGCCCGGCGCCATGGGCTGACCCCCATCGCCGAGGTCTTCGCCGATCGCGCCTATCTGGCCGATGGCTCCCTGGCGCCTCGGGGCCAGCCCGGCGCCGTCATCGACGACGAGACGAAGGCGCTGAGCCAGACCCTGCGCCTGGTGCGGCTGGGGGAGGTGGAGACCCTGGAGGGGACCCTGCTGTCGCTGCTGCCCCAGAGCATCTGCCTGCACGGGGATGGCGCCCATGCCGTTGCCTTTGCCCAGCGCCTGCGCGAGGGCCTGATGTCGAACGGAATATCGATAAGACCTCATTGAGGAGGTCAATCTCAAGCCACCGCGGTGGCGTCTAGATGGAATGGAGAGGCTCACATGGATGGAAGTGTATTATTGCCACTGATAGGGATCCCCGTGGTGGTGCTGGGTTTTGCTTTGAAATTCAATCCGTTGCTGGTAGTGACGGCAGCGGGGTTGGCGACAGGTCTGGCGACTGGCATGTCCCTGACCGGGCTGCTGGAGACCTTCGGCGAGAAGTTTCTCAACAGTCGGCAATTGGCCACCCTGATCCTGATCCTGCCGGTGATCGGCCTGCTGGAACGCTATGGCCTCAAGGAGCGGGCGCAGAGCTGGATCGCCGGCATCCGCAAGGCCACCTCGGCCCGCATCCTGATGCTCTATTTCGTGTTGCGCCAGGGCACGGCCATGCTGGGGTTGCTGAGCCTGGGGGGTCATGCCCAGACGGTGCGTCCGCTGATCGCCCCCATGACAGAGGGGGCCGCGGTGCATCGTCATGGTGACTTGCCCAAGCATATTCGTGACAAGATCCGGGCCCATGCTGCCGCCTGTGACAACGTGGCGGTCTTCTTCGGTGAAGACATCTTCCTCGCCTTCGGTGCCGTCTTGCTGATGAGTGCCTTCCTCCAGGAGAACGGCATCACCCAGGTCGAGCCCCTCTACATAGGGTTGTGGGGAATACCGACCGCCCTGTGTGCGCTGCTGATCCACATGGGTCGTCTGCTCAGGCTCGATGCCAGCATTGCCCGCGACGTGGCCGCCTGGCAGGCGGGCGAACAGGCCAAGGCCCCCGAACAAGCCGTGCTGGAGCGTGCATGATGAACAGCCTGATCACTCTCAATGATATCTACTACCTCATCGGTCTCATCGTCATGCTGCAGGTAGGCATGACCCTCTCGGACAGGCATAACCCCAAACGCTATACGACGGCTCTGTTCTGGTTCTGCTTCGGCGCCATCTTCCTGTTCGGCGACCTGCTGGTCAGCCAACTGGGTAGTCAGATTGCCTACCGGATAGTGGGTGTGCTGGTGATCCTGATCGCCCTGCTGGCCGGCACCGGTCAGCTGGCGATGGGGCGTTACTCCCAGCGCACTGATGCCGAGCGGCAAGATTCGGCGGGCAAACTGGGTAACCGTCTGTTCCTGCCCGCCGTCATGATCCCGGTGGCGACTGTGATCAGCACCGTACTGCTGGGGCATGCCACCCTGGGGGATTACTTCGTGCTGGATCAGAAGAACATCACCCTGACCTCCCTGGCCATAGGGACGCTGGCGGCCCTGCTGCTAGGCTGGAGGCTGACCGGTGGCACCCCTCTGCAGGCGGTGCGTGAATCGAGACGGTTGGTGGACTCCATCGGTTGGGCCGCCATCCTGCCGCAGATGCTCGCCATGCTGGGCGGGGTCTTCGTGGTCGCCCAGACGGGGGAGTCGGTGAAGGAGGTGGTGAATCTGTTTGTCACCCCCAACAATCTGTTCTTGATGGTGACCATCTACTGTGTCGGCATGGCGCTGTTCACCATGATCATGGGTAATGCCTTCGCGGCCTTTCCCGTGATGACGGCGGGTATCGCCATCCCCTTCCTCATCATGGGGGCCCACGGCAACCCCGCCGCCGTCGTCGCCATTGGCATGCTCTCCGGTTATTGCGGTACCCTGATGACCCCCATGGGGGCCAACTACAACATAGTGCCCGCCGCCCTGCTCGAGCTGGATAACAAGTATCAGGTCATCCTGGTACAGATCCCCACCGCCATCCTGATGCTTGGCTGCAACATATTGCTGATGTACTTCCTGGCGTTTCGTTAATGCGTCATGACGAGGGCCACCCACTCGGGCGGCCTCGTCTCCTCAGGATCATGCGTATTGCTGTGGGGGCGCCGTGGCCGGCCGCATGTCGAAACAACCCAGAAGGATATGATAATGAAGACCATTTTACTGACCGGTTTCGAGCCCTTCGGTGGCGAGCCGCTCAACCCGTCCTGGGAGGCGGTCAGGGGACTCGATGGCCAGCACCTCGGTGAACAGCATCTGATCCGGACGGTGCGACTGAGCTGTGTCTTCGACCTGGCCCTGGCGGAACTGGAGGCCGAACTGACACAGCACCAGCCCGTGCTGGTGCTGGCGGTGGGTCAGGCGGGGGGGCGCAGCGAACTCAGTCTGGAGCGGGTCGCCATCAATCTGGATGACGCCCGCATCCCGGATAACGCCGGTGCTCAGCCCATTGACAGGCCCATAGTGGCGGATGGCCCCGCGGCCTATTTCACCACCCTGCCCATCAAGGCCATGGTGCTGGCACTGCGTGAGGCGGGGTTGCCCGCCGCCGTCTCCTACAGCGCCGGGACCTATGTCTGCAACCATCTGTTCTACGGCCTGATGCATAGGATTGCCCGGGACGGATTGTGCTGCCGGGGCGGTTTCCTGCACATCCCCTATCTGCCAGAGCAGGCGGCGCGGCAGCTGGCGGGTACCCCCTCGATGAGCCTGACCCAGATAGTGCAGGGGCTGACGATCGGCCTGGACGCGGCACTGAATCACGAGCAGGACCTGGCGATCGGTGGCGGCACGACCCACTGAGAGAGGGGGGAGGTTGCCTCGGCACGGTCTCCTTGTTAGCCTTTCGCGCACAGATACAGGAGAAACCAATGAGCAAGGTACTGGATGAGCTGCTGGCACTGCTGGCGCTTGAGAAGATCGAGGAGGGCCTGTTTCGGGGCCAGAGCCAGGATCTCGGGTTGCGATCCGTGTTTGGCGGGCAGGTAATGGGGCAGGCCTTGTCAGCCGCCAAGCAGACGGTGGCCGGGGATCGCCAGGTGCACAGCTTCCACTCCTACTTCCTGCGTCCGGGGGATGCCAACAAGCCCATCGTCTACGACGTGGAGAACATCCGCGACGGTCAGACCGTCTCCACCCGCCGGGTCAAGGCCATCCAGGGCGGCAAGCCCATCTTCTACCTCAATGCCTCCTTCCAGGTGGAGGCCGAGGGCTTCGAGCATCAGGCGCAGATGCCCGAAGGCATTACGCCCCCCGAGCAGCTCAAGAGCGAGCTGGAGCTGGTGCGTCCCTACGAGCAGCTGATCCCGGCGGCCCTTAGGGACAAGATCCTGTGCGAGAAGCCCCTGGAGATCCGCCCCGTGACCCTGGTCGACCCCATTCGCCCGGATGTACACGAGCCCCTGCGCTACACCTGGTTCAAGGCCAACGGCACTGTGCCGGACGATCAGCGGGTCCACAACTACCTGCTGGCCTATGCCTCCGACTTTCACTTCCTGTTTGCCGCCCTGCAGCCCCACGGAGTGTCGTACTGGGAGCCGGACATGCAGGTGGCCACCATAGATCACTCCATGTGGTTCCACCGGGAGTTCCGGCTGGATGACTGGCTGCTCTACGTGGTGGACAGCCCGAGCGCCAGCGGCGGTCGTGGCCTGGTACGCGGCCAGTTCTTCACCCGCGACGGCGTGCTGGTGGCGAGCACCATGCAGGAAGGGGTGATCCGCCGCCGGGGTTGAACCTTGGTTCATCGAGGGTCCATCAACAAAAACGGGAGCCACTGGCTCCCGTTTTTTTATTGTGGCGCAGGCCCTCAGGCGGCGTCCTGCTCCGGTGCGGCCAGGGGCGCTTCGCCCTGGGCGAAGCGGTCGGCCCAGAGGGCGATGACGCCATCCCCGGTGACGTTGCAGGCGGTGCCGAAGCTGTCCTGGGCCAGGTAGAGGGCGATCATCAGGGCGATGGAGGCCTCACCGAAGCCGAGCATGGAGGTGAGCAGGCCGAGTGCCGACATGACGCCGCCGCCGGGGGCGCCTGGCGCCGCAATCATGATGACGCCGAGCATCATGATGAAGGGCAGCATGGTGCCATAGCCCGGAATGGCCAGGTGCTCGGAGAGGAACATCACCGCGGTGGCGCAGGTCACCAGCGTGATGGTGGAGCCACAGAGGTGAATGGTGGCGCACAGGGGCACGGTGAAGTTGGCGATGCCGTCGCTCACGCCGTTGTTCTTGCTCGCCTGCAGGGCCACCGGGATGGTGGCGGCGCTGGACATGGTGCCAAGGGCGGTGAAGTAGGCGGGCAGCATGTTCTTGATCAGCATGGCGGGGGAGCGACCCAGCGCCAGCCCGGTGCCGATGAAGAGCAGGCTGAGCCAGAGCCAGTGCATGACGATGGCCATCACCAGCACCACGCCAAAGGTCTTGAGAGTGGCGAAGACGGTGCCTTCCACCGTCATCTCGACGAAGACCCCGGCGATGTAGAAGGGCAGCAGGGGAATGATCACGCGGGCCAGCAGGCGGTCGATGATGTCACGCCCCTGATCGGCGACCCGGCGCAGGTCGGTGGCCTGGGTGGCGCTGATGCCGATGCCGAACACGAAGGCGGCGGCCAGGGCTGACATCACCCCGAACAGCGGCGGGATCTCGAGATTGATGTAGGAGCTGAGCTTGATGGCGGCTTGCGCCGTGGGCTCGGCGGCCGTGGTCAGCTGCGGGATCAGCTGACTCGCCACCGTGAAGGCGAACAGGCCCGCCAGTATGGTGGAGCAGTAGGAGAGGGCCACCGTCTTGCCGAGCAGCTTGCCGGAGTTCTTCGGCAGGCTGGCGATGCCGCTCATGATGAAGAACAGGATGATGAGCGGAATAGTGAAGGTGATCAGCTGACCTATCACCGTCTTGGCCGTGAACAGCACCCGTGCGACCCATTCCGGGGCGTAGAGGCCGAGCAGGAGACCGGCGAGGATGCCGGCAATCAGATTGAGGACGAGTTTCATGGGGGGAATCCAGGTGTTGGTGTCTGTTTTGTTATTTAATCTTGATTTTAATGCCGCTTTTTAACACAAATGCCGCATCTTGTCTGCCATCACCTGGTTAACTCAGAGTTAAATATTGTTATCTGGATGCTGAATCACGTCGGGCACTCTGTCTGGAACGACGGCCGCGATATTGATTGATGGTGGCGGGATTGGGGTCGCGGATCAGCAGGGCATGGAGCCAGCGGCCGTGCACCGCATCGTCGCTGCACCAGCTCTGTTGCAGCTCAAACGGCAGGGGGGCGATCAGCTGCCGCAAGCGGACCTCATCGAGCCGGGTCAGCAGCGGGTAGTCGTCCTGTGAGGGGGGCAAGGGGCTGCCGGGGTCATTCTCGCCATAGGGGAAGGAGCAGTAGAGGGGGCCCTGGGGTTTGAGCAGACCCGCGAGGTGCATCAGGGCGGGGGCCAGCTCATCCTCGGTGAGGCAGGGCAGCGAGCCGCTGGCCCAGATGCCGTCATAGGGCAGCACGTTGTGCATCTGCTCGAAGCGGCAGACCCGCACCGGCTGGCCGCACAGGCGCGAGGCGGTGCTGGCCTGGCTCAGGCTGGCATCGAAGGCGGTGACCATGAACCCCAGCTCCCGAAAATGGTGCAGATCCTCCCCCGCGCCGCAGCCGGCTTCCAGCAGGTGGGCGCCCGGCTGCAGGCGGGCCAGGAAGGGGGAGTGGGGGTTGTTTTTGATATATAAAAGAGGTGGGAGAGGAAGAGGAGAGGGGAGAGCGCCTGGGTGCCTTGGGCGGGTGACGTGGCAGTGGCATAGGGCTCGTCTCTTGGGTGGGCGGCTACTCTAGCAAATTTGCCCCCTGCTGTTCAGCTCTGCTGAGGATCCTCCCCGGCCCTGCGCGCCTTCAGCGCCATCAGGGGCGGCGCAAGAGCGAGGGAGAGGGGTTGGCGAGCAGACCAAACAGGGTGTCGAGCAGGAAGTCGGCCTCCCGAATCAGGTTGATGCGCTCCGGGAAGTGCAGCCAGTTGATGATGTAACCGTCCAGGGTGCAGTGCAGCAGGGTGGCGGCGCGGTGCAGATCCAGGGTCTGGGGCAGGTGGCCGAGGCGCACGGCGTTGGCCAGGGTGATCTCCAGATCCCGGAAGAAGTTGAATGATTGCACGCGCATGTGATCCCGCAGGGAGATGGCCTCTCCTTCCAGCGACTCCAGATTGAACATGATGGTGAACATCTGCTGGTGGGCGGGCTCGGTGCTGATCTTGTGCATCACCTCCTTGAGGAAGCTGTGCAGCTTGCCGAGGGGATCCGGCTCCTGCTCATCCACGCAGGCGTCTAGCTGGTGGGAGAGGGGGGCGCACAGCTCCTCCCACAGGGTGACGAACAGCTCCTCCTTGTTCTTGAAGTGCCAGTAGATGGCGCCCCGGGTCAGGTCTGCCGCCTTGGCGATGTCGGTCAGGTTGGTCTTCGCCAATCCCTGTTGGCAGAACAGATTCAGGGCCGTGCTCATGATGTGGCAGCGGGTCTGCTGCGCTTCTTCTTTGGTTCTTCTGGCCATCGGATCTGTACCTGTTAAAAGGGGAAAAAGTTACTTACATACATTTATGAATGTATGTATATTGCCTCATCTTCGCAGTTTTACCAACAGGGGCCCTATAAACCCTGTGGTTTTGTGGTTTTTTTTGTTTGAAACAGAGGCTCAGAAACTCCATGCATAAACACATTCTCGCACGTTCGGTGGGCCTTGCCTTGTTGGCAAGCGGCCTGCTGGCTGGTTGTGGCGACAAGGGCGAGGCAGGGCAAGGGGCGGGCGAGATGCCGCCTGCCGCCGTGGACGTGGTCACCCTCCATGCCGCACCGCTGCAACTCATGTCCGAGCTCACCGGCCGTACCGCCCCCCTGCGGGTGGCCGAGGTACGTCCCCAGGTGAATGGCATCATCCTCAAGCGCCTGTTCACCGAAGGCAGCGACGTCAAGGCCGGCCAGTTGCTGTACCAGATCGATCCCGCCGTCTATCAGGCCGCCGTCGCCAGTGCCAAGGCCAATCTGGCCAAGGCGCAGGCCAACGAGCAGAGCGCCCGTCTCAAGGCCCAGCGTTATGCCGAGCTGGTGAAGGTGAAAGCCATCAGCCGTCAGGAGTATGACGACGCCGACGCGGCCTGGAAGCAGCAGGTTGCCGAGATCGGGGCCGCCAAGGCCGCCCTGCAGAGCGCCAACATCAACCTGGCTTATACCAGGATCACCGCCCCCATCAGCGGCCGCATCGGCAAGTCTGCGGTGACCGAGGGTGCCCTGGTCACCGCCCAGCAGGCGGACAGCCTCACCTCCATCTCCCAGCTCGATCCCATGTATGTGGACGTGCGTCAGTCCACCGCCGATCTGCTGCGCCTCAAGCGCCAGGTCGCAGCCGGCAAGCTGACCCAGGGCCAGCAGGATGGCGCCAAGGTCAGCTTCCAGCTGGAAGATGGCAGCCAGTACGGCGAGCAGGGGACCCTGCAGTTCTCCGACGTGACAGTGGACGAGACCACCGGCATGGTGACCCTGCGGGTCCTGGTCCCGAACCCCCATGATCTGCTGCTGCCCGGCATGTTCATGCGCGCCACCCTGCAGGAGGGCGAGCGCCCGCAAGGCCTGCTGGTGCCCCAGACCGCCGTGACCCGCACACCGAAAGGCGGTGCCACCGTCATGGTGGTGACTGCGGACAACAAGGTCGAGCTGCGGGAAGTGCAGCTCAGCCGCGTGGTTGGCGACAGCTGGGTGGTGGAGTCCGGTCTCGATGCCGGCGAGAAGGTGATAGTGGCCGGTCTGCAGAAGGTCAAACCCGGTGCCCTGGTGGCGCCCGCTGAGCGCACCAGCACCACCACGACAGCACAAGCCGATCAGACCCAGGTCACCAAGCAGTAGGATGGAGTAGTCGCCTCATGGCACGATTTTTCATAGACAGACCCATTTTCGCCTGGGTGATTGCCCTGGTGATCATGTTGGCCGGGGCCATGGCCATCATAGGCCTGCCGGTCGCCCAGTACCCGACCATAGCCCCGCCGGCCGTCGGCATCTCCGCCAGCTACCCGGGGGCGTCCGCCAAGACGGTGGAAGACTCGGTGACCCAGATCATCGAGCAGAACATGACGGGGCTGGATCACCTGCTCTACATGTCTGCCCAGTCGGATTCTTCCGGCAACGTCAGCGTGACCCTCACCTTCAAGCCGGGTACCGATCCCGACATCGCCCAGGTGCAGGTACAGAACAAGCTGCAACAGGCCATGTCGCTCCTGCCCCAAGAGGTGCAGCAGCAGGGCGTGCGGGTCCAGAAGACCTCCAGCAGCTTCCTGATGGTGGCCGCCTTCATCTCCACCGACGGCACCATGACCAACGATGACCTGGCGGACTATGTGGTGGCCAACATCAAGGAGCCCCTGAGCCGTCTGGACGGGGTGGGTGACATCACCTTGTTCGGCAGCCAGTACTCCATGCGCGTCTGGCTCGATCCCCACAAGCTCAATCGGGTGCAGATGACCCCGGCCGACGTGCAGGCCGCCATCCAGGCCCAGAACGCCCAGGTGGCCTTCGGCAAGCTGGGTGGCACCCCTGCGGTGAGCGATCAGCAATTTACCGCCACCATCATGGGCCAGACCCGGCTCTCCACCGTGGAGGAGTTCAACAACATACTGCTGCGGGTGAACCAGGACGGCTCCAAGGTGCTGCTCAAGGACGTGGCCCGGGTCGAGCTCGCCGGTGAAAACTACGACGCGACCGCGCTCTACAACGGCCAGGCCACGGCGGCGGTGGCCATCAAGCTGGCGACCGGAGCCAACGCTCTGGACACCGCCGAGCATGTCCGGGCCAAGCTGGGTGAGCTCTCCGAGTACTTCCCGGCCAACATGGAGATCGTCTACCCCTACGACACCACGCCGTTCGTGAAGATCTCCATCGAGGAGGTGGTGCAGACGCTGATCGAGGCCATCTTCCTGGTGTTCTGCGTCATGTATCTGTTCCTGCAGAACTTCCGGGCGACCCTGATCCCGACCATAGCGGTGCCCGTGGTACTGCTCGGTACCTTCGGGGTCATGGCGGCCTTCGGCTTCTCCATCAACACCCTGACCATGTTCGGTCTGGTGCTGGCCATCGGCTTGCTGGTGGATGACGCCATCGTGGTGGTGGAGAACGTGGAGCGGCTGATGAGCGAGGAGGGGCTCTCCCCGCTGGAGGCGACCCGCAAGTCCATGACCCAGATCACCGGCGCCCTGGTGGGCATCGCCCTGGTGCTGTCGGCGGTGTTCGTGCCCATGGCCTTCTTCGGCGGCTCGACCGGTGCCATCTATCGCCAGTTCTCCCTCACCATAGTCTCGGCCATGGTGCTCTCTGTGCTGGTGGCGCTGATCCTGACCCCGGCGCTCTGTGCCACCCTGCTCAAGCCCATGAAACACGGGGAGTTCGGTGCCCAGCGCGGCTTCTTCGGCTGGTTCAACCGCTTCTTCGACACCAATGCCAACCGTTACCAGAACGGCGTGCGCAAGGTGATCAAGCAGGGGACCCGTTACAGCATCATCTACCTGGCCATGCTGGCGGTGCTGGCGGTGCTCTTCATGCGCCTGCCCACCTCCTTCCTGCCGGAAGAGGATCAGGGGGTCATCATGTCCATGGTGCAGCTGCCGGTGGGGGCCACCAAGGAGCGTACCGAGGTGGTGCTGGCCGACATGCGCGACTACTTCCTCAAGAACGAGAAGGAGAACGTCGACTCCGTGCTGACGGTGGCGGGCTTCAGCTTCGCCGGTAGCGGCCAGAACAGCGGCATGGCCTTCATCAAGTTGAAGGACTGGAGCGAGCGCCAAGGGGAAGAACGCAGCGCCAACGCCATCATAGGCCGCGCCATGGGCTATCTGTTCAGCATCAAGGAGGCCCAGGTGTTCGCCTTCAACCTGCCTCCCATCCCTGAACTCGGCACGGCCACCGGCTTCGACTTCTTCCTGCAGGACCGCGGTGGTCTGGGGCACGAGAAGCTGATGCAGGCTCGTAACCAGTTGCTCGGCATGGCGGCGCAGGATCCCAACCTGGTGCGGGTACGCCCGAACGGGATGGAAGACACTCCCCAGCTCGACATCAAGATCGATTACGAGAAGGCGCTGGCCCAGGGGCTCTCCATCAGCGACATCAACAACACCCTGTCGGCGGCCTGGGGCTCTTCTTACGTGAACGACTTCGTCGACAGAGGCCGGGTCAAGAAGGTCTACCTGCAGGCGGATGCCCCCTTCCGGATGAACCCGGAGGATCTGAAGCTGTGGTACGTGCGCAACAGCGCGGGTCAGATGGTGCCCTTCTCCGCCTTCGCCAGCACCGAGTGGAGCTTCGGCTCGCCCCGTCTTGAGCGTTACAACGGCGTCTCCGCCATGGAGATAGTCGGTGAAGCGGCGCCGGGCAAGAGTACGGGTGACGCCATGGCGGCCATAGAGCAGATGGTGAAACAGCTGCCGGAAGGGATCGGTATCGAGTGGACCGGGCTCTCCTTCCAGGAGCGTCAGGCAGGCTCCCAGGCGCCGGCCCTCTACGCCATCTCCCTGCTGGTGGTCTTCCTCTGTCTGGCGGCCCTGTACGAGAGCTGGAGCATTCCGTTCTCCGTCATGCTGGTGGTGCCGCTCGGGGTACTGGGCGCCATACTGGCGGCTACCCTGCGCGGGCTCGAGAACGACGTCTACTTCCAGGTGGGCCTGCTCACCACTATCGGGCTCTCGGCCAAGAACGCCATCCTGATCGTGGAGTTCGCCAAGGAGCTCCATGACAAGGGGATGAAGCTCGGCGATGCGGTGGTGGAAGCCTCCCGTCAGCGTCTGCGTCCGATCCTGATGACCTCCCTCGCCTTCATCCTCGGCGTCTTGCCGCTGGTGATAAGCACAGGTGCCGGGGCCAGCAGCCGCAACGCCATCGGCACCGGCGTCATGGGGGGGATGATCACCGCGACCGTGCTCGCCATCTTCTTCGTGCCGCTCTTCTTCGTGCTGGTGATGCGTTACTTCACCAAGCAGAGTTCAGCCGAGGAGCGCGCCGCGCTGACCAAGGAGACCCAACATGACTAAGACCCTGGTCGCCCTGAGTGTGACGCTGCTGCTGGGGGCCTGCTCCATGGCCCCCGATTACCAACGCCCCGAGGTGCCGCAAGGCGCCTCCTGGCAAGAGAACCTCGCCACCCAGGGGGCGCTGGCGCCCTGGCAGCAACAGTTCCTCGATCCGGCGCTGCAAAAGCTGATCGACACCGCGCTCGAGAACAACCGGGATCTGCGGCTCGCGGCCCTCAACGTCGAGGCCTATGAGGCCAGATATCGGATCCAGCGGGCGGCCCAGTTGCCGACCCTGGCCGCCAGCGGCTCCGGCACCCGTCAGCAGGGATCCGACGATCTCAGCAGCACGGGGCAGGGGAGCATCAGCAGCCAGTACGGCGCCGACATCGGCATCACCGCCTATGAGCTGGACCTGTTTGGCCGGATCCAGAGCCTGAAAGATCAGGCGCTGGAGAACTACCTGGCGCAAATCGAGACCCAGCGCAGCACCCAGATAGCGCTGATCGCCTCGGTGGCGAACGCCTATCTCACCCTGCTGGCGGATCAGGAGCTGCTGGCCCTGAGCCAGGCGACGCTGGCGACCGAGCAGGAGAGCTATGCCCTGACCCAGCACAAGTACCGGCTGGGGGCGGCTTCCGAGATGGAGCTGGCGCAGGGGCGCACGGCGCTCGAGAACGCCCGGGTCAGCCAGGCGCAATACCAGCGTCAGGTGAAACAGGACAGAAACGGTCTGGCCCTGCTGCTCGGCACAGAAGTGCCTGTGCTGGAAGGGCAACCGGCGACCCTGGCCGAGGTGAAGCTGGCGCCGATCCCGGTGGGGGCCCCCTCCAGCCTGCTGCAACAGCGGCCCGACATACTGGCGGCGGAGCACAGCCTGAAGGCGGCCAACGCCAATATCGGCGCGGCCCGTGCCGCCTTCTTCCCGACCATCTCGCTCACCGCGACGGCGGGCACCGCCAGCAACCAGCTGAGCGGGCTGTTTGACGGCGGCACCGGCACCTGGACCTTCATGCCCCAGATAAACCTGCCCATCTTCGACGGTGGCAAGCGCGTGGCGGATCTGGACGTGGCCGAGGTCGGCACCAAGCAGGCGGTGGCGAACTACGAGAAGAGCATCCAGACCGCCTTCAAGGAGGTCGCGGATACCCTCGGCGCCCAGGCGGACTACCAGCAGCAGCTGCAGGCCCAGCAGGATCTGGTGGACGCCAACCAGACCTACTTCAAGCTGGCGGAGTTCCGTTACGAACAGGGGGTGGACAGCTATCTGACGAGGCTGGATGCCCAGCGCTCCCTGTTCAGCGCGCGGCAGGGGCTGATCAGCACCCGCCTGGCCCAGCTCAGCAACCAGGTCGCCCTCTACAAGGCGGTCGGCGGTGGCTGGCAGGCCCCCAAGGAGGCCCCGGCGGCATCCGAAGGGCAGGGCTAGTCTCTCATCCGTTGCTGACAATGTGACAAAACGGGGCGAACCGCAGGGTTCGCCCCGTTTTTATGTGTAAATGGCCGCCTCTTCTGGACACTTCGCTGCCGAGCGCAGGCCCGGTTCGCGAACGCCAGGCTTGCCCAGACCGAGATAGAAAAAGGCCCGCATCGCTGCGAGCCTTCTCATCTATCTGGTGCCGGAAACAGGAGTCGAACCTGCGACCTTCGCATTACGAATGCGCTGCTCTACCAACTGAGCTACACCGGCTTGTCCCTAGATTCCCGAAAATGTGCAGGCAAGTCAATGAGCCCTGACTGTATTTATGAGCCTGCTCATGGAGTTACGGGCACATGTCAGAGATCGACGAATTCCGGAATGTGGGCGCGGCCACGGCTCTCTAGAAACGCGAGCAGGGCGCGGGGGGAGCGTGCCAGGATCCGCTCCTCGGGGAAGCCAGCCTCGGTCACCAGCCGGTGGCAGTGGTCGAAATCCCCGAGGCTGAAGGCCACGTGGGAGTCTGAGCCGAAGGTGAGATAGGCACCGAGGTCGCGCGCTGCCTCGACGATGGCGCGGCAGTTGCCTTCACTGCCAGGACGGGAGTGACTGAAGGAGGAGTTGTTGATCTCCAGCGCCACCCGGTATTCGGCGGCGGCCCTGACCACGGCCTGGATGTCGATGGGAAACGCGGGGTTGCCCGGGTGGCTTATCATGTCGACCCGGCCGCTCTTGATGGCGTTGATCATGGCCTGGGTATGGGTTGCCTGATCGCAGGGGGGAAACACGGGTTCATGGAAGCCAGCCATGATCATGTCGAGGCGCGACTCGTAGCGTTCGGGGAAGTCGATTTCGCCGTCTATGTTCTTGATGTTGGCCTCGATGCCGCGCAGTATGCCGACCCCGTCCACCACCCGCGGCAGCACGTGCAGATTGACGAAGTGCCAGAAGTGAGGGGCATCGGCCATGTCGGGGCCGTGATCCGTGGTGGCGAACAGCTTGATCCCCTTGGCCCTGGCAATGGGCAGGTAATCGTGAATGGTGCTGTAGGCATGGGTGCTGGCGACGGTGTGCGTGTGGGTATCGACCGTATACTTCATCTTCTCTCCCCTCTGGCATGAGGCGCCAGCATAGCAAAATTGGCGGACTCGGGCCATGTGGCGGCCTGCCATACTTTGTCACAAATTACGCCAGGACTGACAAAGTCTGACCACTTTTGTCTGCGAGCATAGCCCCATCGATGCAAGCCTGAACTCTCATCGATGAGTCGAAACTGGATGATTCGACTCACTTTTCCCCACCGTCGCCCCTGCGACGGTTTTTTTTCGCCCGCAATCTTCGCCGCCATCCGGATAAAAAAATGCCCAACTAGCATGGCGCAAGTTGGGCGAGACTTAATGTTTAATTGCAGTGGCATAGATATAGAGTCCGGCCTGGCCGCTAAGTTCCCATCTTGTTCCCGCTTTTTTGGTTGAAAACATTTCGCCAACACCTGTTCACATTCTCTTGACATGGCTGGGCGTGAAACGTACTTTTTAAACATTCGTTTAAGTGAGGTGTCCAGTGAGTAAAATCGATACCAAAAACCGTATTCTCGATGCCGCCGAGGTGCTGTTTGCCGAGCGGGGATTCGCCGATACCTCGTTGCGTCTGATCACCAGCGAGGCCGATGTGAACCTGGCCTCGGTCAACTACCACTTCGGCTCCAAAAAGGAGCTGATCCAGGCGGTGCTCGATCGCTACCTGAGTATCTTCATGCCGGCGCTGGATGCGCGGTTGCAGACCCTGATGGTGCAGGAGCAGCTGACCCTGCTGCAGGTGTTCGAGAGCTTCGTCGATCCCCTGATGAAGCTGGTGGCGGTGCGGGCCAACGGCCCGGCGCTCTTCATGCAGTTGCTGGGGCGCGGTTACATCGACAGTCAGGGCCACCTGCGCCGTTTCATCACCACCCACTACGGGGCGACCCTGCACGGGATCACCCAGGCGATTTCCAAGGCCAACCCGGCCCTGTCGCCGGCGGATCTGTTCTGGCGCCTGCACTTCACCCTGGGCACAGTCGTGTTCACCATGGCTTCCGCCGATGCCCTGCGTGACATCGCCCAGGCCGATTTTGGCCAGCAGCTCGATGTGGAAGGGCTGGTGCGCAACGTTATTCCTTATCTGGCGTCCGGTGTCGGGGCGCCCGTGGAGTCGACCAGGCTCTCCCTGGCCGTGTAACACCTAACAATAATCAACGGAAACAGTGAAATAGAAGGAACTTCGGTATGATCACATTGCTTGTCCTGCTGGTGCTGGCGATAGCCGTGGTGCTCGGCGTGCCCGCCATCCGTAAAAAGGTGGTAACCCGTCCCGTGTTCGGCATCTTCAAGAAGATACTGCCGCCCTTGTCGGCCACCGAGCGGGAGGCCATGGAAGCCGGCTCCGTCTGGTGGGATGGCGAGCTGTTTCGCGGCAACCCGGACTGGAAGAAACTGCATGGTTACGGCAAGGCGACCCTGAGCGCCGAGGAGCAGGCCTTCATCGACAATCAGGTGGAGACCCTGCTCGCCATGGTGGACGACTTCAAGATCGTCAACGAGACCAAGGACCTGCCCGAGCCGGTCTGGGACTACCTGAAGAAGGAAGGCTTCTTCGCCCTGATCATCCCGAAATCCTATGGCGGCCGCGAATTCTCGGCCATTGCCAACTCCACCATAGTCACTCGCATTGCCACCAAGAGCCTGAGCGTGGCGGTCACCGTCATGGTGCCCAATTCCCTGGGCCCGGGTGAACTGCTGATGCACTACGGCACCCAGGCCCAGAAGGACTTCTGGTTGCCGGGGCTGGCCAACGGCAAGGAAGTACCCTGCTTCGCCCTGACCGGTCCGGAAGCGGGCTCGGACGCCGGCGCCATCCCGGACAAGGGGATCGTCTGCAAGGGCATGTACAAGGGGGAGGAGGTCCTCGGGCTTCGCCTGAACTGGAACAAGCGCTACATCACCCTGGCGCCCCGTGCCACCGTGCTGGGTCTGGCGTTCAAGATGTACGATCCGGACAAGTTGCTGGGTGACAAGGAAGAGATCGGCATCACCTGTGCCCTGATCCCCACCAACCACCCGGGTGTGCGGGTCGGCGATCGCCACTACCCCATGGGGCTGGCGTTCCTGAACGGTCCGACCTTCGGCAAGGATGTGTTCATTCCGCTCGACTGGATCATCGGCGGCCCTGAATACGCCGGCCGCGGCTGGCGCATGCTGGTGGAGTGCCTCTCCGCCGGTCGCGGCATCTCGCTGCCTGCCCTGGGCACCGCCTGCGGCCACATGGCGAGCCGCACCGTGGGCGCCTACTCCTATGTGCGCAAGCAGTTCGGCATGTCCATCGGCAAGTTTGAAGGGGTACAGGAAGCGCTGGCCCGCATCGGCGGTCTCACCTACCAGCTGGAAGGGGCACGTCGCATGACGGCAGGTTCCCTGGATCTCGGTCAGGCGCCCGCCATCGTCACCGCGATTTCCAAGTACCACATGACCGAAATGGCGCGCCAGATCATGGATGACTCCATGGACATCCACGCCGGTCGCGCCATCCAGCTGGGCCCGAAAAACTACACCGGCTACGCCTACATGGGCATTCCGGTCGCCATCACGGTGGAAGGGGCCAACATCCTGACCCGCAACTTGATGATCTTCGGGCAGGGTGCCACCCGCTGCCATCCCTACGTGTTTGCCGAGCTGGAAGCGGCCGCCGACACCGACGTGGAGCGCGGTCTCGAGAAGTTTGATGCCCTGCTGATGAAGCACATCGCGTTCGGCACCGGCAACTTCTTCGGCGCCCTGTTCCAGGGGCTGACCCTGGGGCAGTTCAACAATGCCCCCGTGGGAGGGGAAACCGCCCGCTACTACAAGCAGCTCTCTCGCATGAGCAAGGGGCTGGCCCTGTGCGCCGATGTCTCCATGCTGATGCTGGGTGGCGATCTCAAGCGCAAGGAGATGATCTCCGCCCGTCTGGGTGACGTGCTGAGCCACCTCTATCTGGCCTCCGCCACCCTCAAGCACTACGAGGATCAGGGCCGCATGGTCTCGGATCTGCCGTTCGTGCAGTACGCGGTTGAGCGCAACCTCTACCTGATTGGCAAGGCGTTCGAGGGCTTCTTCCAGAACTTCCCGAACAAGGTGGTGGGCGCCGTGCTCAAACGGGTGGTGTTCCCGTTCGGCGTGGGCTACAAGATGCCGGCAGACGAGCGTTGCCACGCCATCTGTCTGGCCATGATGACGCCGGGGGAGTTCCGCGACCGCCTGACCGCGCTCTGCTACGTGGGCAAGGACGACGCTGATCCTGTCGGTCTGATGGAGCGCGCCTTCCAGGCCATGGTGGCGGTGCAGCCCATCGAGAAGAAGCTGGTGCAGGCCCAGAAAGAGGGCAAGCTACCCCGCAAGATGGCCCTGCCGGAGCTGGTGGCCGCGGCCCTGTCCCAGTCCATCCTCGGCAAGGAGGAGGCCGACAAGCTGCTGGCCGCCGATGCCCTGCGCTACGAGGCGATCCAGGTAGACAACTTCGCCCCGGGCGAGCTGGAAGGGTTGTCTCAAGCGAACCCGGTCGTGCACGCCGCCTGACCCCGAGAGTGAACCGACAACCGGCCCATGTGGCCGGTTTTTTGTTTGTTAACCAGGCATTTACAACCTCGATTAATTCCAGTTAAATGCAATGGCCCCCACCCTTGGGGCAGGAAGCAAGGCCAGCGGAATGGCCAACAACAACAAACTCAGGAAGAGTGAATGAACCTCGCCAAAACGGCGATCGAACGCCCCATCTGGGCGGTGGTCTCGGTCGTGCTGATTTTTTTGCTGGGCCTGCTCAGCATCCGGGGACTGCCAGTCCAGCTGTTTCCCGACATTGACCGTCCTCACCTCAACATCTCGGTGGACTGGCGCTCGGCCTCGCCCCAGGAGATGGAGTCGGAGATAACCGACCCCATCGAGCAGGAGATGCAGGGGGTACAGGGGCTCAAGAGCCTCACCAGCAACAGCTACCCCGGCTTCACCGAGATCGACATGGAGTTTGCCCTCGGCACCGACATGCAGCGGGCCCAGCTCGACGTCATCTCGCGCCTGAACCGGGTCTCCGGCCTGCCGGACAACATCGGCGGTCCCTACGTCAACAACTACAGCAGCAACGACACCCTGACCTTCTTCTTCATCCAGCAGTTGCCCGGCGCCAAGGGGGAGATAGACGATCACCAGGCGCTGATCGAGGCGAGGGTCAAGCCGGAGCTTGAGCGCATCCCAGGGGTATCGACCGTGGAGGTGGAGGGGATCAACGAGCGCCAGATCCAGATCCGCTTCGACCCCTATCGCGCCGCCGAGCTGGGGGTGGAGATACCCGTGCTCGCCAGCCGGGCAACCACCGACTGGGATGTTTCTGCCGGTACCCTCGACATCGGCCGCTGGGAGTACAAGCTGCGCTTCGCCGGTCGCTACGATGTGACAACCCTGGGGGACAAGGTGGTGGACTGGCGGGACGGCCTGCCCATCTATCTGCGGGATGTGGCCGAGGTGAGGCTGGCCCGGGAGGAGAACCCTGTGCTGCGCATCCAGAACGGCAACACCGCCATCGCGGCGCAGATCTTCAAGGAGAGCGGGGCCAATGCCCTGGCGGCGCTGGAGGGGATCAAGGCCAAGGTGGATGAGCTCAACCGGGAGGTGCTGGAGCCGGTCGGGCTGCACATGGAGCAGTCGTTCGATGCCTCCCTCTACATCAACCGGGCGGTGGGCATGGTGACCGCGAACCTGGGGCTCGGCGTGCTGCTCTCCTGCGCCATCCTCTGGGTCTTCCTGCGCCAGCTCAAGGCGACCCTGATGATAGCGATCGCCATCCCCATCAGCATCATGCTCACCTTCTGCCTGCTCAAGGTGATGGGCCGCACCCTCAACATCATCTCCCTGGCGGGGATCGCCTTCGCCGTCGGCATGGTGCTCGACGCGGCCATCGTGGTGCTGGAGAGCATCTATCGGCGCCACGAGCGGGGGGATTTGAACAAGGCCGAGGCGGCGCTGGCGGGCACCCGGCAGGTGTGGACCGCCCTGGTGGCCTCCACCCTGACCACGGTCGCCATCTTCCTGCCGGTACTCTTGCTCAACGACGTGGAGGGGCAGCTGTTCGCAGACCTGGCGCTCACCATCGCCTGCGCCGTCACCGTCTCCATGGTGGTGGCGGTGACAGTGCTGCCGGCGGTGGCGGCGCGCTGGATGGGGTCTGAGCGGCTGCTGGATCCCTATGACAGCCAGTGGCAGCGCATCACCCGCCACCTGATCCGCTGGACCGGCACGGCTCCCCGGCGCTGGGCCATCATCGCCCTGATGATGACGGGGCCAGTGCTGGCCAGCTGGCTGCTGCTGCCCAAGATGAACTACCTGCCGGACGTGAAGCGTGACGCCATCGATGTGTGGATGAGCTTCACCCCCGGGGTCAACCTCAAGGCCCAGCGCGAAGAGGTGATAGACACCCTGATCGCCCGCCTCGATCCCTACATGAAAGGGGAGAAGGAGCCGGCCCTCAAGAACTACTACATATTGCGCTACCCGGGCGGCGCCCAGATCGGGGTGCGGCCAAAAGAGGAGAGTCGGATCAAGGCGCTGGAACAGCTCCTGATGAAACAGCTGCTGGTGGGGATCCCCGATACCCGGGCCTTCGGCGGTCAGGGCTCCCTGTTTGGCGGCTTCGACAGCGAGAACGGCATCTCACTGCTGATCCAGGGGGGCGAGCTGCCGGCGCTCTATCAGGCGGCGCGGGAGAGCATGGCCATAGTGCAGCGGGACTTGCCGGGGGCCCAGATAAGGCCTGAGCCCGGGCTCGATTTCACCGCCCCCGAATTGCGGCTGGTGCCCCAGGACAGGCGTCTGGCCGAGGTGGGCTGGGATCGCAGCCCCATGCCCGCCATCATCCAGACCTTCGGCGACGGCCTGCGGGTCGGCGAATATTTCGACGGGGAGGAGCGGCTCGACATCCTGCTGATGGGTCAGGCCTCCGCCAACCCGGACGAGCTGAAGGCGGTGCCGCTCGCGACGCCGTCCGGGCGCATCGTCCCCCTCGGCGAGCTGCTGCGGGTGGAGCCCGGCCTCGGGCCTGAAAGCATCTTCCGGGCCGACGGGCGGCGCAGCATCAGCCTGCAGATCACCCCGCCTGAGGGGATGAGCATGGAGCAGGTGCTGGAGACCCTGCAGACCAAGAGCTTTGCCGCCATCCGGCCGCTGCTGCCCGCCGGTGGCGAGCTGAGGGTCGCCGGCAATGCCGACAGCCTGCAGCAGGCGCTGGACAACCTGGGGAGCATCTTCCTGTTTGCGGTGATGATACTGCTCATCTTGCTGTGGGGGGTCTTCGCCTCCCTCAAGGATGCCGTGCTGGTACTGCTCACCCTGCCGCTCGCCTCGGTGGGCGGCGTGCTGGCATTGCACCTGAGCGGCCTCCTGGTGCCGCTGCCGATGGATCTCTTGACCATCATCGGCTTCGTCATCCTGCTGGGGCTGGTGGTCAACAACGCCATCCTGCTGGTGCACCAGACCCGCATGGCCGAGCGGGACGGCCTGAGCCGCCAGTCGGCGGTGGCCGATGCCCTGCAAAGCCGGATGAGGCCCATCGCCATGACCAGCCTCACCAGCATCTTCGGCATGCTGCCCCTGATGCTGAGCCCGAGCGAGGGGAGCGAAATCTACCGGGGGCTCGCCACCGTCATCGTCGGCGGCATGAGTTGTAGCACCCTGTTCACCCTGATCCTGTTACCCGCCTTCCTCCGTCTCGGGGAGCAGGCGGAGATCCCACAACCCCTGCGCCAGCGGGCCTGAGCTAGGAGCTTATCGATGACGCATATATTCACAAGGATGATGGTGGGGGCCCTGCTGCTGGCAGGGGGGCTGCCCGCGCTGGCACAAGACAAGATGGTGACCCTGGCGGATGTAACCCAGGGGGAGGCGGGGGCCAGCATCTGGGTCAGCGGCACTGTGGCGAGCCGCCAGCAGGCGGCGCTCAGCGCCGAGGTGAGTGGCCGGGTGGAGTGGATTGCCGAGTTCGGCAGCCGGGTGAAGGCGGGGGACGAGCTGCTGCGCCTGGACAGCGCGACCCTGCGCCTCTCCCTGGAGCAGTCCCGGGCCGAGCAGGCGAGAGAGGCGAGCAACCTGCGCTACGCCCGCGCCGAGTTCCAGCGCCTGGATCGGTTGCACCAGCAGAAGAGTGCCTCCCAGAGCCAGTACGACAAGGCGCGCTATGACGTGGAGCAGGCGGAGCTGGCCGAGCAGCTGGCCCGGGTACAGGTGCGCCAGATCGAGGCGCAGTTGCAAAGGACCCACATCTTCGCCCCCTTCGACGGTGTGGTGAACGAGCACTTCATCCAGCCGGGGGAGCACGTGGACGCGGGCGAGCGGGCGCTGGAGCTGGTCAACCCGGCGCAGCCTGACATCCGGCTGCGGGCACCCATCGTCTGGGCCAGCCAGCTGGAAGCAAAGGCCAGGTTGCGGGTGGAAGGGGAGCAGCTCAGCGGCCACGCCGTCTATTACCAGCGGGCGGCGAGCGCCGATCCCAAGTCGCGCCTTATCGAGCTGCGCCTCAGGCCAGAGCCGGGCCGCTTCATCATAGGCTCGCCGGTGCGGGTGGCGTTGCCCCTGGGAGAGCAGCAGACCATGCTGCTGCCACGGGATGCCCTGGTGCTCGGCACCGAGGGGAGCGTGGTCTATCAGGTGGAGCAGCACGGCGAGGCGCTGACCGTGAACCGGGTGCCGGTCACAGTGCTGTTCGGCGACAGCCGGCAGGTGGCGGTGAGCGGCGCCCTCAAGCAGGGGGACAGGGTGGTGGTGCGCGGCGCCGGCAGCCTGCAGGATGGCGACAAGGTGGCGCTGTTTCGCGGCTGAGGCGGCAGTTTCGCCATAAAAAAAACGGCTCCCGCGGGAGCCGTTTTTGGTGCCAGTGAAGGGAAATTACTCGACCATCATCACCTTGCAGGTGTTGGTACTGCCCACGGTTTCCATCTTGTCGCCGTGGGTCAGCAGCACCATGTCGCCGCTCTGGACCAGGCCCTTGGCCTTGAGCACGTCCAGTGCCTCGCGGCACACCTCGTAGACAGGTTTGCTCTCGTCCCCGTCGAACAGCACAGGGGTGACGCCGCGATAGAGGTTGGTCCAGGCCAGCGTCTTGTTGTGGGGGGACATGGCGAAGATCGGCAGGCCGGAGCTGATGCGGGACATCAGCAGCGGTGTGGTGCCGGACTCGGTCAGTGCCACTATCGCCTTGACCCCTTCCAGGTGGTTGGCGGCATACATGGTGGACATGGCCACGGCCTCTTCCACCGAGGTGAAGGTGTAGCTCATGCGGTGGTTGGAGACGTTCAGGCTAGGGTGTTTCTCGGCGCCCACGCAGACGCTGGCCATGGAGGTGACCGTCTCGATGGGGAACTGGCCGGCGGCGGTCTCGGCGGAGAGCATCACAGCATCTGTACCGTCCAGCACGGCGTTGGCCACGTCCATGACTTCGGCACGGGTCGGCAGCGGCGCGTTGATCATGGACTCCATCATCTGGGTCGCGGTGATGACCACGCGGTTCAGGCGGCGGGAGTGGCGAATCAGCTTCTTCTGCACGCCCACCAGCTCGGGGTCGCCTATCTCGACGCCGAGATCCCCCCGGGCCACCATGACGGCGTCGGAGCCGAGGATGATGTCTTCCATCGCCTCGTCGCTGGCAACGGTCTCGGCGCGCTCGACCTTGGCCACTATCTTGGCGTTGGAGCCGGCTTCGCGGGCCAGCTCGCGGGCGTAGCGCAGATCATCGCCGCTGCGGGGGAAGGAGACCGCCAGGTAGTCCACGTTCATGCGGGCGGCGGTCTTGATGTCTTCCTTGTCCTTCTCGGTCAGGGCCGGTGCGGAGAGGCCGCCCCCTTTCTTGTTGATGCCCTTGTTGTTGGAGAGGGGGCCCGCCACCGTCACTGTGGTGTGGATGCGGGTGCCTTCGACCTGTTCGACTTTCAGTTGCACGCGACCATCGTCCAGCAACAGGATGTCGCCGGCCACCACGTCGTTTGGCAGGCTCTTGTAGTCGATGCCGACCTGCTCCTGGCAGCCTTCGCCCTTGCCGAGGTCGGCATCGAGGATGAACTTGTCACCGATGGCGAGATAGACCTTGCCATCCTTGAAGGTGGAAACGCGGATCTTGGGGCCTTGCAGGTCCCCCATGATGGCCACATGACGGCCCAGCTTGGCGGCGATTTCACGCACCTGGTTGGCGCGCAGGATATGATCTTCAGGAGTGCCGTGAGAGAAGTTCATCCGCACCATGTCGGCCCCGGCGCGAATGATCCCCTCGAGGATGCCGTCGCGATCGGTCGCCGGACCGAGTGTGGTTACAATCTTTGTACGTCTTGGCATGAAAGACTCCGATGTGAAGTTGATATGACTTGAAATACTGCCCCGTCAAGCATGTGGCATGGCGCCTGCTTGCAGGCCATCTGAGTGGCCTTGTGTTATTAAATTACGATACTACACCAAGCCCGGTGGCATAGACAGTCGGGGGCGGACCCCCGAATGATTCAGGAATTATGCGGGGTATCAAAGCGGGATTCGCGCAAACCTTCTTTGACTTTCTTCAGGTTTTCGCGAAATTTCATGCCACGGCGCAGGGTGAAGCCGGTTGCCAGCACGTCCACCAGGGCGAGCTGGGCGATGCGCGACGCCATGGGCATGTAGACGTCGGTGTCTTCCGGCACGTCCATGGAGAGCACCAGGTTGCACTCGCGGGCCAGGGGGGAATCCTTGGCGGTCATGCCGATGACGGTGGCATCGTTTTCACGGGCCAGGGCCGCGATTTCCACCAGCGCCTTGGTGCGGCCGGTGTGGGAGATCAGCACCACCACATCCCCTTCGCTGCTGTTGATGCAGCTCATGCGCATCATGACGATGTCGTCGAAACTCACCACGGGGATGTTGAAGCGGAAGAACTTGTTCTGGGCATCCCGGGCCACGGCGGAAGAGGCGCCGAGGCCGAAGAAGCTGATCTTCTTGGACTGGGTCAGGATGTCGACGCAGCGGTTGATGGCGGAGATGTCCAGGCTGTTCTTGGCGGCATCGAGGCAGGCCATGGTGGATTCGAAGATCTTGGCGGTATAGGTGTCGGGCCCGTCTTCCGCTTCCACGTGGCGGTTCACATAGGGGGTGCCGTTGGCCAGGCTCTGGGCCAGGTGCAACTTGAAGTCGGGGAAGCCCTTGGTATCGAGACGACGGCAGAAGCGATTGACGGTCGGTTCGCTGACATCGGCCAGCTTGGCGAGGGTGGCAATGCTGGAGTGAATGGCGGTCTGGGGCGACGCCAGGATCACTTCAGCCACCTTACGCTCTGATTTACTGAAACTTTCCAAATTGTTCGTAATTTTATCGAGGGTATTCATCATTACCACCAGGCATTTTTGTAATTTAACTTCAGTGTCTGTGCACTAAATTCACAGCTCAAGCAGGTTTCCAATCTACTTGATGACTATACAAGACAAGCGCTTATCGGAACTAATCTCGTCCCTACAAAGTATGACTCATGTCTAATTATTTCGTGCTTTTGGTTACAAACTTCCATCTGTCCCTTGAAAACGCTTACAAATGTTGCAAAGCAACAACACTGTGAGCGGGCGCACAGTTGCATTCATCCGACGCGCCGCAAGGGAAGGGGCTCGGGTAGTATTGCAACCAAATAATTATGTCGGGACGGTAAGGGCCGCCCCGAGTCGGTAACGAAGGAGTTTGTTATGCAGCATACCCATGCGCTGGTGGGCGACGTAGGCGGTACCAATGCCCGGCTGGCCCTCTGCGAGCTGGCGACCGGCGCCATTTCCCAGGCAAAGACCTATTCCGGGCTGGCCCACTCGAGCCTCGAGGCCGTGGTGCGCCTCTATCTGGAGGAGCATGGCGTCAAGGTGGGCGAGGCCTGCATCGCCATCGCCTGTCCCATCAACGGTGACTGGGTCGCCATGACCAACCACAGCTGGGAGTTCTCCATCCGCGAGATGCAGACCAACCTCGGCCTGGATCGCCTGCAGGTGATCAACGATTTCACCGCCGTCTCCATGGCGGTGCCCGTGCTCGGTGAGAGTGACCGCATCCAGCTGGGGGGCGCGGCGCCTGTGGCCGGCAAGCCCATCGCCATCTATGGCGCAGGCACCGGCCTTGGGGTGGCGCACCTGGTGCAGGCCGGCGAGCAGTGGCTCAGTCTGCCGGGGGAGGGCGGCCACGTGGACTTCGCCGCCAACACGGAAGAGGAAGATGCGGTGCTGCAGGTGATGCGTGGCGAACTGGGCCATGTGTCGGCGGAACGTTTCCTCTCGGGCCCTGGACTGGTCAATCTCTATCGCGGCCTGGTCAAATCCGATGGCCGTGAACCCGAGCCCTTTGCCCCCAAGGACATCACAGAGCGGGCGCTGGCGGGGGATTGCCTCGATTGCCGCCGCACCCTGAGCCTGTTCTGCGTGCTGATGGGCCGCTTTGCCGGCAACCTGGCCCTCAACATGGGCACCTTCGGCGGCGTCTACATCGCAGGCGGCATAGTGCCCCGCTTCCAGGAGTTCTTCATCGGCTCAGGTTTTCGGGTCGCCTTCGAGGACAAGGGGCGCTTCAAGCCTTATCTCAAAGAGATTCCGGTGTTCCTCATCACCCATGAGGGACCCGGCCTGCTGGGGGCGGGGGCCTATCTGCGCCAGTCCCTCGGGATCCGCCTCTGAGGCGGATAAAGAATGCGCAAATGGTTCAGTCCCGATTCAGTGACCCTGGCGTAGAGTGACATCACGTACTCAAGAGGACAGGGTTTCATAGGGAATTGGAAGCTGTCTTCATCCGCTGGGTGCGAATTGTCACCTGACAAGCCTGAACTGTTTCACCGGCCCTTGCGGCCGGTTTTTTTATGTCTGTCCACCTGATGTCGTGGCATCCCCCCTATGAGGGAACCATAGGCGACGCCGTATCCAGGAGGATGTGGCAGAGCCGGTGAACCCTCATAAAGTGGTCTGAGAATGATGGAAGGATCTGCAAGCTGCTGGATCCAGGCAGGGCAGAGTCTGCATGGAGAAGGAAGGCCCATGGCATGGGCCCGTATCGCGGTATCAGGGGAGGGTGATATGGAATCTGGCGCCGCCGAGTGGTGACTCGTCCACCCGGATCTTGCCGCCATAGCTGTGCACGATTTCGGTCACCACCGCTAGCCCTATCCCCTGGCCGGGGGAGCTGTCCGCCCGCACGCCGCGCTGGAAGATCTGCTGCGACTTGCCGGGGTCTATGCCGGGGCCGTCGTCTTCCACCACGATGAGCAGGCCGCTGCCCTGGCGGTTGACCCTTACCTGGATCTCGCTGATGGCGAACTTGCAGGCGTTGTCGAGCAGGTTGCCCATCAGCTCCATCAGGTCGCCCTGTTCACCGTGAAAGAAGACATCGTCATCAAACTGGAAGCCGGTTTGCAGCTTCTTGTGGCGGTAGACCTTGGTAAGGCTGGCCAGTAGCTTCTCGATGAGGGGCACCGGCTCGGTACCCTTGCTGGCAAGGCGTTTTCGCCCGGTGACGGCACGGCGCAGCTGGTACTGGATGATCTGATCCATGGTGGTGATCTGCTCACTGATGTTGTCATGGATATCGTGGCCGAGCTTGAGCTCCTGGGCGGTGATCTGGATGAGCGCCAGCCGAGTTTTCAGGCTGTGGGCCAGATCGTTCAGGGCGTGCTGGTAACGCTGGGTCTGCTGGCGCTCGTTTTCCAGCAGCTGGTTGACCGACTCGGTCAGCGGTGTCAGCTCCCGCTCGTAGTCGTTGGAGAGCGACTCCCGCGAGCCTGCGCGGATCTCGTCAATCTGCCGCGCCATGGTGCGCAGGGAGGAGAGACTCCAGAAGCTGGTCAGCAGCAGCAGGGCCCCGAGCAGGCAATAGGAGAGCAGCGCCTGACGAATGCAGCGGTAGAGATACTCTCTGGTCTGGGCCTGGTAACGCTTGGCGGAATCGACCATGACCACGTAGTAGGTGGTGGGGCCGTCGCCGTGGTTGCGCAGAAAGCGCAGGCTGTAGATGAAGTAGCTCTCGCCGTTCTTGATGGTGTGCAGCTTGAAGAAATAGTCCTGATCCAGGCCGCCAAGGTATTTCATCAGATCCCGACAGATGGTCTCCTTGATGGTGATCACCTCCGGCATGTGCAGGCTGGACCAGCTCAGCTCACCGTCGGAGCGGCAGATCAGGGTGTCGAGATTGGGGTCGATGGCATCCGGGGTGATGTTGCCGAGATCCGTGATGGCATGGGGATCGGGCTGCTTGGAGGAGAAGAGCTTGGAGAGATTCTCCTGCATGCGGATGCTGGCTTTCTGCGCCTGCTCCTCGGCGTGGCCAAGATAGAGGATATAGACGGAGAAGGTCATGATGAGCGCGATGACCAGCATGGCGCTCAGCATCAGCTTGAGGTGCAGCGAGCGGCGGATCAGTTGCATGGGGTGCAGCATGAAACGGGGCATCAGCTGCAGGAGAGGTTGAAGATGTAACCCTGACGACGGATGGTGGAGATGGGGGCAATGACCCCTTCCGGATCCAGCTTCTTGCGCAGTCGGCTCACCATCACCTCTATGGTGTTCGGATCCCCTTCGCCATCGCCATAGAGCTGATCCAGCAGCTGCTGCTTGGAAACTACCTGGCGGGCGTTGCGCATCAGGTATTCCAGGATCAGATACTCGAAACTGGTGAGCACAGTGACTTCGCCGGCGACTGTGAGCTCCTTGCGGGAGAGATCCAGCTCGTAGTCACCGGCCTTTACCCTGGGGGAGATGAAACCGGCGCTGCGACGCACCAGGGCATTGAGGCGGGCGAGCAGCTCGTCTTTCTGGAAGGGCTTGACCAGATAGTCGTCTGCGCCGGCCTCCAGACCTTCCACCTTGTCTTGCCAGTTGCCCCGGGCCGTCAGGACTATGATGGGGAAGGGGATCTGCTGCTCGCGCAGCCGGCTGATGAGCTGCAGACCGTCCATGTCAGGCAGGCCCAGATCGATGATGCCCACATCGATGGGGTAGTCGGCCGCATAGTGCAGTGCCACCTGGGCACTGTCGGTGCTGTGGACTTGATTCTGGGCCTCGGTCAACAGCGTGGTGAGGTGATGATTGAGCAGCTTGTCGTCTTCGACCAGTAGGATTTTCATAAGATGCATGATGATAAGGGTCCAGGCTGTCAATTAGAGGGTGTCTAAGGGGGAGAGTCAACGTGGATCCTACATAACCCCCCTGTATCGGGACTGAATCGTGCCTGCCTTTATTGTCATCGCCCCGCCTCACTCCGTGACCAGGCTGATCCATGACCCCTCAACCAAAGCTATCGGCAACCTGGGGCTCACCCAGCACTTCAGTATCAGGGGTTGCGACCGTTCCTATCGCACGGGCCGGGACCGAGAAATCCTCATGCTTTAGGCGGATTACCGCGTGGAGACCATGCCTGGCAACACAATCTTGGCTCTGATGTCGCGTCCACTCAGATCGTTTGTAAGAATTTGAAAACAAGTGATTTTTCTCTTCTATAATAGCAACGGTCAGGTAAGGCTATGTCTCTCATTGTTGGGCTTAGGGTTCTTTGGTGGAGTGTTAACAATAACTAAAAAGACATAAATGAGTCCGTTGTGGGCATCTAGCCTGTGATGTTTTGACTGTTCATCCCCGGGTCAAACGAGATAGAATCTGGCCCAAAATCGGGTTAACTGCCCAAGATGTGGGCAATGCAGGCGCCAGTAATGCCTGGTGAGCAATGTGATGTGACGCCATTGTCAAACATCAAGTAAAACAAGAAGCTGGAGGATATGATGACCAACAGCGCGCACAATCAGGTTAAAAAGCAGCGTATTGGGAGCTGTAACTCAAGGGCGGTAGCGTAATTTTTTGCCGGTCTTAATCTTGTTTTTAACGATTATCACAAGTTCATTTTGCAATGAGAATCATGTCGTTTGGGCGATATTGATTTCTTTTGTAGCAAGAGAAATCAAACTTTAGCCTGCTTTATATTCCTTCATCATGTTACGACCAATGGTCACCATGGCTGCGCGTTTTTTATACGTAAAGTGAAAAATGAAGCGAAGTCACGCTCGTACACCCGGTAGTAAAATAAAAAATCTTGCCTTTTCATTTCGTTATATTGAAATCAGGAACCTTTCAATGAAAATCCTTGTGACTGGTGGTGCCGGTTTTATCGGTTCTGCGGTTGTTCGCCATATCATCCAG